>NZ_JAUERW010000004.1:0-342501 GCF_041060465.1 Pseudomonas sp. W2Oct36
GCCGGGAAGACGTCAGGCGTCACGCCGCAGGATTGAGGGTGCACATGCCGGCCTCTTCCCGGCTGAAGCCGGTCCTACATTCACGCCGCGTCCCGTCAGTGGGATTGGGGTGAACGCGGGTAGGACCGGCTTTAGCCGGGAAGACGTCAGGCGTCACGCCGCAGGATTGAGGGTGCACATGCCGGCCTCTTCCCGGCTGAAGCCGGTCCTACATTCACGCCGCGTATCGTCAGTAGGACCGGCTTTAGCCGGGAAGACGTCATTCGTCACACCGCAGGGTTGAGGGTGCACATGCTCGCCTCTTCCCGGCTGAAGCCGGTCCCACTAAAACAGCGCGGCTAATCCGCCAGCCAGCCGTTGACCCAGTGCTGAAGGTTGTCGCCGCGCAGGACGTAGTCGCGCATGACCACTTCTTTCAGCTCATCGCCCATGCGGTAGCTGGCGTCGGGGTCGGCCAGGTGCATGCGGATCGCTTCGAGCCATTCGGCGGTGCTGTTGGTCATAACACGAGTACATGGCAGGTAGCCGTCGTAGGCCCGGGTGTCGGTGCAGATCACCGGGTAGCCGCAGGCGCCGTATTCCAGCAGGCGCAGGTTGCTTTTGCAGTCGTTGAAAATGTGGTGTTCCAGCGGCGCCAGCGCGAGGTCAAGGTTCAACGCCGCCAGTTTTGCCGGATAGGCCAGCAAGCCCACGGACGGATGGAACTCGTGCACGTACGGGCGCAACGACTCGGGGCACATGCCGAAGAACACCCACTCGACCTGATCGGCGAGCTCGCGCACGACCTCGGCGATGATCTCCAGATCCCCGGCATGGCTGGTCCCGCCGCCCCAACCGACCCGAGGCTTTTTCGAAGTGCGGCGCTGGCTGCGCAGGCCGGTCCAGAGTTGCGACGCCAGCATGTTCGGCACCACGCGGATGTCGTGGTGCATCCCCGACAGTGCATCGGCCAGCGTCACCGTCGAAACCACCACCCGATCACAGAGGCTGGTGCCCAGACGCACCATCGCTTCCATGTTCGATGGCATGCTGCGCAGATGGCCGTTCTTTTTCGGCACGCTGATCACGTAGTCGTCCAGCTCGTAGATGCGCCGGGCGTTGGAGTACGCCTTGAGGCTGGCGACCTGATCGATGGAATTCTGGCTGTAGCGGCACTGAACGATGATCACGTCCGGCGACTGACGCTCCAGCTCGATGATCGACGGCAGGTCGTAGCTCATCCGTCCGCCGATTCGGCCGTCGGCCTCCAGCTCCAGAAACGGCTGGGACACGCGGTAGTGACCCACCGCCGTGCTGTTGACCGGGATCGCCAGCACATTGGGCAAACGTCGCGATGAATAAGGGTTCCAGCCTTTTTTAAGGCCGGGTTCCAGGCTGTAGAACGAACCGGTCAGGCGCAGGTTGGGGTTGTAGGCCGGGTCACGGGCGAGGATCGGCAGCCAGCGTTTGTAGAAGGCGTGTTGATCGTCGACCTGGGATTGTTTATCGCGGACCTGTTCCGCCGGTGTCGAGGCGCCGATCGCCAACACCGCACGGGGTGCCCAGACCACCAGATGACCGGACTCCCGCACGCGCAGGCAGAAATCCACTTCGCTCAGGCTGCCGCTGAACTCATCGCCGTTCAGGCCGCCGAGCTGCTCGAACAACGCGCGCCGCACCAGCAGACAGTGCCCGCCCACCGCACTCAGGTCCTGGGCCGCCTGCAACCGCAGCAGATGACCGGGCGCGTGCAGTGGCTCGCCAAAAAACGCAGGGCCGGCCGGGCCGTGGTAACCCAGAATCAGCCCGGCCTGGAGAATGTAGCCTTCGGGGGTGAACAGCTTGGCGCCGACCACGCCCACTTCTTCGCGCCGCCCGTGATTGACCAGTTCGCCCAGCCACGCGGAGTCGGCGACCACCGCATACACACTGAGCATCAGCAAGTGCTCGCCCCGGGCATGGCCAGCGGCGAAGTTGCGCACATCGGCGCCATTGCCCTGCCCTTCGTAATGCAGGACGCGCAGGGTGTCGCCACCGATCTGCTGCATGTCCGCCAGCCAGGACCGAGCCTCCGGCTGTTGACTGGCGCAGTCGACGATCAGCACTTCGAAATGATCGTAAGGGGTCTTCGACAGCAGCGACTCGACGCAGCGCTGCAACGCCGCCAACTGGTCCTGATGGACGATGATGATCGAGACGAGCGGACGCGCGTCACTCAGGTATTCCACGTGATTGAGCCACTGCCCTTCCACCTCGTGCAGCTGATGAGCAATGCCCATGCGCTGCAGATGTGCGCGGAGCACCGGGGCGTTTTGCGCCATGACCTCATCCAGCGCCAGCCACGCCTGAAACGGGAACTGCGACTCGACGAGGATTTCCGAAACGTGCTGAACCACCACGCCGTGGGCTTCAGTCAGGCGCCAAATGGCGTCATGGGGCGCGAGTTCGCCGTAGGCCGAATCGAAACCGCCGAGCCTGACCAGCGCATCGATCTGAAACGCCAGAACGCGACCGACGTAGGGATAACTGCGCAGCAGGTCGAGGTTGAAGTCAGGCCGGAACACCGGCTCGGCCGATTCGCCTTCATGCAACGCGCCTTCGTCGCCGTACAGGCACAGCACGTCAGGCGAGTGGGCCGCGCGTTCGGCAAGGATCAGCAACGCACAATCGGTCAGCCGATCCCCCGCCCGCAGCAAGTAACACCAGTCGCCCCGCTCAAGCTGGGGCAACGGGTCATTGAGTTGCGCCAGCCAGTCGGGCTGCAGCGGCAAGGTGAACACGCGGCCGTCGAGCACGGGCGTCTCGCAGGCGCTGGACAGCACCAGGGTCAGTTCGGCGGCATACAACTGTGCGTCGAGACTGCCAAGGGTCATGGCGACTCCGGCGGCACTGGCATGCTCGTCGAGCACCACCGCCACCATCTTCGGCTGCGACGGCCAGGTGGCGACGTTATCCGCCACGCGCAGCCGATCGGCGCCAAACAGGGTTCGGAAGCTCAGCCACTGCTGGTACAGCTCGGCAAAACTTTCGCTGTCGGTGCCGACTCGCCACGGCAAGGAGGCCTGTCGGTCACCGAGCATGCGGCTGAGGGGCAGCTCTTGCCAGACGCGAGGCTGCACCAGCGCCTCGGTCAGCGGCACAAAGCGCACCCAGCCATATTCGGGGGCGTCTTCGCCGGTCCGCGCCTTGAGCATCTTGCCCAGCCATTGCCGCTCGTCGCTGATCAGGTCCCTGACCCACTGCTGGCGGCTCAAACGGTCCGGGTGCAAACGTTCGGCGCTGAGAACATCGTTGAGCATGACCATGTTGCCGCGCTTGAGCAGGCACACGTAGAGCACGAAATCCACCAGCGCGGTGAAGCCCTCGCCGACTTCCCTGAGCGCCGGCAGAATCACCTGCACGTCGCTGCGGCGCATCAGTGAGCTGCTGAATCCGCCGAGAAAGTTGGTGGGCGAGATATCGAACACCGAGAGCAGGTCGGCGCCGTAGAACACCGAACTGGACTCGGCGAGCGGCGCGTTCTCGATGCGCACCGGCAACTGAACGTCCTGGGGGTCGCAGAAATAACGCTGGGCCAGCACCAGGCTGACGTCGTCATGTTCCACCAGAATGCTCGCCTGACGCGCGACGGCCGCCGGAAACAGCCGATCGTCGTCGCAGAAAAATTTGATGAACTCACCCTGCGCTTCCTGCAGGCACATCAGCAAATTGCCGACGAAGCCCTGACGCTTGGGGTTGCGCACATAACGCAGCGTGACCGCGCTTGAGTCGAGGTATTTTTCGACCGTGCGCTGGATCTCGTCGGTCGCGCTGTCGTCGCAGACCACCACTTCAAGGGGCCGATAGGTCTGGGCCAGGGCGTCCAGCAGGGCTCGCTGGAAAAAGCGCGGGTTGTAGGCGGGAATGACGAGGCTGACGAGGGGAGCTGAATTCACGGGCGGGACTCACGAGCGGCGCCGCACCCCGGGGAGAGGATCGGCATAACCGCTGACAATACGGTTGACGCTCAACGGTGGCGACACCTGTTGGTCAGGTGTCGCGCGCCGCTGGGCCGATTACAGCTTGCTGAACAGGTTCAGCGCGGACAGTTGGGTGAACACCAGCTGCGAGGCTTGCAGCATGGTTTTCTGCAGGGTCAGACGGGCGATGGCATCGACCGGGTCGGACGCGGTGATCGTGCCCGATTCGGTGGTGCCGTTGTCGATCATGGTCTGGTTGGTCACGCTCTGATCGGTCGCGGTCTTGGCCCGGGCACCGCCTTCGCTGGTGGCATTGATGATCTGCTCGGCCGCACTTTTCAGGTTACCGATGGTGGAGGTCATCGTGGCCTGCAGTTTCTGCTGGGCAATCGGGTCGCCATCGACCTTGCCGTTGAGCGCCGTGATGACCTTGGACAAGGTGTTCAGCACGTTCTGGCTTTGCTGGGTCGAAGACTGCGCGGTGAACTGGTCACCTGCCGCCATCGCCGGCGGCGTGCCGCTGAAGGTGAAGGTCACGCCGGAGGCCGTCGCCGTGTTACCGCTCAGCGTGCCGGTGGACACCGCTTTGCTGGTCGCCGGGTCATAGGGCGCTGCGTACAGATTGAAGTTGGTGGCATCCGTGAAGCGCACGACAGCGCCGCCCGACGGGAAGGTTTTGTCGAACGCGGCCTGATCGGTCACCAACGAGCTGGTGATCACATCGGTCGAGGTGTTCGCCGGCAGACGCGAAGTGCTCACGGTGCTGGGGGAAACACCCAGCTGGAAGGTGTGATCCTTGACGGCCGCGTCGGCGGCGCTGGTGCTTGCGTACTGATCTTTGGTCAGGTTGATGTTCAGGTTCAGTTCCAGGCCCCGGAAGGTGATGGCCTGGTTCGCCGAATTGGTGGACGCAAACTTGCCGGCAGCCGACGCCTCACCTGTCACATCCTGGTTGTTCTTGTCCAGTATGGTATAGGCCGTGCTGCTGGTGAAGGAGATCTTGTAGGGCTGGCCGGCGGTGAAACTGGTGTCGTAGGTGGCGGCATTGCTGACGCTGCCGCCGGACAACGAGATCACGCCGTCATCCGCGCCAGCGACCAGGGTCGTTGAGGTGCGCGTGGTGTTGGTCGCTTGTTCGAATGCATCCCAGCCGGTGGTGTTGCTGGCCATGGAGATGCCGGTGCCAACGGCCAGCAGGTTGCGCGTCTGGTCGCCCTGATAGCTGTAGGTGCCGTCGGAGCTGACGGCGTATGGCGCGGTGGTGCCCTTGGACCCGGAGAACAGGTAGGTACCGTCGGCGTCCTGGCTGTTCATCAGGCCGAGAATTTGCCCCTGCAACTCCTTGAGCTCGGAGGCGTTGGCCTGGCGGTCCTTGTCGGTGAACGAGGTGTTCGCCGCCCCCAGTACCAGCTCTTGCGCGCGCTGAATCGCCGAGGTGATCGACGTCAACGCCGTCTCGGTCTGCACGACGGTGGTATTGATCGTGTCGATGTTGGATTTGTACTGATTGAGCATCGTGCCCTGCTGCTGCAACTGCAGCACACGGCCCGCGCCGACCGGATCATCGCCGGCCGTGTTGAGCTTGACCTGGCTGGCCACTTCGTCACCGGTTTTGGTGACGTTGGCGTAACTGCGCGAGTAGTTCGTGGCGCTGGTTTCGTAAAACTGGGTCGTTGAGATACGCATGGATTACGATTCCTTAAAGACTGTTGATCAGCGTGCTGAAAATGGCTTGAGCAGCTTTGATGATCTGCGACGAAGCGGTGTAGTACTGCTGATACTTGACCAGGTTGGCGGCTTCTTCATCCAGCGAAACACCGGAAACGCTGTCGCGCGCACTCTTGGCCTGGGTAAGGACGGCGGTGGTGGCCGTCGAATCATTCTTGCCCTGCGCCGCCTTGCTGCCGACGGTGGTAATCATGTTGGCGTTGGCGCCGCTCAGGCTCATGCCCGTGCCATTGCCGGCTGCGCTGTCGAGGGTCTGTTTGGTCTGCAGGGTACCGACCGAGGTCGCGTTGCGGTTGTCCAGAGACCCGGCGCCGGTCATGGCGATGCTGTAGGTGTCGCCACTGTTGGCCGAGCCGGCGAGGGTCATGCCGAACTTGAACGACTGCGCAGCGCCCGACGAGTCGGTGTAACCCACTTCCAGACTGATGTCGTTGGACTGGCCTGGAACAATTGAACCCTTGATCGCATTACCGGATTTGTCTTTGACCTCCGCGCCCTGTGCATCGACCAGCGAATAGCTCTGAGCACCATTGGTGACATCGCCCATGAGCAAACGCATCGGCGTCGAGGCCGTCAGCGCGTTACGCAGATCGGCCGTCGCGGTCGGGTTGTAGATGTCGGCCTGGGTCGACAAGACAGGCTGGGTGAGCGTGCCCGAGCCTTTGCTCACAATGGAGCTGCCGGTCAGCGGACTGGCCGAGGCGATGGCTTTCGGGTCGGTCATCACCACCTTGATACCGTCGGCACCGGTCTTGGTCGGGCTGATCTTGAAGCTGTCACCCTCGGTGGAGGTGCCATTGAATTTCAGCGAGAAGCCGTCGATGACCGGCGCAGTGGTGGCGCTGGTGTTGTACGAACCCATGTCCCTGCCGTCCGGCAGACGCTTGACGCTGTACTGGCCGCTGGCATCGGTGAAGGTCACCTGGTAATCATTGGTCTGCAGCGCGGCGCTGTTGGCAATGGACACCGCGAAGTTGCCCGAAGACTGATCGTTGGTGGTGTTGGCAAGGCTGCGCTGGCTGGTCAGGCTCGGGTCATTGACGCTGATAAACAGGTTGCTGCCGAAGTTGCCGTTGGCGTCCACACCCTGGTTGAGCTGGCTGTTGATCTGGTCGGAAGCGACCACCGCCAGACGGCCCAGCTCGCTGGCGGCCGGCTGCAGCACGTCGCTGCGATAACGCAGCAACCCGCCAAGCGAGCCACCGGTTACCACGCTGGAGACATCAACTTCGTTGTTCTGATATTTCAGTTTCAGCGCATACACGCTGGGGTCGCTGTCACTGGGCGCGGCGCTCAGGGTATTGGCGGTGGTGCCGGTGACCAGCGGCTGGCCGGTGCCGATGTACACGTCATAGCTGCCGTTGTTTTCAACGACCTTGGCGCCGACCAGTTCATTGAGCTGACGTACCGCCTCGGTCCGCGAATCGAGCAGCGTGTTGGGCTGACCGCCGGAAGCCTGGGTCTCGGTGATCTGCTTGTTGAGGACGGCAATGGACGACGCCAGTGCATTCACCTGCCCTGTTGCCGTGGTCAGCTGGGTATTGATGCTGGCGTTCTGGTCCTTCATCTGCGCCGAGATGGTGTTGAACTGACCGGCCAACGCCGATGCACTGGTCAGAAATGTCGTGCGCGCAGCCGTGTCAGTCGGCCCGGACGCCAGAGCGCTCAGGTCAGTGAAGAACTTCGCCAGCACGGTGCTCACGCCGGTCGAGCTGTCCGACAGCATCGAGTCGAGCTTGCTGGCCTGGCTCAGGTACGCGGTGGCGTCGGCGTTGAGCGATGTGCTGGTCTGCAATTGGTTATCGAGGTAGCCGTTGTAGATGCGGCGCACGTCGGACAACGTCGTACCGGTGCCGATGAAACCGACGCCGATGTTCTGCTGAGCCCCGGCGGCGGTCATCACTTGCTGACGCGAGTAGCCCTGCGTGTCGACGTTGGCAGTGTTGTTGCCGATCGTCGTCAATGCTGCGCTGCTGGCGGTGAGTCCCGAAAGCCCGATTGAGATCAGTGACATGGTTCAAACCTTATAAAGTCGTGGAAGAGCCCGAGGCGGATGCGTAGGTCTGGTAACTCTTCATCTGTTTCGCTATCTGAGAAATCTTGCTGGCATAAGACGGGTCGGTTGCGTAGCCGGCCTTCTGCAGCTCTTTCACAAACTGTTCCGGGTTATCGGCGGATTTCAGGGTTTCTTGATAGCGATTGTTGTTCTGCAGGAAGCTCACCAGGTCGTGGAAGCTGCTGGCGTACGAGTCGTAGGCGCGGAAGTCCGCGGTTTCCTTGACCATCTGGCCGTCGCGGAACTCGCTGGTGATCGCACGGGCTTCCGGCCCTTTCCAGCCGCCCTGTGCCTTGATGCCGAACAGGTTGTGGCTGCTGCCGCCATCGGACTGACGCATGATCGATTTGCCCCAGCCGGTTTCCAGCGCCGCCTGGGCCACCAGCACGCTCGGATCGACACCGATGCGCGCAGCGGCGTCCTTGGCCAGCGGCATCATCGTGGCGACGAAGTCATCACGGTTGGCGAATGCACTCTTGCCCGGCGCGAGCGGCGTCTGCACGCGGCTGCGCACATAAGCGTCGGCGTCGGCGGCGTACTGCGGCCCGACCGTCCAGTCGCCATTTTCCTTGGAACCTGCGCTTTTCGCGGCGGCCACGGCATTGGAGACGGCAATGCGGTTCTTCAGTGTGGTAGCGCTGGTGCTCGCGTCCTGGCCGGCGGCGGTGGCGGTGGCGGTGTTCGGGACGATGCCGGCCATGATGCGGTCGCTGAGTTTGCTCGGCAGCGACAGGCGACGGGAATTGAGCGCCGCCACGTCGCTATGCACGGTACCGTCGCCGGCCTCCGGCGCGGTCACCGAACGGGTGGCCCACAGCGGACGCTGGGCAATGCGCGTGGCCAGGCCGGCCTGTGCAGGCGCGTCGGCTTTGCCGTCGGCCTTCGCCTCCGTTTTGCCGCCGGCGACAAGCCCGGTGCTGGCCGGCGCAATTTCGGCGCCTTTGTTTTTCGACAGCTGACGCATGAGCACGTCCTGCAGACCAATACCGCCACCCTCGCGTGACATGCTCACCGACAGTTGCTGGTCGTACATGTCCTGATACTGCCGCGTCGCCGCGGTGTTCATCGGGTTGTCCTTGGCCAGCACTTCGTTGGCCGAACGCATGGCCTTGAGCATCTGGCTGACGAACAGCGACTCGAATTCCTGCGCGACTTTCTTGAGGTTGCCCTCGCTGTCGCGATCACCGGTTTTCATGGCAGTCAGACGGTTGAGGTCGGTATACGCCCCTGAATCACCTGAACCTGCCTTTGAGACAGTCGTGCCGCCGCTTGGAATGCTCATGAGTCTGCCTCTTAAATCACGATCAGGTCGGCTTGCAACGCGCCAGCCTGTTTCAGTGCTTCGAGAATCGCCATCAAGTCGCCTGGCGCTGCGCCCACCTGGTTAACCGCGCGGACAATTTCATCCAGCGTGGTGCCCGGACCGAACTTGAACATCGGGTGCATTTCCTGCTGGGCGTTGATCTTCGAGCGCGGGACCACAGCGGTCTGGCCGTTGGAGAACGCGCCCGGCTGGCTGACCACCGGATCTTCAGTGATGGTCACGGTCAGGCTGCCGTGGGTGACGGCTGCCGGCGAGACCTTGACGTTCTGGCCGATAACGATGGTGCCGGTCCGCGAGTTGATGATGACTTTGGCGGAGGTCTGGCCCGGATCGATTTCCAGGTTTTCCAGCACCGACAGGTAATCAACACGCTGGTTGGGGTCCAGCGGCGCGGTCACCCGCACAGAGCCGCCGTCCAGCGCTTGAGCGACGCCAGGGCCGAGCATGTCGTTGATCTTGTCGACGATGCGCTTGGCGGTGGTGAAGTCGTTGCGATTGAGGTTCAGGGTCAGCGAGTTGCCCTGGTTGAAGCCACTCGGCACGGCACGTTCAACCGATGCGCCGCCCGGGATACGGCCGGAAGACGGAACGTTGACGGTGATCTTCGAACCGTCGCGGCCTTCGGCATCAAAGCCGCCGACCACCAGGTTGCCCTGGGCCACGGCATAGACGTTGCCGTCGATACCCTTCATCGGGGTCATCAACAGGGCACCGCCGCGCAGGCTTTTCGAGTTACCGATGGACGACACGGTGATGTCGATCTGCTGGCCCGGCTTGGCGAACGGCGGCAGGTCGGCGTACACGGCCACGGCCGCGACGTTTTTCAGCTGCACGGTGCCAGAACCTGACGGCACCTTGATGCCGAACTGCGAGAGCATGTTGTTGAAGGTCTGCAGGGTGAACGGCGTCTGGGTGGTCTGGTCACCCGTGCCGTTGAGCCCCACCACCAGACCGTAACCGATCAACTGGTTGGTCCGTACGCCGGAAATGCTGGCGATGTCCTTCAGGCGCTCGGCGTGGGCGCCCAGTGCGGTGGTGAACAGCAGCGCTGCCGCTATCAGTTGCTTGAACGTGATCATGGCTATCCCGCTATCAGAAAGGGAACAACGGGCTGAGGAAGAATCGGTCGAACCAGCCTGGCTGACTGGAATCGGCAAACGCGCCTGTACCGGAATAAGTGATGCGTGCATCGGCGATACGGGTCGACGACACGGTGTTGTCGGTGGCGATGTCGTCGGCGCGAATCAGGCCGGCGATGCGCACCAGTTCGTCACCGGTGTTCAGGGTCATCCACTTCTCGCCGCGCACCAGCAAAATGCCGTTAGGCATGACGTCAGCGACTGTCACGGTGATCGAGCCGGTCAGGCTGTTGCTCTGCGCGGCCTTGCCGTCGCCCTTGGTGGCGCGGTCGCCGGTGTAGCCGGCGTCCAGGCTGAGATTGCCGCCACCGACCGGGTTGTTGGTGCTGACGCCAGCGCCAAACAGCGAGGTCAGACCAAGGCTGGTTTTACTGGTCTTGCTGATCCCGGAGCTGGCGGCTTTGCTGGCGGCCATCTTCTCGGAGAGCGTGATGGTGATGATGTCGCCGACCCGATAAGCCTTGCGATCGCCATACAGGTTTTGCTCGAAACCGGCCTGATAAATCGATCCGTTGCTGGCCGCTGAAGGCAGCGGCGTGCGCGGCAACACCGGCGCGTAATAAGGGTCATTGGGTTTGGCCGCAGGCGCAACGCAGCCGGTCAGCAGCGCGATACCGCACACAGGAGCTGCCAACAGGGAAAGCCGCAATACAGAGAGCCGTTTCATGACACTTAAAACCTCGCGGTGTAGCAGGCGTTTTTCAGGCGCCCCTCGTAATTGATCAGGTGTTTCACAGCAGGACATCAGGCGTTTCAAGAGCGGCTTACAGGTTCTGGGTCACGTACTGGAGCATCGAGTCAGCGGTCGAGATCACTTTGGAGTTCATCTCGTAGGCACGCTGGGTGGTGATCATGTTCACCAGCTCTTCAACGGTGCTGACGTTGGAGTTTTCCAGGGTGTTCTGCTTGACCACGCCCAGACCGTTGAGGCCCGGAGTACCGACCTGCGGAGCGCCGCTGGAAGCGGTTTCCAGATACAGGTTGCCGCCCTGGGATTGCAGGCCGGCCGGGTTGATGAAGTCGGCGGTCTGCACGTTGCCGATGATCTGTGGGGTCGCGGTGTTGGCCGAGGTGGTGATCGACACGGTACCGTCTTCACCAACGGTGAAGGTCTGCGAGTCTTGCGGCACGACGATCGCCGGCTCCAGCGCGTAGCCGTTGGCGGTCACGATCTGGCCGTTGCTGTCCAAGTGAAACGTACCGTCGCGGGTGTACGCCAAGGTGCCGTCAGGCTGACGGATCTGGAAGAAACCGCGGCCGTTGACCGCCATGTCCAGCGGCTGGTTGGTGGTCTGGAGGCTGCCGGCGGTGAAGTTTTTCTGGGTGCCGACGATGCGCACACCGGTACCCAGTTGCAGGCCCGATGGCAGCTCGCTGTCCTGAGTGGACTGGGCGCCTGGCTGACGCTTGATCTGGTAGAGCAAGTCCTGGAATTCCGCGCGGTCGCTTTTGAAACCGGTGGTCGAAACGTTGGCCAGGTTGTTGGAAATGGTCGTCAGGTTGGTGTCCTGGGCGGCCAGACCGGTTTTAGCAACATAGAGTGCCGGAAGCATGTTTGAATCTCCTCGAGCGCCTGTTTATCGGCGCAAGCTGTCAGTCATTAGCCCATTTGCAAGACGCGAGCCATCGACTCGTCATCCTGCTCGGCGGTCTTCATCATCTTGATGTGCAGTTCGAATTGGCGGGACAGCGCCAGCACCGAGGTCATCTCGTCAACGGCGTTTACGTTGCTGGCCTGCAGAAACCCGGACTCGACCTGGACGTCTGCATCGGCCTGGGCCGGCCTGCCGCTCTTGGTGTGCATGAGACCGTCAGGGCCTTTTTCCATGGTGGTCTGGTCGCCCTTGACCAGCTTGATGCGGTCAATCTGGGCCATGACCTGCGGGCTCTCACCCAGCGAACGAACGCTGATGGTGCCGTCGGCGCCGATCTCGATCTGCTGCTGCGGAGGCACGGCAATCGGCCCGCTGTTGCCCATGACCGGCAAACCATTGCCATCACGCAACACGCCGAGGGCGTCGATGTTCATGCTGGAGGTGCGGGTGTAGGCTTCACCGCCGTCGGCTGTCTGCACCGCCATCCAGCCATTGCCTTTGACGGCGACGTCCAGATCACGACCGGTGTCGACCATCGCGCCCTGGCTGAAGTCGGTCCCGGGACGTTCGCTCATGGCGTACGCCCGGGACGGGTTGACCTCGCCGAACACGGGCATTGAGCGCGCCTGCTCGAGGTCGCGCTGAAACCCGTTGGTCGAAACGTTCGCCAGGTTGTTGGCATGGGCCTTTTGGGCGATGGCGTTTTCCGACGCTCCGCTCATGGCCACGTATAGCAACTTGTCCACAGTCTTCCTCCTCCGACAGACGCTTGCCGCCTGTAGCTGTACTGAACAGGTCATAGCAATAATCGAACCAGTTTTTCAGCGGTGATACAAAGCGTTGATTCTTCAATGATTCCGGCCGGATTTGTCGGACTGGGATCCGGTTTGAGCCGCTGCGCGACAGCGGACCGCCGGTTTCCTGCAAATCGACGGCAGCGAGCGCCAGAAAACTCTCCATGGGGTGCGAAACTTGCAGCGTTTTGTGAATTCGCTTCAGTCACTACGGAAAACCGTCATGGGTCTGCGCACCGCCCTGCTCCTTACATTGATTGCCTGCTCGTTTGCCGCCTGGGCGGCGCCGGCACCTTATTTCCTCTGGCAAGGCGCCCACCGCACGGTCTGCGCCCAGACCAGTCCCGGCGAAGGCTGGACGCGGATCAGCGCCGCGTATGTGAAGTCGGATTGCTCGATTTGAGTTGTTTCGTTTGGACCGTGACGGACTGATCGTCTGACACGCCGCCTTCCCGGCTAAAGCCGGTCCTACGTTCGCGTTCACACGCAATCTCACAGACTGCGCACAGCTTTTGTAGGACCGGCTTCAGCCGGGAAGAGGCCGGCTGGGCTGCCGGGATTGATTGTGGGAGTGAGCTTGCTCGCGAAGGCGGTTTGTCTGTGATGAATCAACCGCCCGACACGCCGCCTTCCCGGCTAAAGCCGGTCCTACGTTAGCGTTCACACCCAATCTCACTGATTGCGCACAGCTTTTGTAGGACCGGCTTCAGCCGGGAAGAGGCCGGTGAGGCTGCCGAGGTTCATTCCAACATCGTGATTTTCGGCGGGCGCGCAATCAGGTCGCGCGTATCAACGTCTGCATCAGTTCCGCCTCCGTCGACAGGGTTTTCGAGTTCGCCTGATAAGCCGTCTGCGCCTGGATCAGCTCGACCAGCTCATTGGTCAACGTGACATTGGAGCCTTCCAGCGAGTGCCCGATGACACTGCCCAAGGTGCCGACACCCGGCATGTCGTAATTGGCCACGCCAGAGGCCAGGGTTTCGACCCAGCGCGTGTCGCTCACCGGCTGCAGCCCCTGGTTGTTGGCGAAGCTGGCGAGCATGACCTGACCGACATTGCGGTGCAGGCCATTGCTGAAGCCGATCATCAGCATGCCGCTCTTGTCGATCGTCAGCTGGTTCGCCTGCCCTGCCGTGTGGCCATCGATCACGATGTTGCTGCTGCCGGTGGCGGCGTTGTGCTGACTGAGCTTGTTGAAGTCCATGACAATGCCGTCGGCATTTCCCACGGCGCCATTCGCGCCCCAACGCCCGCCCGGCTTGTTGCCGTCCAGCGGTTTGGCCGGCACCCAGCCTTCGAGGGTCAGGGTGTTGTTGGCGGCGGTCAGCCATTGACTGCCGATCAGCGATTGCAGCGAGCCGCCGGAGTCGAACAGCATGCTCGCCGTCGAGAGCGCTGTGCTGGTCGGGTCCTGCGGGTTGCGCCCGTCAATCAGCGTATGCATCTTCCAGCTGTTGCTGCCGTCTTTGACAAAATACTGGGTCATTTCGTGGCGCATGCCGAGGCTGTCGAACACGCCATAGGTGGACGCCTTGGTGTAGGTGGTGATGTCCGCAGGATTGAAGGTCGGCACGGGCCGCGGCATGAGCGGATCGGCCGGGTCGAGCACGGGCAGGCCGCCGTCCAGCAACGGCAGTGAGATCGGTCCTGGAGACGGCGCGGGGCTTGCGGTCCAGGTGCCGTTGACGTTCACCGCCGGGCGCCATGTCTGCAGGGACAACTCGGTGTCGGAAATCATCTTCACCGCCGCCGTCGGGCCGGTGAGCGAAAGCCTCCCCGCCGCAGACACCTGCAAACCGATCTCCAGCGGCGCGGTGCTGGTCGGGTCCAGCGGATTGACGCCGTCAACGAGAATGTACGACGTCCAGTTGTCGTCTTCAGTCTTGACGAAGTACTGCTTGAGCTCGTGATCCGTTGGCGGAACACCGGCGTCCTGAATCAGCCGCCCGGTAACCCGCGTGTAGGTAGTCGGGTCGCCAGGGTCGAAGCGCGGAATGGCGCCAAGTGACGCCGACGCCGCGTTCAGGTTGAGGGTCTGCTCCATCTTGCCCGTGGCCTTGGGCGACATGTCGGCCGCGTCGATCTTCAGATCCGTACGAACGCCGCTGATCACCTCCCCGGCGTCTGTCACCCCGTAGCCTTGCAAGCGGCTGCCGTGGGCGTCGACGACAAAATTCTGCGCATCCTTGATGAACGCCCCGGACCGGCCGTAACTGATGGAACCGGCGTCACTCATGACAAAAAAACCGCTGCCCTGAATGCGCATGTCGAGCGCCCTGCCCTCGCTGGTGATGACCCCGCCGGGCGCAAAATTCTGCGAAACGTTGGCCACTTGCACCCCATCCCCCGAGGCCGTGCGGCTGCCGCCGAGCATAGAGGAGGAATAGACCGCCGAGAACTCGGCGCGAGAGGATTTAAAACCGGAGGTGTGGACGTTGGCGATGTTGTTGCCGGCCACTTCCATGCGCTTGTGCGCTGCGTGCAAACCTGAAACCGCTGTGTTGAATGACATGAACACTCCCTGAGTCGTTGTTCAACGACACGCTCGTCGATGCATCGAGATCGCGGGCAAAGGAATGCAATCGAACGGGCCGCATAAACGGCGCCGCTCAATGGCATTTATTTGTCAGCGAACTTGATTCTCGCAAAGACGACAGTAGGAAGTTTCCAGTTGTAGAGTGGGATGGCTCTCGATATTTGCGTCAAACAAAACCATAAAAAAAGCCCCTCAGAGAGGGGCTTCGTTGACCGTGTCCAGCGACCGTTATCAGGTCATCTGAATGATGGTCTGCATGATGGTGCTCTGGGTCGAAATGGTCTTGGCGTTTGCCTGGTAGTTGCTTTGCGCCTTGATCAGGTTGACCAGCTCACCGGTCAGGTCGACGTTGGATTCTTCCAGCGCCTGCCCGGTCAAGTAACCCAGCGTACCCGACTGTGGAGCGCCCGTGACCGGGATGCCCGACGAAGCCGATTCGCGCCAGTTGGTGCCGCCCGCCGGGGACAGGCCCTGAACGTTGGCGAAGTTGGTCAGCGACACCTGACCGATCACCTTGGACTGACCGTTGGTGTAGGTCGCGAACATGTTGCCGGTGGCGTCGATGTTCATGGCCGTGATCTGGCCGGTGGCGTAACCGTCCTGGGTCTTGCTGATCGCACCCGACACGGCGTTGGTCTGGGTGGTCGCCAGCATGTTGAGCTTGATCCCGCCCGCGTTCGCGGCCGCACCATTGCTCGCCCAGGTGGTGGTGCTGCCAACCGTTGTCTTGGCGGCCGGCACCCAGTTGTTGATGGAGAAAACACCGTCCGTACCAATGCTCACGTTGGGCGAGTTGGTGGTGTCCGGGCTGCCGGTACCGCTGGTGATCAAGCCACCCGACGAATCGAAGGTCACTGCGGTCGCGTCAGCGGTAGTGGACGTTGGATCGTTGATGCTGCGGCCATCGACCAAGCTGTACATGGTCCAGGTATTGGTGCCCGTCTTCGCGAAATACTGGTCGAGGGTGTGCTGGTTACCCTGACTGTCGTACATCGGCGTGCTGTAGGTCGTGGTGTAGCTGCTGGTGTCCGACGGCGAAAATGTCGACACCGTCGGCACGGTCGACGAGGAGTTCAGGTTGGAGGCGACGGTGATCAAACTGGTGCTTTTCGGCGCAAGGTTCGACGAATCGACGCGCAGGTTGCTCAGCACGCCCGTGGCGACATTGCCCTGACCGTCAACGCTGTAGCCCTGCAGATTGTTGCCCGATTCGTTGACGATGTAGCCATCGGAATCGGTGTGAAATGCACCGGCGCGGGTGTAGAGCTTCTCGCCGTTGTTGCTCATCATGAAGAAGCCGTTGCCGTTGATCGCCAGGTCCAGGCTGCGACCGGTCCCGGTGTTCAGCGTGCCCTGGGTGAACTGCTGAGAAACGGCGGCGGTGGTGACGCCACTGCCGGTGTTGGTGCTACCGGAGGTGCCGCGAATCGATTGGGCGTACTGGTCAGCAAACTCCGCACGGGAAGATTTGAAACCGGTGGTCGCGACGTTCGCAATGTTGTTGCCGGTGACGTCCAGACTTTTGTTTGCGGCGTAGAGCCCACTAAGACCAACATTGAAAGACATGATTAACTCCTGCGCCGTCTAGTCGGCTCTAAATTCCGATTTGCTTGATTTTTGCCAGTGCCACCTGGGTGCCGCCGGCGAGGTTCAACGTCATGTCAGAGCCCGTTGTGCCCATGGTCACGCTGTTCACTGTCGCCGGCAGATAGGTGCTCAGCTGAGTGGCGGTGCCGTTGAGGCTGCCGTTGGCGACGAAACTGTAATTGCCCGCTGCCACCGCTGCGCCGCTGTCATCCGTGCCATCCCAGCTAAAGGAGGTGGTACCGGACGCTTGAGTGCCCAAGTCGATGGTGCGCACGACGTTGGTACCGGTGCTGTCGTAGACCTTCACCGTGGTGTCGGTGCTGGACGATGGCAGCACCACCGAACCTGTCATCGCCTTGCTGGTGTCGACGTAGGTCGAACCGGCGTCCACGGTCACCGAGCGGCCAACCAGCGACGAGGCCTGCAACGCCTGGGACGACTGATACATGGTGCTGATCGAGTCGACCGAGGTGCTCAGGTTCTGCATGGTTTCCAGGCTGCTGAACTGAGCCAGCTGGGCCACGAACTCGCTGTTGTCCTGAGGATCGAGCGGGTTCTGGTTCTGCATTTGCGTCACGAGCAATTGCAGGAATGAATCCTTACCCAGGGAACTTGAGCCGGTGAGGCTGCTGGTGTCGGTGCTGGATTTGGTGCTAGTGCCTGTGGTCCCGGGGGTCGTGCTTTGCAGCCCTTTGAGGAACGTCGAGGTAGCGTCTGTGCTTGAGACCGTCATGGATTTCGCCCTTTATCACTGACCCAGGGTCAGGACCTTCTGCATCATTGTTTTCGCGGTATTCATGATTTCCGCGTTGGTCTGGAACGAACGGCTGGCCGAGATCATGTCGGCCATCTCGTTGACGACGTTGACGTTCGGGTAATAGACGTAGCCGTTTTTGTCAGCCGAGGGGTGGTTTGGCTCGTAACGTGCTTCGAGGTTTGAGGCGTCTTCGATGATGCCGGAAACCTGTACGCCGGTGCCGGCCTGGCCCTGGTCTTCGAACAGCGAGGCGCTGCCGCCGGATTCCTGACCCTGGAAGACTGTGGCGAACACCGGATGGCGGGCGCGGTAGGTCTTGTCCATGCTGGAGGATACGGTTTCGGCGTTGGCGATGTTGCTGGCCACGGTGTTGAGACGGGTGTTCTGGGCACTCATGCCGCTACCGGCAATATTGAAAACACTGGACAGGGACATGGATTACTCTCCGCGCAGGGCTGCAACGAGCCCTTTGAATTTGCTGTTGAGCAAGGTGAAGCTGGCCTGAAAACCGATGGCGTTTTCGGCGTAGTTGGCATTTTCGACCTGGGAGTCGACGGTGTTCTGGTCCAGCGACGGCTGCGACGGGGTGCGGTAGAGCAGGCTGGCTTCGCCATCGCTCATGCCTTCGGCTTCGATGTGACGGCTGTTGGTCATGTCGAGGGCGAAGTGGCCGTTTTTGCTTTTGTCGCTTTCGGCGGCCAGGACTTTGGAGAAGTCAAGGTCACGGGCCTTGTAGTTGGGGGTGTCGGCGTTGGTGATGTTGTTGGCCAGCACTTCAGCACGCTGGGCGCGGAAGTTGAGCGCTTTTTCGTGGATGCCGAGGGCGTTTTCAAAACTGATGCTCATGTCGGGACCTTTGAGGGCTGACCAGATGTACGTGCAGGAGTTATAGCAAGGTGCGTGCCACTTGCTGAAAGTGCCGTTTTTAGCGGGCCGCAGGGGTCTTGGTGATGGGGGATGACAGAAAAGCGGCAAGGGATTTCCGCTCGATGGGAGAAAAGCGGCAAGGGCGGTGCCGTTTTTTTGCCGTTACATGGGTCCGTGCTCGGCCCTGCTGACCGGTTAACAGCATCTGCCTAACGGCAGATATTTCGCCTTCGGCGAGTTACTTGGAAAAGCACCCCAAGTAACCAAGGGTGCCTGCTCCTGGTTAGGCCCCTCGTACCTCGGGGTTCCCTCACTCCGACGACGCTCCGTGGGCCCGCGCCGAACGGACATCCATGTCCTGACGGCGCTCTCGCGGCATCCATGCCGCTCGGCCCACTGCGCGTCGTCTGCGTTCGGCCTGCACCCAAGTCGCGATTGTCGTCGTCTGGGCTGGCTGTGCACGAAGATCAAGAGCAGATCAAAGGCTTCCCGGCTGAAGCCGGTCCTACTAATACACCGCGTGCAGTCAGTGATGATCGTTCCCTCGCTCCGCGTGGGAATGCCGCTCCGGACGCTCCGCGTCCCGCAGACGACGCACATTCAGGCCGTGGAAGTGACGCAGAGCGTCACGGGATGCATACCCACGCAGAGCGTGGGAACGATCAGATATTTCTGACACGGCGCGCACGTCGTAGGACCGGCTTTAGCCGGGAAGCCTTTGATCTGCTTCTGATCTGCTTCTGATCTGCTTTTGATCTTGATCTTCATACGCAAAAGGCTCAAACACCGCAAAACGCGACTTGGGTGCAGGCTGAACGCAGGTCTCGCGCAGTGGGCCGAGCCGCAGGGATGCGGCGAGAGCGCCGTCAGGACATGGATGTCCGTTCGGCGCGGGCCCACGGAGCGAGACCGGAGTGAGGGTATTCCGACGGAGGAGGAACCCAACCAGGAGCAAGCACCCTTGGTTACTTGGGGTGCTTTTCCAAGTAACTCGCCGAAGGCGAAATATCTGCCGTGAGGCAGATGCTCTTGACCTTGACGTAATAAGCCGCACCGCGCTCTCGGGGACAGATTGATTTACGGTGAAGCGCTGTAAATAAATCAGTCCCCTTAAAAATGCTAGTCCCCTTAAAAATGCTTAAAAATGAACATAAAAAAACCCGCCTAAGCGGGTTCTAATAAAGCGAAAGCGCAGCCAATCACTTGGCCTGATAAATAATCCCGGGACTGCACTGCACCATCTGATAGTGATCCGGCAAGCCGTTCAACGCCTCAGACGCCCCAAGGAACAAATACCCCCCCGGCTTCAAAGTCGAATGAATGCGCAACAGAATGTCCTTCTTCACATCCGCCGAAAAATAAATGAGCACGTTCCGACAGAACACGATATCGAACTTGCCCAACGCCGCATAACTGTCCAACAAATTGAACGAACGGAACTCCACACGGCTCTTGATCGGCGCCTTCACCGTCCAGCGCCCTGGCGTCTTCTGATCGAAGAAACGCTGCAGACGGTCCGGCGACAAACCCCGGCCGATGGCCAGACTGTCGTACTCACCTGTCTTGCAATTGTTCAACATCAAACCCGACAAATCCGTCGCCACAATCTGCACACCCGACTTCAACTGCCCCGGGTTACTGCGCTCGAACTCATCGATAGACATCGACAGCGAATACGGTTCCTGCCCCGAAGAACAGGCCGCCGACCAGATGCGCAAACGCTGGTTGGGGCTGGCCTTCATCGCCTCAGGCAAGACCTTGTTCTTCAGCACCTCGAAGGGGTACGTATCGCGAAACCACAACGTCTCGTTGGTCGTCATCGCATCGACCACCTGCTCGCGCAAGCCACTGCGCGGCTGGGTCTGGATACGCTGGATCAGCTCGCCCAACGACTTGATGGACTGCTGCTCCATCAACTTGTTGAGGCGGCTGGAGACCAGATACTGTTTATTTTCACCCAGCAAAATGCCACAGGCTTTTTCCAGGAATACCCGGAACTGATCAAAATCCAAATTACCTGTAGACATGCCGCCCCTCAAATCATGTGAACAGCAAGGAGGAAAATCCCTCCTCAGCTGATATCCGCCGCCTTGATACGATCCACTACCCTCGCCGCCAGATCATCCGGCCGGAACTTGGCCAGGAAATCATCAGCGCCGACCTTCTTGACCATCGCCTGGTTGAACACGCCCGACAGCGAGGTGTGCAACACGATATGCAGCTTCTGCATGCGCGGGTCGCTGCGAATCTCCGCAGTGAGGGTATAGCCATCCATCTCCGGCATTTCAATGTCGGAAATCATCATCAGGAATTCTTCTTCAGGCTTCTTGCCCTCTTCCACCAGTTTGCGCAGGTAATCGAGTGCCTGACGACCGTCATTCAATGCCGTGACTTCCACGCCGACGGTTTGCAGGCAACGCGTCACCTGTTTGCGCGCCACCGAGGAATCATCGACCGTCAACACGCGCAAGGACAACGCCTTGTGCTGCACCTCCGCCGTGACCACGCCGACCGAGATGTTCTCGGAGACCGGCGCCACTTCGGCGAGGATCTTCTCGACGTCGATGATCTCCACCAACTGATTGTCGAGACGCGTCACCGCCGTGAGGTAGTGATCGCGGCCCGTGCCCTTGGGTGGCGGATGAATGTCTTCCCAGTTCATGTTGACGATGCGTTCCACCGCATGCACCAGGAAGCCCTGAATCTTGGTGTTGTACTCCGTGATGATCACGAATGAATTGGCAATGTCAGACAGCGGCTTGCCGCCGGTCGCCAATGCCAGATCGAGGATCGGGATGGTCCCGCCACGAATGTTTGCCACTCCGCGCACAATCGGACTGGATTTGGGCATGTGGGTAAGTTTCGGGCACTGAAGCACCTCTTTTACCTTGAACACGTTGATCCCATACAACTGCTTGCCGTCCAACCGGAACAGCAACAGTTCAAGGCGGTTCTGCCCTACCAGTTGAGTGCGCTGGTTTACTGAATCCATCACACCAGCCATGCACCACTCCTCCCAAAACGACCAATTGCGCTACCGGATCGGTAAGCGGCACGGGCCTTGCTATTTACTCATCATGAACACACAAACGACAGTATCCCGACGCCCGGCACCCGCAACCCGCAGCTTTCTCTGCGTGCTGGTCGCGCTGTGTCTGTTGTTTGCTGCCAGCCTGAGCCGCGCAGACAACATGACCCTGCCTGAAACACTTATCGGCGTGACCCAGGGCTTTCTTGAATTCACAGTTGAAGACTACATGTCGACCAACCAAACCGCCGGCCGCTACGAGATCGAAGTCAAGCAGCTGGATCCGCGTCTGCGTATGCCGCTGTGTGACAAGGATTTGACAGCATCACTGGAAAGCCCGGCCCAGCCCATCGGCCGCGTCACCGTTAAGATACGCTGCGAAGGCACCTCGCCGTGGACGGTGTTCGTGCCGGCCCAGGTCCATCTTTACCGCAATGTGGTCACGGCCGTGCGGCCAATGAAGCGCGACGCGATCGTGACTGAAAACGATGTGGCGCTGCGCGAACGTGACGTGAGCCTGTTGGGGCAAGGCTTCCTGGATTCAGTCGATCAGGCAGTCGGGCAGAAAGTTGTCCGACCAACGGTCATCGACCAGATCCTGACGCCCGTCCATCTCGACCAACCGCAAATGGTCCACAAGGGCGATCAGGTCGTCATCAGCGCGCGCAGCGGTTCAATGAGCGTGCGCATGCCGGGCGAGGCGTTGTCCGACGGCGGTTTCAACGAGCAAATACGGGTGAAGAACCTCAATTCGCAACGGGTGATCAAGGCCAACATCGTTGCGCCCGGGCAAGTTGAGGTTGCTATGTAACTCACATGTGAAGGTAAGACCTCTGGCGCTGCGCTTGCGCTTTTCCTACACTCGGAACCCCAGTGCTCCGCGCGACGTCCATTCGAGACTGTTTTCGCGCGAGCCCTAAAGTTATTCCGGGTATGGCCGAAACCAAGGCAAGCGTCCTAGAACCCAGAGGTTTTTCAATCATGGTCATCGACTTCAATCGTTTGAATAGCTCCACTCCCGTTGGCGGTACAACACGTACGGCCAGCACGAAGGAAGCCAGCAAAACCGAAGCTACGGCAGCGGTCAGCGGCACCTCGAGCGTGCCCGGCAGTGGTGAGGCAGTACATTTGAGCAGCGAAGCTCAACAGTTGCAGAAGATCAGTGATTCGTTGCGTGATCAGCCTGTCGTCAACAGCGCCCGTGTGGCTGAGTTGAAGCAGGCGGTCGCCGACGGCAGCTATAAGGTCGACAGCAATCGTGTTGCTAGCAAACTGCTTAACTTCGAAGCCCAGCGCTAGCCCCAGGTCTGCGCAAGGGGCTTCTGGACGCTTAAACACCAGGGCATGCGATGCAAGACACTACATTGCTTCAACTGATCACGGACGACATTGCGCCAACCCGGCATCTGCTGGACATCCTGAAGGCCGAGTCAGTGGCGCTTCACGGGCGCAATATGGTCGAGATGGAACACATCCTGGCGCAGAAACAGGCGCTGGTGATCGTGCTCGAGCAGCATGGACGCCGACGTACCCAGCTGATGACCAGCCTGGGTCTGCCCGCCAATCGTGCGGGACTCGAAGAAGTGGCGAAACATTCGTCAGTGGGTGAAGCCCTGTTAACCGCAGGTGATGAACTCAGCACACTGATGAGTGAATGCCAGGCCGCCAACGAACAGAACGGCAGCCTTATCCAGCTCCAGCAACTCACCACGGCACAGCAGTTGAGGATTCTCAACGGCGGCGATACCCCGACGCTGTATGACAGCCGCGGTTCGACGTCGGGCAAGGCCAGGCCACGTCCGCTCAGCCAGGCGTAAGTTCTTGTATCAAGGTGCGCACCGTGGTGGCAATATGCCGCACGCTGAACGCTGCCGTTATTTGCCTGGAGATGGATAGACCGTGAATGCCTCAAGCGCGGAAGATGTTCCGCAGCCCCCGAAGGTACTGACCACCCCGTTGGAAATCGCCGCCAATCTGCGGCTGCTGATGGAAAGTCATGACCCGTTGATCATCACGTTTCACGAGCGCACCCAGCGGTTTCAGAGCTACGTGATCGACGTCAATCGCGACACCAACGAGATGATTTTCGACGAGATGATCCCCCGTGACGGTGAGCGTTTCCTCGCCAGCGGTGAGCCCTTCCGGGTCGAAGGTTTTCACGACGGCGTGCGCATCGCCTGGGAAAGCAAAGACCAACTGACCGTCATTGCAGAGCCGCGCAGCTATCGCGGGCCTCTGCCCCAAGAAGTCGTTTATCACCAGCGCCGCAACGCGTTCCGCGCGGCGCTCAAACTCGCGTCCCTGATCGATGTCGAGATCGGTGGCGACCGGCTTAAATTCCCGTTGCGCGGTAAGCTGCTGGATGTCTCCGCCACCGGCTGCAAGCTACGGTTTGAAGGCGATGTCTCGGAGCGCATGCAATTGGGTCAGGTCTATGAGCGGTTCATCGCTTCCCTGCCCTTCGGCAACATGACCACCCCGGTGGAACTGCGCCATCTGCACTTCGAAGAAAGAATCAACACTACATTCGCCGGTGTGCGCTTTCACAACATGAGTGGATTGGTGCAGCGCCAGGTCGAGCGTTTTGTGTATCAACTGCAGCGCGAAGCGCGACGCTTCGACAAAGACGACGATTTCTGACCGTTGTCGGTGGCTCGGCTGGCGTGTTTCAGGGCGTGCCGGCGGGTGAAGCAGGACCGTCCTCAGACGGGAATAGACGCTTGAGTACACCCTCAATTTTGCGGTGTAACGAAGGATGCCTTCCCGGCTAAAGCCAGTCCTACTGAGGGGACGCGGTGTGACAGTGGGACCGGCTCAGCCGGGAAGACGTCCTCGTGGCCACCCTCGGTTTTGCGGTGTCGCGGCGGTCTCGGGAGGGACCGCCCCCCCATCACAAAGGCCGATCCACCCCAACATCCCGACGCACCTCAACCGCCTCCTCCGGCCCAGCCGCACTAGGTTCAGCAGCCACTTCCTCATCCATAATCGCCACCGGCCGCACAACGCCCTCACCCGACGCCACAACCCGCTCCACCATCTCTGGCTGTACTTCTGCATCGGCCGCCGCATCCGGCGCAACCTCTGACGAAACCTCTGGCTCGGGCTCAACGTCCTGCATCTGATCCTGCACCACCTGTTCATCCACACGCGGGTCAAGGGCGACCACCAGCGGCGAGCTGGACATGCTGTCGGGCATTGCAATGTGGTGCAGCGGGGCGTCTTCGACCTGGTGCAGGTTGGTGACGGCTTTCGGACGGATACGCAGCACTAGCACCAGCGCCACGAAGCAGACAAAGGCATAGAGCATGTTGCTGCCGAACATCTTCATCAGCACGCCGGACACCAGCGGGCCGATACTCGCGCCGACGCCATAGGTCATCAGCAGCATGGCGGTCAGCGACACGCGCCGCTCGCCTTCGACGTGGTCGTTGGAAAACGCCACGGCCAACGGGTACAGCGAAAACTGCAGCAGGGATGCCAGGAAACCCACCGCCAGCAGCAGCTCCATCGGCACACTCGGGAGGATCGCCAGAGGCAGCGATGCCAGCACCAGCAAGCCGGCGACGCCACGGATCAGCCAGGCACGGTCATAGCGGTCCGAGAGTTTGCCCAGCGGGCCTTGCACGATAAGGCCCGCGCCGATGCAGCTGGCCATGAACAGACCGACATGCTCGGTGGACAGTCCCTGTTGCGCGGCATACAGCGGCGCCAGGCCGTAGAACGAGCCGATGATCATGCCGGCGCTCAACACCGTGGTCAGCGACTGCGGCACACGGCGCATGAAGAACAGCGGCTCCAGCGGTGCCGGGTGCATGGGCGCCGGGTGAATGCTGCGGGTCATTGCCACCGGCACCAGGCACAGCGCAAAGCACATCGCCACGAGCATCAGCAGTTCAGGGCCGAGCTGCGGGTGGATGACCAGAATCAGCTGGCCGAGCACCAGCCCCAGGTACGAGGCGATCATGTAAAGGCTGAACACGGTACCGCGCTGCTTGGGCGAGGCCTGCTCGTTGAGCCAGCTCTCGATGACCATGTACTGGCACATCATGCCCAGGCCGACGATCATCCGCAGGAAGATCCACGCCGGGAGATAGTCGAACAGCCCGTGGCCCAGCACCGCGGCGCCGACGATACCGGCGCACGTGGCGTACGCACGGATGTGCCCGATCCGGCCGATCAGCCGGTGGCCGATCTTGCCGCCCAGGGCCAGACCGACATAGTTCGCCGCCATCAACGCACCCACCCACAGGCCATCGACCTGATCGGCGGCCAGACGCAAGGCAAGGTAGGTGCTGAGCAGGCCCGAGCCGATCAACATCATCAGCGAGGCAAAATACAGCGCTCGAAAGGACTTCCAGATTTGGCGCATAGCTTTCCAAAAGACGGAAACCCTCGGTTTCAGAGGATTTCCGAACAGCGATTCTTAAGCCTGAGCGGCCAGAATGCGGCGCTCCCAGGGGGTGATTTCGTTGAAGAAGCTGGTCAGTTCCAGGGTCTTCGACGCGACGTAGCCTTCGATGAATTCGGCACCAAACAGTTCCTTGGCCAACGTGCTGCGAGTCAGACGTTCCAAGGCAGCGTGCAAGGTACATGGCAACGACAGATTATCGGGCACGACGAACTCACCTTGAATCGGTGGCGACGGTTCGAGCCTGTGCTCAATACCATGAAGCCCCGCAGCCAGACTGGCCGCAATGGCCAGATACGGGTTGGCGTCGGCGCCGGGCAGACGGTTCTCGACCCGACGGGCGACCGGTGCGCTGGCCGGAATGCGCAGGCCCGCCGCGCGGTTGTCGTGGGACCAGCAAGCATTGTTCGGCGAAGCAAACGGATGGCACAGGCGCTGATAGGAATTGACGTTCGGCGCGAACAGCGCGGTGAAGTCGGCCATCGCCGCCTGCTGCCCACCGATGAAGTGATGGAACAGCTCGGTGGCCTCGCCCTGATCGTCGCTGAAGATGTTCCGGCCGGTGGCGGTCTCGACCACGCTCTGGTGAATGTGCATTGAGCTGCCGGGGGTGTGCGCCAGCGGTTTGGCCATGCACACCACGATCAAGCCGTGCTTGAGCGCGACCTCCTTGAGCATGTGCTTGAACAGGAACGTCTGGTCGGCCAGCAACAGCGGGTCGCCGTGCAGCAGATTGATCTCGAACTGGCTGACGCCCATCTCGTGCATGACGGTGTCGCGGGGCAGACCCAGCGCCGCCATGCAGGCATAGACCTCTTTGAAGAACGGCCTCAGGCCGTTGTTGGAAGTGATGCTGAACGCCGACTGGCCGTCTTCGCGACGACCGTCCAGACCGACCGGCGGCTGGAAGGGCTGGCTTGGATCGGAGTTGGGCGCGAAGACAAAGAATTCCAGTTCGGTCGCCACCACCGGTGACCAGCCATGGCGGGCATAGCGGGCAATCACCGATTTGAGCTGACCGCGGGTGGACAGCGGTGACGGCTGGCCGTCGAGTTCGTCGGCGTCGCAGATCGCCAGGGCGCGCGGCTCATCGCTCCACGGCAGACGATGGGTCTGCTGCGGGTCGGCGATCAGGGCCAGGTCGCCGTCGTCGCTGCCGTAGAATTTCGACGGCGGGTAGCCGCCCATGATGCACTGCAGCAGCACACCCCGCGCCAGCTGCAACCGACGGCCTTCGAGAAAGCCCTCGCCGGACATCACCTTCCCTCGTGGCACGCCGTTCAGATCCGGCGTGACGCATTCAATTTCATCAATGCCCATCAGTCGCTGCGCGAGTGAATGGTGGTCATCGCTGCTCATGACTCAAATCCTTTTTCGTGGGGCACGCCGCAGTGCGGCAAGGCGTACAAAATAAGCGTCGGGCGTTCGGAATATCAAGCGCATCTTTGCAGCACGGCGGGTTGGCCGGGTTCTTGCTTTTTCGGTGCCATAGCGCCGCAAACGCCATTTCGATGACGGCGAGCGTTCGACGACGCCAGCCAACACAGCGCGGGCGTTCCGCCGTGCGTCCACGAGCACAGCCCGCAGCGCGTCAGAGAGCACAGGAAGCTTATGAGTAAAACGATCCCGGTCACCCAGCCTTTGCTGCCGCCGCTGGAAGAGTTCATGCCTTATCTGCAGCAGATATGGGACAGCAAGCGCCTGACCAACGCAGGCCCGTTCCATGAAAAGCTGGAGAAGGACCTGGCTGCGTACCTGGGCGTCGATCATTTGTGCCTGTTTTCCAACGGCACACTGGCGCTGCTGACCGCATTGCAGGCCTTGCGCGTGACTGGCGAAGTCATCACCACGCCCTACTCGTTTGTCGCCACCGCCCATTCGCTGCTGTGGAACGGGCTCAAACCGGTGTTCGTCGACATCGCGCCGGGCACCTTCAACCTCGACCCAGACCGCATCGAAGAGGCCATCACCCCGGCAACCACCGCGATCATGCCGGTGCATTGCTATGGCATGCCGTGTGACGTCGACCGCATTCAGCAGATCGCCGACCGTTATGGCCTGAAGGTGATTTACGACGCCGCTCACGCCTTCGGTGTGCAGCACCAGGGGCAGAGCCTGTTGCGCAACGGCGACCTGTCGGTGCTCAGCTTCCACGCCACCAAAGTCTTCAACACCTTCGAAGGCGGCGCGATCATCTGCCCCGACGCGAAGACCAAAAAGCGCATCGATTACCTGAAGAACTTCGGTTTTGCCGATGAAGTGACCGTCGTCGCCCCCGGCATCAACGGCAAGATGAGCGAGATCAACGCCGCGTTCGGCCTGTTGCAGCTCAACTACATCGACGGCGCGCTGGAACGCAGAAAGCAGATCGACACGATGTACCGTGAAGCCCTGACGCAGATACCCGGCATCGATTTGCTCTGGAGCCCCGGCGAGCACCACAACTATTCCTACTTCCCGGTGCTGGTGAGCGACGCCTTCCCCATCAGCCGCGACGCCTTGTTCGAGCGCTTTCGCGAGCAGGACATTCTGGTCCGGCGCTATTTCTATCCGCTGATCTCGTCGTTCCCGATGTACCGCAGCCTGGAGTCGGCCAAACCGGACCGCCTGCAGGTGGCGAGCGATGTGTCGAATCGGGTTCTATGCCTGCCGATCTTCGATAGCCTGACCCCGAATGAATTCGCCCGCATTATCGCGATCATGCAGACGGTGCTGGCCGAGCACCGCTGAGCCGCGCCCACATTCACATCGCCGGTCCGCACCCATGAGCGCAAACCGGCGCCCGTCATCCGTCGCAAGGTAACCCGATGAGCGCTTCACGCCTGGTCAGCATCGTCATTCCCGCCTACAAACCCACGTACTTCGAGTTGGCGCTGCGCAGCGCATTTGCCCAGGACTACGATCAGCTGGAGATCGTGATCTGCGACGACTGTCGTGACGGCGGCATTCGCGCGCTGGTGGATCAGTTGACGCCGGAAAGCCCGTTCCCGATTCGTTATTTCTTCAACGAACAGTCACTGGGCGAAGCGCTGAACGTCGCGCGCGGCATCAAGGAGGCGCGCGGCGCGTACATCAAGTTTCTCTACGATGACGACCTGCTGGAACCCGAGTGTGTCAGTGCGCTGGTCGAGCTGCTGCATGGCCATCCGGACATCACCCTCGCGGCGGCAACCCGTCGCCTGATCAACGAAAACGGCGAGTTCCTGCGGGAGAACATGCTGACGGTGTTCCCGTTCAAGGAAGACGTGGTCATCCACGGCCCGGAGCTGGTGGCCCTGCTGTCGGAACTGCCGTTGACGTTTATGGGCGAACCGAGTTCGGTGATGTGCCGGCGTGACAGCGCGCTCGCCTATGGCCAAGACCTGATGGCGCTCAAGGGTCTGCCGATCCACTGGCTTGGCGATATCACCCTGTACGTCAAACTGCTGCGTGAGGGCAATCTGGCGTTCATCAGCCGTCCGCTGTCGCGCTTTCGCATGACCGACACCCAGAGCAGCAGCATTGCGCGGGCCACGCCGCAGATCGCCAAAGAAGGTCACGCCAACTATTACCGCATCACCAAAGAGCTTGAGTGGCTTCGCCCGCTGGCCGACAACGGCGACGTCAAGGTCGCGCCGCTGCATGATCGGGAGAACTTCGTCCCCTTCAATCTGCGTGCTTGGTTCTTGCAGAAGTCGGCAACGGAGGTCCGCCACGACCAGATCCAGGAGTGGGCCTGGCAGCGTCGCCCCGCCGGGCCGCAGAAGCCGCACATCGTGCAGTACTTCCAGCAGCACAACGGCGCGCCGACCTTCGCGATCATCGTCTCAGATCTGCATAACCGCCAGCAGGCACTGGTCAAGACCCTGGTCAGTGTCGAGGCGGCCACCCGCGGCTGGATGCCGCCACGGGTGTTCGTGCTCTACGACGGCAGCCGCGAGACGCCGCAACAAGTGGCGGACAACCCGGCTGTGTATGTGCCGGTCACGGGGCGCAACTGCGCAGCGGCGCTCAACCGGCTGATGGATGAGCAAGGCTTCGACTGGTTTCTGATGCTCGATGCCGGCGCGACAGTCAATGTCGCCGGGCTGTTCAAAGCGGCGGTCAAAATCAGCGAAGGGCCGACCACCCGGGCCCTGTTCGCCGATGAAATTGCCCAGACCCAGGACGACACGTCGGAAGTCATGCTGCGGCCGGACTTCAGCCTCGATTACCTGCTCAGCTGCCCGGGGGTGACCAGCAAGCACTGGATCTTCAACCGCTACTCGGTCATTGATGCCGGGCGGTTCGATGCGCACTACCCCCAGGCGCTTGAACTGGACCTGATCCTGCGCCTGATCGAGCACGATGGCATGGGTGGCCTCGAACACATTGCCGAGCCCCTCGTCACCCATCAACCGCAAGCGCGGGAGTCGAACCTCGATGAAGCGCGAACGCTGCAGCGCCACTTGCTTGCCCGAGGCTATGAAAACGGCCAGGTGATCGAGACACGCCCTCGGCAGTACCAGATCAAGTACGGCCACGCGGGTCAGCCCAAGGTCTCGATCATCATTGCCACTCGGGACCAGATCCTGCTCCTGCAGCGTTGCGTCGAGAGCATTCTGGAAAAGACCACGTACCCGAATTACGAGATCCTCATCGTCGACAACGATAGCCAGACGTCTGAGGCCATTGACTGGCTGAACGGCGTCGCGGCCATGGGCCTGGAGCAGGTGCGGGTGTTGCGCCATCCGGGCGAATTCGACCGCTCGGCCCTCTACAACAGTGCGGCACGCGAGGCGACCGGCGATTACGTGTTGCTGCTCGACACCAGCACCGCGGTGTTGCACGGCGACTGGCTCGACAACCTGCTCAATCATGCGCAACGGCCCGAAGTCGGCATCGTCGGCGCAAAACTGCTGGCGCCGGACAACACGATCCGCCACGCGGGCCTGATCCTCGGCTTGCACGAGCCTGTCACCCCGATCTTCAGCGGCCAGAGCGGCGCCAGCGAGGGCTACATGCAGCGGCTGGCGGTGGATCAGAATTACAGCGCGGTCAGCGACGCCTGCCTGATGATCAGCCGGGCGCTGTTCGAAGCGGCGGACGGGCTGGATGGCGGTGAGCTGAACACCCGTTATCGCGGCGTCGACCTGTGCCTGCGGGTGAAGGAATCCGGGCGGTTGATTGTCTGGACGCCCCACGTGGTGCTGCTTCACGAACCCCGAGCTGAAGACAGTGCCCGGATCAAAGCACCAGACGAACAGGCAAACCCTGCGCTGTACCGCAAATGGCTGAAGTACATCGCCCATGACCCGGCGTACAACGACAACTTTTCGGCCCGCGCCCAGGGCTTGCAGCTCGAAATCAATACGGCACTGACCTGGCGGCCGCTGTCATGGCGGCCCGTGCCGATCGTGCTCTCGCACCTGAACGACCTCTGCCCGGCGAGCCAACGCCTGAACGGTGCGCTGGATACCCTCGCTGACGCACTGCTGATCGAGCCTGTGTCCGTGCCTGATGTCCTGACCCTCGGCGAGTTCGCCCGCCTGCGCCCGGAAGCAGTGATCCTCCAATGCCCCTCGAGCGAAGCGTCCCTTGACGACATCCGCACGATCAAGGCGCACACCCAGGCGCTGCGCCTCTGCGACATGGATCAATACCCGCCGTCAGCCGAGCGATTGCCCGGCGCGCCTTTAGCCCAACAACTGCGTGACGGTCTTCAGACCAGCCTTGCACTGATGGACAAGGTGGTGGTGTCCAGCCCAGGGCTGGCCAATGAACTGAGCGCGCTCCATCCGCACATCGAGGTCATCGAAACCCGCTTGAGCGAACGCTGGCAGCGGGTGCAGTGCCATTCGCTGCCCCATGACAAGCCACGGGTCGGCTGGGTCGGCACGCAGGCGGAAGTAAACGATCTGGCGCTGATTGCGGACGTGATCGAAGCATTCGCCGACCGGGTCGAGTGGATCATCATGGGCCCGTGCCCGCAGGCCCTGCGCCCTTATGTTCATGAATGGCGCAGCCCGGTGGAAGGTGTCCTGTATCCCGGCGTGCTGGCGTGTCTGGACCTGGACGTCGCCCTGATTCCCGCTGACCACGATGTGTTCGGCGAACACAGAAGCTGCCGCCTGGCGCTGGAGTTCGGCGCCTGTGGCTACCCGGTCATCGCCACCGACGTGCAGGGCCTGCGCAACAACCTGCCGCTGACGCGGGTGCAAAACACAACGGCCGCCTGGACCGACGCCATCGACCAGCACCTCAACGATCTGGACGAATCAAAACGACTCGGGCAGGCCTTGAAACAACGCGTGATGAGTGACTGGACGATGGATGAGGCGTATCTGCAGCGCTGGCGCCAGGTGTTGCTGGACCGCTGAATAAAGAAGGGCTCCTTCGTGGAGCCCTTTTTGTACCGGTGAACAGGCACTTTACGCGCTTGAGGGTGACCCATTCGATTACCAGCGAATCACGCACCCACCCCACGAATACCCCACGCCGAAACCCACCGCCGTGATCACGCTGCCGGGTTGCACCTGGCCTTTCTTCAGCGCCTCTTTCAGCGCGATAGGAATGCTGCACGACACCGTATTGCCGCAGTGCTTGAACTCGGTGATGAATTTCTCCGGCGGCAGCTTCAGCCGGCGGCGCAGGGCTTCGAGCATGAACTGGTTGGCCTGGTGAAAGACGAACAGGTCGGAATGTTCGACCGTGAATTGCTCGTCGAACAGGGAGGCGAACAACGCCGGGACCCGCGTCATGGAGAATTCGAAGATCGCCGGGCCGTTCATGTACAGGTCCGCGTCCGAACGGACATTGCCGCTGTCGTCTTCGTACTCGGCAGGCATCTGTTCGGGATCGAACGGCCGACGGGCAGCGCCCATGGGCACGATCAGGTTGTTCGCCCCGCCGCCGTCGCTGCCATAGCGAAAACGATCGAGGCAAGGCCCCTCCTCGTCCGACGCCTTGATCAACGTCGCAGCCGCCGCATCGCCGAACAGCGTGCGCACGCTCTTGTCCCGGGGGTTGATGTAGCGGCTGTAGGTTTCGGCGGTGATCAGCAGCACGTTCTTGCACTGTCCGGATTCGATGAAACCTTTGGCAATGCCCAGCCCGTAGATAAACCCCGAACAACCCTGATTGAAATCGAACGCGGCGCAGTGCTGCGGCAGTTGCAGGCGATGCTGCAGGATGCAGGCGGTGGCCGGGAGCATGTGATCGGGGCTTTGGGTGCAGTAGATCAGGCAGTCGATCTGCTCGCGCGGCGTGGCGCTGGTGGCGAAGAGTTTTTCGCAGGCGCGAAACGCGAGGTCCGAGGCGGTCTCGTCGTCGGCAACGATGTGCCGCTGACTGATCCCGGTCTTCTGGAAAATCTTGTCGACGTCCCACTCCGGAAATGCGTCGGCCAGCATCTGGTTGTCGAGCACGCGCTCAGGCAGTTCGTATTCGATCTCGGCGATTCGAGCGTAGGTAGGCATGTCGTTTTTATCCTGAGATGCACTTGGCCGGCACACCGAAAACCACGCTGCCGGGTTTGACCGCCCGCAGCACCACGCTGCCGGCGCCGACCACAGCCCCTTTGCCGACGCGCACCTTGGGCAGCACGGAGGCGCGCGAACCGAGGAACACTTCGTCTTCCAGCACCGCGCCGCCGGTCAGATCACAGTGCCCGCTGAGGGTCGAGAACTGGCCGATGACGGTGTCATGGCCGACGGTACACAGCGAATTGATCGTGACGAAATCGCCAACGACCAGGTCCACCGACAACACTGAAAACGGGCAAACCAGCACGCCCCGCCCGATGGTCACGTTCTCGCCGACGATCGCCGTGGGGTGAATCAGCGTGAAAAACGCCGCGCCCTTGGACAGCAGCTTTTCCACCACGTATTTCTTGTCAGCGGGCTTGCCGATGGCGCAGAGCAGCAGCTCATCGTCGGCCGGTTCGTAGGCGTCGATGGTCGAGATAATGTCGGCGTAATGACTGAAGCGATTGAGGGACAGGCTGCCATCATCGATGAAGCCGCCGATGACGTAATCCGGGTTGTGCTCGACCCAGTCCTTGAGCCAGGAATGGACCTCCCGGCCCAGACCGCCTGCGCCAACGATAAGGAGTTTTTTGGTGTTCATTCGACCAGGTACCCTCCATCGACAACCAGCGAAGTACCCGTGACCCAGCGCGCGGCCGGTGACAGCAGATAATTGACGGCGTAGGCCACGTCCAGCGGATGACCGAGCCCCAGCGGATGTTTGCGTTCGATGGCGGCCATGGCGTCTTCGCCGACCAGGCCTTCGAGCTTCTGCGCCATTTCGGTCTTGATCACGCCAGGTGCGATGGCGTTGACGCGGATGCCTTCCCGCGCCAGCTCAAGGGCGGCGGCGCGGACCATGGATTCGACCGCGCCCTTGCTCGCGCAGTAACCGATCAACGCGGGTTGAGCGACCTGAGCCATGACCGAGGACAGCATGACGATGCTCGACGGGTTGCGGCACACGCCTTTTTGCCGGAACGCCTTGATCAGGGAAAACCCGGACGTGACGTTGGTGGCAAAGATGGTTTCCCAGTGGTCCAGGCCCATGGCCCGAATCGGCAACGGTAATTGCACGCCCGCGGCATGCACCAGACCGTCGAACGGCGAGCCATTGCGGGACAGGCCTTTCAGCCAGGCGGAAACATCGCCGCCACCCAGAAAATCGAACACCTCGACCGAGTGACCTTCGCCGTGCAGCTGGCTGAGGGTTTCCTCCAGGCGCTGAGTGTCACGGGCCACGGCGACGATGCGCGCGCCCTGCCGGCTCAGCCAGATGGCGACTTCACGGCCGATCCCGGAGGACGCGCCCGTGACCAGGATGGACATGCCATCCAGTGAGAAAGGATTGCTCTGCACTTACGCCTCGCTACTGTCTGTGCCGACCAGGGTCAGCGGGCTGATCCACGTGTTGTCGAGATCGACGACGCACCCGGCCCACGAATACCCCACGCCGAAACCGGCGAGCAGGTGCTGGCCGTGCAGGGTCGATCCGCTGTCGGCCGTGGCCGCGTTGGCGCTGAGACTCAACGCCAGGGGAATCGACGCGCTGCTGGTGTTGCCGACGTTCTGCAGATTGAGCACGACCTTTTCCGCCGGCAATTTAGTCTTCTTCGCCAGGTGCTCCAGCATGAAGCGGTTGGCTTGGTGGAACACATAGTTGTCGATGGGGCGTTGCTGCTCCTCGGCGTGTTGTTCCAGCGTACGCACCAGCCCCGGCACGCGGGCCAGGGTGAAGGCGAAGATCTCGGTGCCGTTCATGTACAGGTCGAACGGCCCGCGCACGTTGTCTTCACGGGTGGAGCCATCGGCCCCCTTGCGGTCACGAAACCCGCCGCCGGGGACGATGAGGTTCTTCTCGCCACGGCCGTCGGTGCCGAGCACGAACGGTACGCCCGCAACAGTACTGTCGTGGTCGAGGAGCGTGGCGGAACCGGCATCGCCAAACAGCGCGGCCACCGAGCGATCACCCGGCGCCACCAGTTTGCTGATGGTGTCGCCGACCAATAGCAACACCCGTCGGCTGCCGCCACCGGCGATCATCGCCGAGGCCATCCACAGCCCGTAGACGTAACCCGAACACCCCATGTTCACGTCGAGCGCTGCGGTGGTCACCGGCAATCCAAGGCGCCGCTGCAAGGTGCAGGCGGTGGCCGGGAGCACGTAGTCCGGGGTCTGGGTGATGAAGATCAGCGTGTCGATGGACGACTTGTCGATGCCCATATCAGCCAACAGACGCTCGGCCGCCTCGACACACAGGTCCGAGGTGCACTGGTCCTGCACCACATGCCGGCGTTCGATGCCGGTGCTGGCCATGATCTTGGCGATGCTCTCGTCGCCGAAGCGCCCGGCCAGGTCAGCGACATCTGCCACGGCCTTGGGCAGCGCGCAGGCGATGCCCCTGATTTTGACGTTGGCAATGCTGCGCACTGCGTCAGCGTTACTGCCCGTGACGCTACTCATACCCGTTCCTCGCCAACCGTTGTAGCGGCACCGGCCTGTCGTGCCCACTCCGCGCAGGACGCCCGAAAATGCAGAAGCTTGGCTTCCAGCGAGCTGTAATAACGCGGGGCATGCCAGGACCAGGTGTCGCCAGGAATTCTCTTGCAGATAGTGTGATCTTCTTCAAACACGGTCCGGTTGTTGTCGGCCGTGGAGGTCATGAACGTGGACACGATCTCGTCGTATCGCTCGGACGCGGCCCGCAGCGGGTACAGCTGGCTGGTGAACCAGGTCCGGTCGGGTTGGCCAGAAGGAAAGAAATTCTGCATCGACCACGAATAACCGTAGGTCGAGGACAGCATCGAAAACGGATACAGAAAAAGGCTCACGTACCCTGCGTAGGCCTCCCGAGGGGCGAAAAAGCGCGACAGGCTTTGCAGCCGTCGGGCGACTTTTTCATTCTCTACCGGGGCGTACCAGATGGAGTTCTCGCCGTAGAACACATTCTCGCCGATGCCCAGTTTCAGGGTCGCCAGGGTGTCCCGGTGCACGAGGGGGATGTGGTACGGCTCGAGGGCGTTTTCCAGGGAAATTGGCCAGTCGGCTTCGAAAACGTAGCGATTGAAGTCCGCAGGCTTGTTCAAATTCGGCGTTGTCTGCTCAAGCAGCGTGAAGATGTGCTGACCCAACTGGTCAAGCAGCGACGCCCGGGGCTCGATGGCAAAAAACACCAGCTCGCCGCAGGTCGCCAACTTGAAGAAGTTCAGGCTGGCGCTGCCGATGTCACAGCCGACAAAACGCTTGGCGTCCGGGATGCGCAGCTGTCCGGCGGCGTAGTTCCAGCCGTGGTAGGGACACAGGATCCGCTGCTGGCCGGCGTCTTCGGTGAAAAACCGCGTCCCTCGGTGGGGGCAGCGGTTGTCGAAGGCGATCAGATTGCCCGCATCGTTGAACACCACGACTTCGAAATCCAGCACGTTGAAGCGCACAAAATCCTTGTCGTCGGCCACCTGCGACTTCAGGCAAAGCGGATGCCAGTAGGCTTTCACCAAGTCCGGCGCGATCCGTTGTGAGGCTGTGCACGTCATGAGTCTGTCCAGAAAACGGGGGACACGCTTCAGAGCGCCACACCGAGGGCCGCATGGCTGCCCGGATGATGAAACGCTTACGCCTGGAAGCGCTGGATTCGGATACCGGGGGTTATTCCGAAACGAGCGTAATGACGTCCCGGACGGTTTCGCACTTGTTCAGGCGCGAAGCCGAAATCGTTTTCTCCAGGCGCTCGTCGACCAGGGCCATGAAGGTGACCAGGGCAATCGAATCCCAGTCCAGCGGCTGGTCGACCTTGAGGGTGCCCTCATCGGCTTCCATCGCTTCTTCGATCAGCGCGACGACTTGCTCTTCCAGTGCCACTGCTTGCTCTACCATCTCTCGCCACTCCACAGAACTTGATCGGACGCCTTCGCCGATGCGTGGTGGGACTGAAGCAAGTTCCGAACCAGAACCCGAAAAGCAGGTGGCGGAGCCCTGAATACAAGGGCTGCAGGCCATGTGAGTAAAAACGCGGAATTCAGGCGAGACAAAAAAACGGCGCGCTTGAGATGCGACCAGGCCGTTGTATCTGGATTGACTGCAGCCAACGACGTAGGTCAGGCGTTCTGCGATCAATTGTGGGAGCGAGCTTGCTCGCGAAGACGCCGGTACACCCCGTCAATCTCCAGCGGCGAAATGCCGTCTTTGCAGGCCACTATTGTGGCCCGCGCTGGATCAGCGCCCACCGTCATTACTCTGCAGTTCTTTCGTCACCGATTGTCGCGCCACGCATGTGAAACACCAGCATCGTGCCTTCGATGTGGTACAGCTCCAGACTGCCAGCCAGCTCTTCCAGGTAGCGAGTCAGCTCCGGGAATTGCGGGTTACCGTAGTCGTGCCAGACGATGCAACTGCTGTCGCCACCCAGCATCTTCAGCGAGTTTTCGGTGTCGCGCTTGACGTACTCATACTCGTGGTTGGCATCGACGAAGATGAAGTCGAACTTGCCCGCGTAGGGCGACGGATCGAAGGCCATGGAGTCCTGCAGAATCTGCCGAACCATTGCCTTCTTCGGCGACTGATTGTACTTGCGGCTCGACAGCACGGCCTTTTCGGCAAGCAGTTTGTCATCGCCCTGGAACACGATACCGTCGGTGTCCGGCAGGTCCAGCGTGTAAATGCGTGGCTCGCTGTCGCCGTTGTCCGGCAGGTCTTCCAGCACCAATCGGGTGGTGCGCCCGTCGAAGGTGCCGAACTCGAAGACGAAGTCCGGCTTGATGGCGCGGACCAGCTTGAGCAGCATGACCGACTCAAATGCCGTCAGGCTGCCTGCGCCGTCGGCGGGGGGCATGAAGAATTTGACCTCTTCTTCCCGGCCGTCCTCGATGCTCAGCACACGGTAGGGCCGAATGTGCATCAGCGCTGAAGGGGCGTACGTCCGGGTCGCGAGACAGGTATCCATTTTCTCTCCTCAAGTCGGGTCTGGCGCTGAGCAATGCGCGGTGCGCAGAGGCCGATAAGCCTCGTCAGCTTTAACAATGTTCGGGGTCAATAACGACTGATCACGGCAACGCGCGAACCGTACGCCGCATTGAGTCATTCGGTGGTACCGCTCGCCCTGTGTACGGCGTCGGCCTTCAACTGCGCCAGTTCTTTCTCGTAGTTAACGATTTTCAGAATGCGCGAGTTAACGAAGTGGCGGGTGATGTCCTTCGGCGAAAAAAAGACATCGGTCTGCCATTCGCCGCAGATGAGTTCTTGCCCGGTAGGGTCGTCGGCCGGCTGAATAATCATGTCGGCCAAGATGCGATCAACCCCTGAAATATTCGGTCCCGACTCATGCCACAGGCGACTGTCCATGATCACGAAATCGCCCGGCGCCAGTTCGGGGGTGACGGTCGGCCACTGCACATCGAAACTAGCTGGATTGATTTCACCGGCATCGCCGAGCGAGCCCAAGGCATGGGAGCCCACATGAAAAGTCATGCCGCCGTTGTCTTTGTTCACCGCACTGATTGCCACAAAAACGCTGCACTTGTTGCTATTGCCAGCGTGATAACAACTGTCCTGGTGCAGGAACACTTTGTTGGCACTCAGCGCGTCTTTGATGACAAAGCGATGGTTATACAACGCGATGTGCTCGCCCATGAGCGGTTTGAGCGTCGAGGCAAAAACCGGCTCGCGGTACATGTGCGCGAGGCCTTCAGGCAATTGTTCGTTGAGCGATACCGGGTTGGCGCGATTGACGTCCCGCCCCTTTTCCAGCACCTCCCTGTAAAAACGTTTCCACTCGTTCTGCCATGCATCAACCACGTCCCGGGGCACGGCATTACGCACCACAAAAACGCCCGTCTTGCGAAACACGTCAACGTCGAATGCCTCGGACGAGAGCCGGGGAATCAGCGCGTCGAGGGATTTCACGCTGTTGTGCACGGCGTTGTTCATATGAAGCGGAACGTCAGTTCGCTGTCTTTGGTTTCCTTGAACTTGTTGCAACGGGCAAGGACGTTATACCGAATCGGGAACAGTTCACGGTCCGGGGATTCAAGGATATCGATCTCGACGATATCGAAATCGCGCAGCAACGCATTCCAGCCATGTTCGGTGATGCGCCAGCAGTCCGGGCTCGGGCCATGGATGCGCCAGTTCAGCGGTGCGGAAATCAGCAAATAACCCTCGTGTTTGAGGATGCGGCGAATTTCCTTGATGGTGTCGAACGGGTTCAGCGTGTGCTCGATGACTTCCATACAGACGACGCAGTCATAGGCGCTGTCGGCAATGAATTCGTTCTTGCGGGTTATATCGCCAACAAGGGTCGGGCCATAAGTGTCAACGATGTCGAAGGTATCAACGGCAAACTGGGTGAAGCTTTCCCTGACCAGCGAACGTTCCTGGGGGCCGACTTCCAATAAACGTCCGGTCTGTTCGTGGAGCAACTCGGCGGTCTTCTTGACGAAGTGCTGCAGGTGATCACGGGCCAGCTGGAAGGTGTCGTTATCGAATTTCGAAGGTGTCGCCATGATAAGTCCCGCTGTCTGCCTGGGGCAGTGATTGGAAGATAACCGGCGTTAAGCAAAGACGCCTGTCTTTCGAGTATCGGCATGAATCCGACGATCATTAATCTACTCAAGCACGCTTTCCATCAGGCCTCAAGACCTATCACGCGAGCACAACTGGCCACCCCCACAGGGCCACTAATTGGCCAGTAACTTCGAGTTTCACGACGAAACCTGATGCCCATCCGTTGGCCGGGATATTGCTTCACCGGATGTTCATGCCCGAGGCGTCATTTTCATGACGGGTCGCTTGCGCCCCCCGTTCTCCTGTCAATGCGCCGATGTTCGAGGCACGTTTTTTAACTACCGGATACCCCCATGGATTCTCAACGACTGGTTAGCGTCGTCATCGCCGTCTGCCGCACCGAGTTTTTTGAAACCGCGCTGAGCAGCGTGATCGGACAGACCCACGATGCCATTGAAATCGTGATCTGCGACGACGCCACCGACGGTCTGGCAGAAACCGTGACGGATCTGTACCGGGCGTCGTGCCAGTGGCCGATTCGCTACCTGCGCAACGAATCTCCACTGGGCGCTGACGCCTGTTTCAACCGCGCCGTTGCCGACGCTTGCGGGCGGTACATCAAGTTCATGGCCGGTGACGCCGTGCTGGCGCCGGACTGCATTCAGCAGATGGTCGCGGCGCTGGAGGTCAATCCTCAGGCCTCACTGGTGGCGGCGCACCGCCAATGGTTGAACGCCGAGGGCGCGGCGCTGCAAGAGAATCTGGCGACCCGTTTTCGCGTCAGCGAGCCCACGGTATTCAACGGGCCTGACATCGTCGGGCTGCTGGGGGGGTTCACCTGCGATTTCATCGGTGAGTTGAGCGGCGTGCTGTGTCGCCGCGACGACCTGTTGGCGTTGGGCGCCGACCTGTTCGCCCTCAACGGCGAGTCCGTGGGTCCGCTGGGCAATCTGGCGCTGTACGCCACCTTATTGCACGACGCCGAACTGATCATGCTGCCCGCCACGCTGACGGGCACGCGCATCGCGCCGCAGCAGTTGACCCAGCAGGGCATCGAAATTGTTGGCACGGACAGCGATCATCTGCCCGCGTTTCACCGGCTGATCCGTGAAGCCGGGTGGGCCAGCACCTCGCTGGACAACGGCTGGGTCGGCGCCCGCCCGTTGTCGGCGACCCAGGGCTTTACCGATTTCAATCTGCTCGCGCAGTTGTCTGCGCCGTTGCCGCAACGGCTCAACCCGCAACAGGTCGAGGCCTGGCTCAGTCATCGCGTCCCGACGCCCGAACAGCAAACGCAGATCGACCGGCACCTGGCCGACGTCGGCGCGCCTTCGCTGTTGGTGGTGATCAAGGATTTTGCCAACGCCCCGGAGAAAGTTCAGCGCAGCCTCGACAGCCTCGACAGCCTCGCTTCCCACAGCGCCCTGCACCCGGCCATGAACGTGGTGGTGTTGACGGACGCGACCGTGCTCCCGACCCTCGCCCTCGGAGTTCGATTGAACACGGTGGCCATCGGCAACCTGAACACCGCCGCACTGCTCAACCAAGTGATTGAAACCCAGCGTTTCGACTGGCTGATCGTGATCGACGCCGGCACCCAATTCACGCCATTCGGCCTGACTGCCAGCGCGCTGAAGCTGCTCGAATCCCCGGACGCCCGCGCTGCTTTCGCCGACGAAATGCACCGGCGGCCTCGGGGTGGTCTGAGTTCGGCCATGCGCCCGGACTTCAACCTCGACTACCTGCTGAGCTACCCGCTGCTGACGGCGGGTCACTGGCTGTTCCGACGGGAGACGATTCTGGCCGTCGGCGGCTTCGACGAACGCTTCGCGGATGCTGCTGAATTCGACCTGATCTTGCGGTTGTATGAGCGTGAAGGCGCCGGGCAGATCATCCACATCAGCGAACCCCTGCTGGTCTGTGACCTGCCGGAAGCGGTGGACAATCCCGACGAAATCGAGACGCTGCAGCGCCATCTGCAGGTGCGCGGCTACCCCCAGGCGACCATCGAACACACCCTGCCCCGCCGCTACCACGTGCAGTACGGCCACAGCGATCAACCGTTGGTGTCGATCATCGTCCCGACCAAGGATCAGCTGCCGTTTTTGCAGCGTTGCGTCGAAACCCTGCTGCACATCACCCGCTACCTGAATTACGAACTGCTGATCGTCGATAACAACAGCGAGACCCCCGAAGCCCTTGAATGGCTGGCGCGCATCGACGCGTTGGGCTCGGCGCAGGTGCGCGTGCTGCGCTACCCGCATCCGTTCAACTATTCCCGCATCAATAACGTCGCTGCGGCCCAGGCCAAGGGCGAGTACTTGGTGCTGCTGAACAACGACACCGCCATCGTCCACAGCCGTTGGCTCGATGAACTGCTCAATCACGCGTTGCGCCCTGAGGTGGGCGTGGTCGGCGCCAAGCTGCTGTTCCCCAACGGACGCATGCAGCATGCCGGCGTGCGCTTGGGCATGGACGGGCCGGCCGGTCATCAGCACATCGGTGAGCCCGGTCACATTCAGGGCTACATGCAGCGCGTGCAGGTGGATCAGGATTTGAGCGCGGTGACGGCGGCGTGCCTGATGGTTCGCCGCTCGATCTACGAGGAGGTCGGCGGGCTGGATGAAGAGGCCTTCGTCGTGTCTTACAACGATGTCGATCTGTGCATGAAAGTCGGCGCCCGCGGCTACCTGAATGTCTGGACGCCCCATTCGGTGTTGATTCACGAGGGCAGCGTCAGCCAGACCCACGTCGACACCGCCACGCAGCAGGCCAAGCGCAAGCGCTTTGTCGGTGAGCAACTGGCGATGTACCGCAAATGGCTACCGACCCTGGCGAACGACCCCGCCTTCAACACCAATCTGTCGTTCGACCTGCAATCGGTCGAGCTCGAACTCAACATGCCGCTGGTCTGGCGGCCAATGGCCTGGCGCCGCGACCCGGTGGTGCTGGCCTACCCTGAAGGCCTTTGGGCCTCGCCCCACGAACGGGTGATCGCGCCGTTCGAGACGCTGCAAGCCGCCGGTGTGGTGGACGGCATGCTCAGCAGCCAGCCGCTGTCGATTCCTCAGGAAGGACGGCTCAAGCCGAAGGTCGTGGTGTTTCAGGCCCGGCTCGACGCCGACCACCTGCAAACCATCGCCCGCGCCCAGCTGCTGCCGGATGCCTTCGTCGTGCTCGACATCAATGACCTGCAACTGGGTTCCCGGACGCCGGGCGAAGACCCGTTCGCCTTCGATGCCGAGTGCGTTGACCTGCTGCAGAAGAGCCTCCATCAGGCTCATCGCGTCATCGCTTCGACCCAAGTGCTCGCTGATATTGCCGGGGAGTTTCACGCGGACGTTCGATTGCTGCCTTCGCGCCTGTCGCCGCAGATCTGGGGCAACCTCGTCTCGAGCCGTGGAGTGGGTGGCAAGCCGAGGGTCGGTCTGGTCAGTGATCGCTGGCAGCCACAGGATCTGCATATGATCCTTGCCGTGGTCGAGGCGCTGGCAGAAGAGGTGGAGTGGATCGTGCTGGGCGATGACCAGGGCGTGCTGCGCCGCCATGCCCATGAATCCCATGACCGGCCGCCCGCCGAGCATTACGCCACAGCCGTCGCCGGACTGAACCTCGACCTGGCCCTGCTTCCCGCCGTGGATAACCTGTTTGGCGCCTGCAAGAACAACATCACCCTGCTGCAACTCGGCGCCTGCGGTGTGCCGGTGATCTGCAGCGACGTTCGCGCCTACGCGGGGGATTTGCCGGTGACGCGGGTGCCCAACACGCTGGAGGCCTGGGTGAACCTGGTTCGCGCCCACACGATGGATCTGGCCAGCGCGGCGCTGCTGGGCGACGACTTACGCAAACAAGTGCTTCGCGACTGGATGTTCGACGACGCGGCTGCTCAGGCCTGGCGCGAGGCATGGTTGCCCTGAGACCAAAGGCGCCTCATCAGTCCTCAGTCATGGGTGATTGGCGGTGTGCTTTTTGCGGTAGCCGCCCGGACTCTCCCCCGTCCATTTCTTGAACGCCCGGTGAAACGCGCTGGGCTCCTGAAAACCCACCAAGGATGCGATCTCCACGACGCTCAGTTCGGTGTCGCGCAGCTTCTGCTGGGCGATGCCGCGGCGGACGTCGTCCTTGATCCCTTGAAACGCACAGCCCTCACGCTCCAGTCGACGGCGGAAGGTGGTGGCGCTGAGTTTCAGCTCATCGGCCATTTCCAGCAGCGTCGGCCAGTGCCCGTAATGGCTGTTGCGCAGGCGCTGATAGACCTGCGCCGCGAGCCCGCGCTGGTTGCGATAGCGAATGACCAGCCACTGCGGCGCGGTGCGCAAAAATGATTTGAGCGACGGCAACGACTGCACCACCGGCAGACGCAGATAGTGGCTGGAAAATTCGATCTCGGTGCGCGGCTCGCCAAAGCTCAGGTTGAACCCCCACAGCAGTGAGTCGTCGCTGAGGCGCTCACGGCGCTGGCGAAACTGCGCGCGGTCGATGCTGATGCGGCGCCCGCCGAGCCAGCACAACAGGCTGATCATCAGCAGCAGAAATGTCTCTTCACCGAAGCGCTGGCGGACCGGGTCGTCTGTCGTAGTGTCCACCGCGAGCACAGCCCGGGCGCCGCGAACGATGAGGCTGCCGCGAAAGTCGCGCAGGAACAGACCGAAATTGCTCAGGCACTGGCGCAGGGCCTTCTCCAGAGTGGGTGCCTGAATCAGCCCCCGGCAAATCAGGGCGAAGCTGCCCAAGGGCATGCCGTGGGAATCGAGGCCGAAAAACTCGTCGCCCAGTTCCTTGATCTGAATCAGCCACAACGCCGCGAACGCACTGGCCGACACCCGCGCCGTGGGGTCGTCGAGCAGTGCCATGTCGATGTCTGCTGCTTGCAACACGGACTGCAAGCGCAGCGGCTGGTCGCGCAGCCCGTGGACGATCAACTGGACGAAGTAGATCGACACTGAATCCTTTTCCCGCATGACCGCCTTTCCCTTTTTGAATGGTGCACCACGGATCAGGCGCTGATGGTAAAGAACGCCAGCCCATCTGGACAGTTTCGGCATAGGCCCGTCCCGAACGCCGATCTAGACTTGCCCGCAGTCAGCACCGGCCGAAACGCCGTTTTTGCGGTGCTGCCCCACAATTCCAATACCTGTCAGGAGTCCCCATGAGCACACCCGAAGTTTTCGTCGTCAGCGCACTGCGTACCGCCATCGGTGGATTCGGCGGCTCCCTCAAGGAGGTCTCACCCATCGAACTGGGCACCCAGGTCAGCCGCGCTGCGCTGGCCACGTCCGGGATCGCACCGGAACACATCGGCCATGTGGTCATGGGCCACGTGATCCCGACTGAAGTCCGCGACGCCTATCTTTCCCGCGTCATCGCCCTGGAAGCGGGCCTGACCAAAGAAACCCCTGCCATGAACGTCAACCGCCTGTGCGGTTCGGGCCTGCAGGCCATCGTGTCGGCGGCGCAATCGCTGATGCTCGGCGACGCCCAGGCCGTGCTGGCCGGTGGCGCCGAATCCATGAGCCGGGGTGCCTACATCATGCCCCAGGCCCGTTGGGGTGCGCGCATGGGTAACGTGCAGGCGTACGACTACATGCTCGGTGCGTTGCACGATCCGTTCGCCAATATCCACATGGGCATCACCGCCGAGAACATCGCCGAGCATTACGGCATCACCCGCGCCGACCAGGACGCTCTGGCGCTGACCAGCCAGCAGCGCGCCGCCCACGCCATCGCCGAGGGCCGTTTCGAAAGCCAGATCGTGCCGATCGAGATCGCCACGCGCAAAGGCACCGTGACCTTCGCCCAGGACGAGCACGTGCGCGGCGACGTGACGGCCGAGCAGCTGGAGAAGATGAAAACCGCGTTCAAGAAGGACGGCACCGTCACGGCCGGCAACGCCTCCGGCCTGAACGATGGCGCAGCGGCGCTGGTCATGGCCAGTGGCGACATGGTCCGCGAGCACGGTCTCAAGCCGATGGCGCGTCTGGTGGCCTATGCCCATGCAGGGGTTGATCCGTCGATGATGGGCCTGGGGCCAATTCCCGCCAGCCGCAAAGTGCTGGAACGTGCCGGCCTGACGGTGGCGGATCTGGACGTGATCGAATCCAACGAAGCCTTCGCCGCCCAGGCCTGCGCCGTTGCCCGTGAGCTAGGCTTTGATCCGGCCAAGGTCAACCCGAACGGCTCGGGCATTTCCCTCGGCCATCCGGTGGGCGCCACGGGCGCCATCATCGCCACCAAGGCGATCCACGAGCTGCACCGGATTCAGGGCCGCTACGCCCTGGTGACCATGTGCATCGGCGGCGGTCAGGGCATCGCCGTCATCTTCGAACGTGTGTAAGGAGGCTTGTCGATGAGCATGCAACACATCGCCGTGATCGGCGCCGGCACCATGGGCAACGGCATCGCGCAGGTGTGCGCGGTGGCGGGTTTCGACGTGACCCTGCTGGACATTTCCGACACCGCACTGGAGCGCGGCATGGCGACCGTGCGCAAGAATCTTGAACGGCAGGTGACCAAACAGACGGTGGCGGCCGATGTCGCCGAAGCGGCCCTGCGACGCATCAGCGTCACCACGGACTACGGCCAGTTGAATGGCGCGCAGCTGGTGATCGAAGCGGCCACCGAGAATCTGGAGCTGAAGCTGCGCCTGCTCAAGCAGATCGCCAGCCATGTCGACCGCGAGTGCGTGATTGCGTCGAATACGTCGTCGCTGTCGATCACGCAACTGGCGGCCAGCGTCGAGCACCCGGAGCGGTTCATCGGCCTGCACTTCTTCAACCCGGTGCCGATGATGAACCTGATCGAGGTCATTCGCGGTTTGCAGACGGCGGACACCACCCACATCGCGGCGATCAAGCTGGCCGAGCGGTTGAACAAGACCGCCATCACTGCCGGCAACCGGCCTGGGTTTGTGGTGAACCGGATTCTGGTGCCGATGATCAACGAGGCGATTCTGGTGCTGCAGGAAGGTCTGGCCACCGCCCAGGACATCGACGACGGCATGCGCCTGGGTTGCAACCAGCCCATCGGCCCGCTGGCGCTGGCTGACCTGATCGGGCTGGATACCTTGCTGGCGATTATTGAGGCGTTCCTCGAAGGCTTCAACGACAGCAAATACCGCCCTGCGCCGCTGCTCAAGGAAATGGTGGCGGCGGGGTATCTGGGCCGCAAGACCGGGCGTGGGTTTTTTGTTTATAACTGAGTGAACGCGGATGTAAGACAGCGTGCTTCTGGTAGGACTGGCTTTAGCCGGGAAAGCGTCGGTCGCCACACCGTAAATTTTGCGGTGACAACACCGACCTCTTCCCGGCTGAAGCCGGTCCTACTAGCACTGAAAGGGGACTGATTTATTTACAACGCTTCACCGTAAATTAATCTGTCCCCGATCCACAAATCTTGCGTGTGCAATACCGGCCTCCTCCCGGCAGAAGCCGTTCCTACCAGGGCACCGGGTGTGGTCAATGGGAAAACAACGAGTTCCCGACCTTGCCCGCCATCTTCTCCGGTCTGATCAGGAACCTGGCCAGCGCTGGCAACAGCCACAGGGCGCCGAACATGTTCCACAGCAGCATGAAGGTCAGCATCAGGCCCATGTCGGCCTGGAACTTGATGGCCGAGAAGATCCAGGTGCACACCCCGATCGCCAGGCACAGGCCGGTGAACAACACCGCCTTGCCCGTGGATTTAAGGGTCTGGTAATACGCTTCCTGCAACGGCAGCCCCGCCCGCAGGAAACTCTCCAGTCGGCTGTAGATGTAAATCCCGTAATCGACCCCGATCCCCACCCCGAGCGCCACCACCGGCAGCGTCGCGACTTTCACGCCGATGCCCATGAACGCCATCAGCGCGTTGCCCAGCACCGACGTCAGCACCAGCGGCAGGACGATGCACAGCGTCGCCGCCCATGAACGGAAGGTGATCATGCACATCACCGCCACGCACACGTACACAAGAATCAAAATGGTCAGCTCGGCCTGCTTGATGACCTCGTTGGTGGCCGCCTCGATCCCGGCGTTACCCGCCGCCAGCAGAAACTCCAGGCCATCCCTGTTGTTCTGTTGAGCAAACTCCTGCACTGCATGCACGGCCCGATCCAGAGTTTCGGCCTTGTGGTCATTGAGGAAAATCAGCAACGGCGCCAGGGAACAGGTGTTGTTGTACAAACCGTCAGCGCGGGAAATCGAGCTGTTGAGCACGTCCTTGTTGCGCGACAGCGACTCCCATTTCAAATTGCCCTCGTTCATCCCCTTGATGACCTGCTTGGACACGGTCACCAGCGAAATCGCCGATTGCACCCCCGGCGTGTTCTCCATCTTCCACGACAGCTCGTTCATGGCCGACAGCGTCTGATACGCCGAACACCCCTCGGGCGGCGTCTTGACCATCACCACCAGCACGTCGGAGCTGGTCGAGTAATTGTTGATGATGAAGCTGTTGTCCTGGTTGTAGCGCGAGTCTGGCCGCAGTTCCGGCGCGCCCTGATCGAGGTCGCCGATCTTCAGGTTATGGCCGTACCAGAGACCGCCGACCAGCGCGACAAGGGCCAATGTCACTGACACGCGGGCGACTTTCGGCGCGGCGAAGTTCGACAGCAGACGCCAGAACGGGTGCTCACGCACGGCATCCTCTTTACTGCGCACCACCGCTTTTTTGCTGATGCCAACGTAGGAAATCGCCACCGGCAGGAGGATCAAGTTGGTGAACACGATCACCGCCACGCCGATGGACGCGCCGATGGCCAGCTCGCGGATCACGCCGATGTCGATGATCAGCAACGTGATGAAGCCGACAGCGTCGGCAAGAATGGCGATCATCCCCGGCAGGAACAATTGGCGAAAGGTCCGGCGTGCTGCGGTAAGCGCACTGTCGGCATCGCTGGATTGCAGGGCGATGCCGTTGATCTTCTGCACGCCGTGGGAAATACCGATGGCGAAGATCAGAAAGGGCACCAGCATCGAGTAGGGATCAAGCCCGAAACCCACTACATGCATCAGGCCCAGCTGCCAGATCACCGCGATCAACGTGGTGCTCAACACCGCGATGGTGCTGCGGGCGCAGCGGGTGAACCACATCAGCAGGACCAGGGTGATCAGGAAGGCGATGCCGAAGAACATCACCACCATGATCAGCCCGTCGATCAGGTCGCCGACCTTCTTGGCGAAACCGACGATGTGAATCTCGACGTTGGGGTTCTGTGCTTCGTACTTGTCGCGAATCTTCTCTTCGAGCTGGTGGGAGAACTGACGGTAATCCAGCGGCAGCAGTTTGCTCTGGTCGTTGGGGTCCGGGTAGAACTCCTGCAGCGGCACATCGACGATGCTCGACTTGAAGTTGTTGGAGACCAGTCGCCCGACCTGCCCGGACTTGAGGACGTTATTGCGCAGCTTGTCGAGGCTCTGTTGCGAACCGTCGTAGCTCTGCGGAATGACCTCGCCGCCGGCAAAGCCCTCCTCCGTCACCTCGGTCCAGCGCACGCTGGGGCTCCACAACGACTTGAGCCCGGAGCGGTCGACGCCGGAAATGTAGAAGACCTCGTCGTTGATCTGCCGCAGAGTCTCCATGTAGTCCCTGGAGAAGATGTCGCCCTGCTTGGCCTCCACCGAGATACGCACGGTGTTGCCCAGGTTCGCGAGGTCGTTGCGGTGTTCCATCATGTTCTGAACGAACGGATGCCCCAGCGGGATCATTTTTTCGAAGCTGGTGGACGGGCGCACCAGCGTCGCTTGCCAGAACAGGAAGATGCTGACCAGCAGGCAGATGCCGATCACCGTCTTGCGGTTGTTGAAAATCAGCTGTTCCAGGCGCGTCGGCCTGTCGTGAGGGTGTTGAAGGTTGCTCATGGAGACGTGTCCTCGCCTGCTTGTTCTTATTGTTGAGCGCCGTCAGCGCCCGTTGGCGAGGTGACGCGAACGCCGCCCTGTCCCACCAGAACCAGATTGCCTTTGTCGTCCTCTGCTACGCCCGACAAGGAAAGCCGGTCCGGGCGATTGGCAACCGTGAAGCTTTGGCCATCGTCCGTACTGCGCATGACGCTGCCGCCGTTGCCCACCAGCACGATGGAGTGGTCGGGCATCAGCGAGGCATTGGCGATGCTGAACTCCAGCGGCCCGCGCTCACCCTGCAGCGGGACGGGCTCCCACGTGGTACCAAAATCGGTCGAACGAAACAGATTGCCGCGCAGGCCGTAAACCACGAGCGTGTTGGATTCAGCAGTGCCTACCGCGCCGAACAACGAGCCCTGGTAAGGGCCTTCAAGTTTCTCCCAGGTCTGGCCATCGTCCGGGGACCGAAACATGCTGCCCTGTTCACCGACCACGAACAGGCCCGCGGCCTTCACGTACGCAATGCCATTGAGGTGAAACTGGTCCTCGTTGTCCAGGCGGTCGCCGATGTCTTCCCAGTGCTGGCCGCCGTCGGTGGTTTCCAGCACCGCACCATAAGCACCGACGGCAATCCCGATGGTGAGGTCCTTGAACCAGACATCCAGCAGCGGTGCTTCGCGTTTGAGGTCTTCGAACTGTTTGGTCCAGGTGGCGCCGGCATCGCTGCTGGCGAGGATCTGCGCATCGTGGCCCACCGCCCAGCCGTGTTGCTCATCGACGAAATACACCGCCGTGAGCATCTGGCGCGTCGGCACTTTGGCCTGGGTCCAGGTTTTGCCCTGGTCGTCGGAATAGAGAATGTGGCCGCGATCCCCCACCGCCACCATGCGCTTGCCGGCATGGGTCACGTCCAGCAGCAGACTGCGGGAGGCTTTTGCGGATTCGAGGGCATAGACGGCGGAATCGCCAGCGCTAGCAGGGGCTTCAACGGGCGTGCTGTCAGCGGGCATGCCATTGGCGGGCGTGCCATTGGCGGGCGTGCCATCAGCGGCCAGGGCTGCGCCGCAGAAGATCGGAGAGATAAGGAGCGACAGAGCCGCATGGAGAGGCAGGCTCTTGAAAAGCGTCCGGGCGCTGGAATGGCCCCGAATGACCGCAAACCGAGTGCGCCGAATGACGGGCTCACGCATGGAGCTACCCCTTCCTTTATTTTTATTAGGTTCTTCTGGAGGCCATTTGAACCGCGCGGGCGCTCTAGCCTGCACGCGACGCTGGCTTACCGAAGCGAGCCCATCCTAGTCAGCTTTGGAAACGTATGACAATCGACATGACGTTATCTTTTGTTAAGCCACGGAGCCCTGATTGGCGCGTTATCACTGGGACTGATTGAGCTCACCTACTGCGCGTGGCGTAGCTGAGCCGTGGCCCCTCAATTCAGGCGTAAACCGTGCCGGGGATCTCGGCGCCAGCACGGTGTGGGGCATGGCTCAGAAGGCGTAGGTGAGCGCCAGGGTGGACATCGTCGTCCTGGCGGACTGACTCCCCGCGTCGCCCGCGATACGGAAGCGATCGCCGCTGTGAGTGTCCTTGATCAGCGTGCTGCCTTTCGCCTCGGCGTATACCTGATGATCCACACCCGCCCGTAACGAAAGCTGCGGACTCACGCGGTAACTGAGCGCAACCGCGAGGCTTTGCATACGGCCGTTGTTGCCATAATCGCCGTCATAGGTGACGCCGCTGACATGATGGCGGTCGTGATCTCGCGCCCGGACCCACTGGCTGTATTTGAACTTGCCTTCCAGCGTCCAGTTGCGGAACTGGTAGAGACCGACCAGCCCCAGGTAAGGCGTGTCGTAGGTCTGCTGATAGGAACTGCCTTTCTCCCCCGCCGGGAATTCACCCGACTCATCCCGAAACCCATCCTCTGAAGAGTAGGTATACCGCCCGCCTCTCGCCTGCCAGCCGAACTGGCTGCGCTGATAACCGAGCATCACGCCGAGGGCGAGAGCATCACGCTTGAGCGCCCAGGCGGTGGCGGCGAAATCGGCCTGCCAGGCTTTGCTGACCTGAGTGTCCGGGTGATCGGAGTAGTCACTCCAGCCGGCGTTCTCGTCATCCCAATCATAATCCTTCAGATGCCCGTCACCCTTCGCCACCCGCGTCCAGCCGTTCAGATCGAAGGATAGCCAGTTCACCGGCTGGTACTTCAAGCCCAGATGCAGCGTCGGTACCTGCTTCATGCTCCAGTTCAACTGGCTGAGCTTGCGACCGTTATCAGCGTCGTACACCTTTTCCCGCGCCTGACCATTCAGCAGACCGACACCCAGGCTCACCCCAATCGCCCCCAACTGAAACTGCTCCTCGCGGGTTGTCTGCGACTCGGCCAACGCCTCGGTTCCGAACGCAGCCAGCCCCAGCCACAACAGCGTATTCCTGCCCTTCATCACCCACTCCGCATTCTTCTTATTGGGAATTTTGTCCAGCGCCGCACGCCGCTGGACAAGGAGCGAAAGGATGAAGCGCCGCGAAGGAAATCTCTGCCGGGCGGTTCTGAAGGAACTGCGTGAAAGCTAAACGTTGGCGTTGGGAAATTGCCTACAAAACGGTTGAAGGTCTGTTTATTAGTGACGCAACAACTTGCGCAACGGCACCCCATCCTTCAGCACCGGCGACTTGATGACGATGTAGCTGAAGTACTTCGAAATCCCGATGTTTTTGTCGAGCAGGCTTTCCACCACTTCCTGGTAGTGCTGGATGCTGCGGGTCATGAAGCGCACCAAGTAGTCGTACCCGCCGCTGATCAGGTGGCATTCTAGGACTTCGTCGACCAGGCGGATGTTGGATTCGAACTTGGCGAAGTCTTCGCGCTTGTGGTCGCTGAGGGTGATTTCGGTGAAGACGGTGACCGAGTCGGTGATCTTGGCCAGGTTCAGATGCGCTTTGTAGCTGGAGATATAACCCGCCGATTCCAGCCGCTTGACCCGTTGCAGGCACGGGCTGGCGGACAGGCCGACGGCATCGGCGAGGCTGACATTGGTCATCCGGCCGTCCTTTTGCAGTTCGACCAGGATGCTGATGTCGATCCGATCCAGTTTCACGAGCCCTTCCATCACGTACCTCTTGACTGCCGTTGTAAGACAATCTTCTAGCAAAATCAGCGCCGTAAAGACAGCTGATGCTGCGCCACCAGGTCGGCCATGCTGTTGATGCAGTACTCCGCCGCGCAGGGGGAAGGCTGACGTGCCCGGTGGCGGCCGATCAGGCAGCGGTCCAACGCGGCGTAAGGGTCGACCGATGGCCGGGTTACGTGCAGGACCGGTTGCACCTGATCACCCTGATCCGTGAGCCATTGCGGACCTTCGGCCAGGGAAATGAAATCTTCCGGTGCAATTCCCAGCCGTTCACAGAGCACGCCGCGATCCTCGGCATCGCGGTCGCCGCGCACCAGCAATCGATAGAATTTGCGCAGGTACAGCATCGCCCCGGGCGCGTCTTCGAACAGCGACCAGTTACCCGCCGAACGGGCGAAGCTCATGCCCTCCTCCCAACTGGCGTGCAGGCCCCACTTTTCCGCCAGTTGGCGATGGGCGAAACACAGCATGCCGCTGAAGCCCAGCTCGGCGAAGCGCGGATACAGGCTGGCGACGACCGCGTTGAATTCGGCCAGCACTTCGTCCCTGGCCGGTTGCCCGCCGCGGCTGTCGAGCAGCGGTTGCAGCGCTGCCCAGACGCCGGAATCGCGATCCACCAGCACTTCATCGCAATCGATCAGCAACGCTCTGTATTCAGTCAGCCCCAATTCTGTCAGCCCCATGTGGATCGAACCTCCTGGATGCATCTGGCCCGTTGCGGGCAAAGCGTCACTTCACATTCGAGTTCAAGACCCGTGCCAAGGCGGCGTCGAGGATCTGCACGGCTTCGTCGACCTGGGCTTCTGTCGTCACCAACGGCGCGAGGAAGCGCAGCACGTTGCGGTAAACGCCGCATTTGATGACCAGCAAGCCACCGGCGCGGGCTTCGTCGATCACCCGTGAATTGAGGTCGGCATCCGGAGTACGCGCCGCGTCATCCTTGATCAGTTCGATCGCCAGCATGAAACCGGTGCCGCGCACGTCGCCGATGCGCGGGTAACGCGCCTGCAGACCGATCAGGCCCCGGCGCAGGCGTTCGCCCAGGAGTTGGCTGCGCGCCAGCAGGTGTTCTTCCTCAAACGCATCGATCACCGCCAGCCCCGCCGCGCACGCCAGGGCGTTGCCGCCGTAGGTACCGCCGAGGCCGCCGGGCAGCGGCGCGTCCATGATGTGCGCCTTGCCGACCACGCCGGACAACGGCAAGCCACCGGCGAGGCTTTTGGCGACGGTGACCAGATCAGGCTGGATGCCAGCGTGCTGGTAGCCGAACCAGGTGCCGGTACGGCCAAAGCCGGTCTGGATTTCGTCGAGGATCAACACGATGCCATGCTTGTCGGCCAACGCGCGCAGGGCCTGGAGAAACTCCGGCGGCGCGGTGAGGAAACCGCCGTCGCCCTGCACCGGTTCGATCAGAATCGCAGCCACTCGGTCCGGTGCCACTTGGGTGGCGAGCAATTCATTCAGCGCGGTGATTGCGTCAACACTGCTGACACCGCGATACGCGTTCGGGTACGGCGTGTGGAACACCTCCGGCGCAAACGGCCCGAAGTTCTGTTTGTAGGGTTGGCTCATGCCGGTGAGCGTGGTGCCGAGCAAGGTGCGTCCATGGAAGCCGCCACGGAAGGCGATGACTGCCGAACGGTTGGTGTGGGCACGGGCGATCTTCACGGCGTTCTCCACCGCTTCAGCGCCGGAGGTGAAGAACGCGGCCTTGTAGGCTTCCTTTCCGCCGATCATTTCACAGAGGCGCTGCGCCAGGTCGAGGTAAGGCGTGTAGGCCGCCACCTGAAAGCAGGCGTGGGAGACTTTCTGCAGTTGCGCCTGCACGGCGGCGACCACTTTCGGGTGGTTATGGCCGATGTTGAGCACGCCGATGCCGCCGACGAAATCCAGGTAGCGCTTGCCGTCCACGTCCCACAATTCGGTGCCCTGGGCGCGGTCGATCACCAGCGGGTGCGCAGTGACCAGACCACGGGGCACGAATTGCTCGCGCTGACGGAGCAAATGAGGGGTTTCGTCGACTTTGCTGTTCATGGCATTTCCCATCGTGAGTCGGGCAACCCGGAGGCGGTTGCGATGCTGATCAGGTTACGGCGTGCGGGCAACGCACTTAGCCGAACTTGGCCCGTGAGAAATTCGGATCGACTGTTTTGGCCCCGCCTTTCAACAGATCCTGCGCCGGGCTTGGAGGATGATGTGGGCTAGCTCCCTACCCCTTCCCTTCAGCCTCCCTTTAGCAGGAGAAGCCCATGGCCTTGCTCTACAAAGCCGACCCCGCGCGCGCGCCACACTGGCAGAGACTCTTCGCCGAACATGCACCGGACATCGAATGGCGCGCCTGGCCGGACATCGGCAATCCCGAAGAGGTCGAGTACCTGGCGGCCTGGCAGGCGCCGGATGACCTGACGCAGTTGCTGCCGAATCTGAAGGTGCTGTTCGCGCTGTCGGCCGGGGTTGATCAGCTGGATCTGTCGCGCTTGCCGGCGGATCTGCCGGTGGTACGGCTGCTGGATCCGGGCATCACGCGGGGGATGTGTGAATACGCGACGTGGGCGGTGTTGAGTCTGCATCGGGATATGCTGCGGTATCGCGAGCAGCAGGCGGCACGCTGTTGGCAGGCCCATCTGTTGCAACCGGCGGAGAAACGGCGCGTGGGGGTGATGGGGTTGGGCACCCAGGCGCAGCAGATTCTGGCGACGCTGGCGCCGTTCGGGTTTGCCTTGTCGGGTTGGGCGCGCAGTGTCCATGAGATTGAGGGGGTGGACTGTTTTGCGGGTCAGGCGCAGTTGTCGGCGTTTCTGGGGCAGTGCGATATTTTGCTGTGCGTACTGCCGTTGACGGAGCAGACGGAGGGGATTCTGGACCGGAACCTGTTTGCGTTGCTGCCACGGGGCGCAGGGCTGATCAATATGGGGCGCGGCGGGCATCTTGTTGAGGAGGATTTGCTGGAGGCGCTGGAGAGTGTGCAGTTGGGGGGCGCTGTGCTGGATGTGGTGCAGGTGGAGCCGGCGGCGGCTGATCATCCGTTTTGGGAGCATCCGCAGGTGGTGTTAACGCCGCATGTGGCGGCGATGACGCAGCCGGCGAGTGCGTTTGGGGTGTTGCTGGAGAACATTCGGCGGTTTGAGCGGGGGGAGCGGATGGTCGGTGAGATTGATCGAAATCGGGGCTATTGAGTCCCGTTTTTAGATCACAAGCCAGGTCAAGATCACAAGCGTCTGCCTAGGGGCAGACCGTTTCGCCTTCGGCGAGTTACTTGGAAAAGCACCCCAAGTAACCAAGGGTGCCTGCTCTCGGTTTGGCCCGACTTCGTCGGGTTCCCTCACTTCGACGACGCTCCGTGGGCCCGCGCCGAACGGACATCCATGTCCGCAACGGCGCTCTCGCCGCATCCATGCGGCTCGGCCCACTGCGCGTCGTCTACGTTCGGCCTGCACCAAAGTCGCGATTGGTGTCGTCTGGGCTATTTGCGTATGAAGATCAAAAGCAGATCAAAAGCAGATCAAGGGCTTCCCGGCTAAAGCCGGTCCTACAGGGATCGCCGCCGGTCCCACTCACGCTTATAGGGGACTGATTTATTTACAACGCTTCACCGTAAATTAATCTGTCCCCGGTCCGTTAGTGTGGCACCTGACGTCTTCCCGGCTAAAGCCGGTCCCACTGACACAGCGCATGCTTTTAGTGGGAACGGCTTTAGCCGGGAAGACGCCATTCCAGTCGCCAACAATTATGTGATGTTCAACACGACACCTTCTCTGGGAAAGCTAGCACCACTCACAGCGGAAACTGTCCGCCCCGCAACATCCCGTAACCCCCACGCCGTTGACCCCCGTCGACCCGACCGCATCCTCCGCCGCCTCAAATTGGCAGGCATCAACAAGGTCATGTTCAAGGGCGACAAAAAAGATCCCTTTGGGGACGACTCGATTTTCAAAGGGCTTCCCAACGGAGGTGCGTCGTGGGCCGCATGGAACTCGCCTCCCGAACCCGTGCGGGTGCCCACTCCGATGCCAGAGCGCTGGCCGGCCCCGAAGGAGCGCACCGACAACGTCTTCGCCAAATCCTGTACCGGGGAATGGTGCAGCACTGACGCCGGCACTGAGGTAGAGCCCGCCTCCAACTTCGGCGCGATCATGATGGCGGGCGCCATGCTCCTGCCCTCCGCCTCCGACGCTATTGCCGCCGCACTCGGCGCAGACATGGGACTGGGCCGCATGGCCGGCGGCGGCATCATGCAACGCAGCCACACGTGGCTGCTTCGCGGCGCAGGCGGCCCGGCGAGTTTGTTCATCGTCGGCATGCTCCCGGCGAAGATGGGTGACGGCACGCTGTACACCGACGACGAATTGCGCAAACTGACCCAGGCGACAACGCGGGTGCGCTTCCAGCTGCGTCGTGATGCAGAAGGCGAGTTGCAGATCTACGGCATCCATTCCAAAGCATCCGGCGACGACTCGGTCCGCACCGTGCAAGCCCGCTGGAACGCCGACAAAAGCGCGATGGAAGCCCATCTCGACGGCATCACCATCCTCATGACGCCCCGCCGGGGCCGACACGGGACGCTGGAACCGCTGGTCTACCCTGAAAACAGCGACGCGCGCTTAGGCACCATCCTCGTCCACCCGATCCCCGACGACACCGACAGCCAGCTCGAAGGACTCCCAGGCGACGACATCACTGCTGAAGACTGCATCCTCGTCTTCCCCGCTGACTCGGGGCTGAGGTCGATGTATGTGGTCTATGCGCGGCCGTTTAATGGGGATCATGGGTATCATCCGCCTCCGCTGGACCTCCCAGGCTTTCCAGACGCCAAAAAAGCAGACAGTAAAACAATGGTCCAGGGTGGTGGAGCGAAGCGACGACGCTGGAAAGATCCCAAAGGCCGAATATTTGAGTGGGATAGTCAGCACGGGACTGTCGAAATGTATGACAAACAAGGCAAGCACCTGGGGGAGTTTGATCCTCAGACCGGCGAGCGAACCAAGCCGGCCAAGCCCGGCCGTAAAATTGAAAAGTGAGAGTTCTATGTTCCTCTATATATTTGGATTTTTGCTCGACAGCACCGAAGACGACTCGCTGAAATTTGAAATGAAGATAGATCCGTCGTTGAATGACGAAATCGTAGCGCGGCTCGGCCATGCAAGCCTAAACGCGATGGCGGAAGGTGACTGGCCGCTGACAAACGAGCAGGTCACAATGCTGTCTTCAATCACGGGACGCCAACTTCCGACCGATCTGAAGCTCCTGATAGGCGTCGTAGCGTGAGCACAGCACGGGGCCAACCACCCTCTGGATAACTTAAATGATTGGTGAAGTCACCTCATATGGCATTCATGCTGATACAGGGCTTTTACCCTGAGCCGGACCCGGACAACTCGCTTCAGTACGAGAAGGTGGTACCGCAAGCACTCGAAACAAACGTGCTTGCCGCGATGGGCTGGACGACAAAATCAGACGTACCCCCGGGCATAACAGAGCTTAGCCAGGAGCAAGCAGTGATGGTGCTCAAAGCGTTAGATGAGCGAAAAAAGGCGCAATTGATTTACTGCATTGCGCTTTACAGAAATGAACCTGCCAGTTAGGCACTCAATGCGGGATTAATTTACGGTGCAGCGTTGTAAATAAATCAGTCCCCCTTAAGCCAGTCCCCCTTAAGCCCACGCCAGGTCAAGATCTAAGGCGTCTGCCTAGGGGCAGACTGTTTCGCCTTCGGCGAGTTACTTGGAAAAGCACCCCAAGTAACCAAGGGTGCCTGCTCCTGGTTTGGCCCGACTTCGTCGGGTTCCCTCACTCCGACGACCCTCCGTGGGCCCGCGCCGAACGGACATCCATGTCCTGACGGCGCTCTCGCCGCATCCATGCGGCTCGGCCCACTGCGCGTCGTCTACGTTCGGCCTGCACCAAAGTCGCGATTGGTGTCGTCTGGGCTATTTGCGTATGAAGATCAAAAGCAGATCAAAAGCAGATCAAGGGCTTCCCGGCTAAAGCCGGTCCTACTGAGATCAAAACCTGTAATCGGTGAGCCAGACACATGCAGATCGTTCCCACGCTCCGCGTGGTAATGCAGCCCCAGACGCTCTGCGTCCCTGTGGGACCGGCTTTAGCCGGGAAGAGGCCCGCGCAATCGATATTAATTTCTCGGTGTGGCATCCGACGCCTTCCCGGCTAAAGTTGGTCCCACAAACGTCAACAGCCAGTCCTGCAGAAACCCCGGCCCTAAACCAATCTCCCGGCAATCGCCGCCCCTACGTCTTGCGTCGACCCCTTGCCGCCCAGGTCCGGGGTGATCGGGCCTTGCGCAATCACGTCTTCAATCGCCTGCAAGATACCGTCATGGGCCGCGCGGTAGCGGTCGTCGCCGTTGCCGAGGAAGTCGAGCATCAGCGCGCCGGACCAGATCATCGCGATGGGGTTGGCGATGTTTTGCCCGTAGATGTCCGGCGCGGAGCCATGCACCGGTTCGAACAACGAGGGGAAGCGCCGTTCCGGGTCAAGGTTGGCCGAGGGGGCGATGCCGATGGTGCCGGCGCACGCCGGGCCGAGGTCGGACAGGATGTCGCCGAACAGGTTCGACGCCACGACCACGTCAAATCGGTCCGGCTGCAGCACGAACCTCGCACACAGGATGTCGATGTGCTGCTTGTCCCAACTCACTTCGGGGTAGTTCGCTGCCATCAGTGCCGTGCGTTCGTCCCAGTACGGCATGCTGATGGAGATGCCGTTGGATTTGGTCGCGGCCGTCAGCTTTTTACGCGGGCGGGTCTGGGCGAGTTCGAAGGCGAATTTGAGGATGCGGTCGACGCCACGGCGGGTGAATACCGATTCCTGCAGCACGAACTCGTGTTCGGTGCCTTCGAACATCTTGCCGCCCACCGAGGAATATTCGCCCTCGGTGTTTTCCCGGATCACCACGAAGTCGATGTCCCCCGGTTTGCGGCCGGCCAGCGGACAGGGCACACCGGGGAACAGGCGCACCGGGCGGATGTTCACGTATTGGTCGAAGTCACGGCGAAACTTGAGCAGCGAACCCCACAGGGAAATGTGGTCCGGCACCTTGTCGGGCCAGCCGACGGCGCCGAAGTAGATCGCGTCATAGCCCTTGAGCTGCTCGAACCAGTCGTCGGGCATCATCTTCCCGTGGGCGAGGAAGTAGTCGCAGTGGGCCCAGTCGAGCACGTCGATGCTCAGGTTCAGTTCCCATTTCCTGGCCGCCTGTTCCAGGACCCGCAGCCCTTCCGGCAGGACTTCCTTGCCGATGCCGTCGCCCGCCATCGCGGCGATTCTGAATGCCTTGCTCATGGTGCGCCCCTCGGGATGAATCAGTTCAAGCCGCCGATGTGGAAGGCTTTGACTTCAAGGTACTCGTCCAGGCCGTACTTGCTGCCCTCGCGGCCGAGGCCCGATTGTTTGATGCCGCCGAAGGGCGCGACTTCCATCGAGATGATCCCGGTGTTGAGCCCGACCATGCCGAATTCCAGCGCCTCGCCGAAGCGCCACGAGCGTTTCAGGTCCTGGGTGAAATAGTAGGCGCCCAAACCGAACGGGGTGGCATTGGCCAGGGCCAGCGCTTCGGCTTCATCAGTAAAGCGCATCAACGGCGCCACCGGGCCGAAGGTTTCCTCATTGGCCAGCAGCATGTCGGCGTGGGCGTCAGCCAGAACCGTGGGTTGCACGAACTGGCTGTCGCCCGTGGGAATCCCGCCGCAGAGCAGTCTGGCGCCCTGACTCAAGGCATCGTCGATGTGCCGGGCCACCTTGGCGACCGCCGCCGGGTTGATCAGCGGGCCGATGGTCACCCCCTCTTCCAGGCCGTTGCCGACCTTAAGTTTGCCCACCTCTTCCACCAACCGCGCGGCGAAACGGTCGTAGATGCCCGCCTGCACCAGGATGCGGTTGGCGCACACACAGGTTTGCCCGGCGTTGCGAAACTTGCTGATCATCACACCGGCCACGGCCTGTTCCAGGTCGGCGTCGTCGAATACCACAAATGGCGCGTTGCCGCCCAGTTCCAGGCTCAGGCGCTTGATGTGCTCGGCGCTCTGGCGCATCAGCAGGCGCCCGACGGCGGTGGAGCCGGTGAAGGAAATCTTGCGCACCGCCGGGTTACCGGTAAGTTCTTCGCCGATGCCGGCGGGCAATCCGGTGATGACATTGAACACGCCGGCCGGAATACCGACGCGCTCGGCCAGCACCGCCAGGGCGAGGGCCGACAGCGGCGTGAGGTCCGACGGTTTGACGATGATCGGGCAGCCGGCGGCCAGGGCCGGCGCGCATTTGCGGGTGATCATCGCGTTGGGGAAATTCCATGGGGTAATCGCGGCGCAGACGCCCACGGGTTGCTTGAGGGTCAGCAGGCGGCGGTCGCCAGTGGGGGCCGGCATGGTTTCGCCGTAGACCCGGCGCGCTTCCTCGGCGAACCATTTGACGAAGCCGGCGCCATAGCGGATTTCGCCCTTGGCCTCGTTCAGCGGCTTGCCCTGCTCGCAGGTCATGATCAGCGCGAGGTCATCGAGGTTGTCGATCATCGCCTGAAACCAGCGTTCCAGCAGCGCCGCACGTTCTGCCGCCGGGCGCGCGCGCCATGCGGGCCAGGCACGTTCGGCGGCGTCGATGGCGCGGCGCGTGTCGACCGCGTCCATGGCCGGCACCTGGCCCAGAAGATCGCCGGTGGCGGGGTCGCGGACGTCGAGGGTGGCGCCGCTGTCGGCGGCGATCCACTCACCGTTCACGTAGGCGCGTTCAGCCAGCAGGCCGGGGTCTTGCAAGCGATTCTTGAGCATGGTCGAGTCCTGATCCGAGACAGATTCCAGTCTAGGGATCCGGCCCGGACGAGGATGCCGAAAGCGCCTTCAAACCAGCGTGCCGTGCTGAAATTCACGTCAGGACGGCAGGCTCTGCTACGCCTTCAACGAGCCCAGCAAGCCTTGCAAAAACCGCTCGCCGGCGTCCATCTGGCTGACTTCGATGAACTCGTCCGGCTTGTGCGCCTGCTCGATGGAACCCGGGCCGCACACCACCACCGGCACGTCGAGGCGCTGCTTGAACAGACCGCCTTCGGTGCCGAAGGAGACCTTGGTCATGCCGGTGTCCGCCGCAGCGAATTGCTTGAGGAAGCTCACCGCTTCGACGGTCGGGTGGGTGTCTAGGCCGGGGTAGACGTTGATGGTTTCGATCTCGATGGCCGCGACGCTGGAAAGCTTCTGCGCCTCACGCACGATCACTTCGGCGCGCTCGCGCATCTGCTCGATGAACTGCTCGAGGTTGTCGGCGGGCAGGTTGCGCACCTCGAAATCCAGGGTGCACAGGTTTGGCACGATGTTCAGCGCCTTGCCGCCGCTGATCTGCCCGACATGCACGGTGCTGTAGGGCACGTCGTAGTCGGTGTCCTGGGCGCCGTGTTGTTGCAGGTGTTGCTGGCTTTCACGCAGGGAGGCAATGAAGTCGCAGGCCACGTGAATGGCGTTGACCGAGCGCGGCGCCAGGGACGAATGCGCCTCCTGGCCCCGGCAATAGGTCCGGTAGGAGCCCTTGCCCTTGTGGCCCAGTACGAATTGCATGTTGGTCGGCTCGCCGATCACGCAGAGAAACGGCCGCACCGGCGCCAGGTGCAGCACGTCGAGCAAACGCCGCACGCCGACGCATCCGATCTCCTCGTCATGGGACAGGGCCAGTTGCAGCGGGCGGTTGAGTGGGCGTGTGAGTGAGTGCTCTGCCGCGTCGAGCATGGCGTCGATGGCCAGCGCGATGAAGCCCTTCATGTCGCAGCTGCCACGGCCATAGATGCGCCCGTCCTGCACAGTGGCGGCGAAGGCCGGAAAGGTCCACGCCTGCCCCGCCGCCGGCACCACGTCGGTGTGCCCGGACAGCAACACGCCGGGCTGGTCTTTCGGCCCGGTGCTGGCAAACAGGTTGGCCTTCTTGCCACTCTCGTCCTTGACGATCAGCGACTCGATGCCCTTGCTCAGCAGCAGGTCGCGAACGTAGTCGATCAGGGCCATGTTGGACTCCGACGACACCGTTTCGAAGGCCATCAGCCGTTTCAGAATATCGAGAACGCGGGGTTTCATGAGGCGTGGCTCCGTTGCGCAGCAGGAAAGGCAAAACGTCTGATGGAGAATGCCTCGATCGGGGTCGTGGTGCGACCGGTGTCGAGCAGTTCGGCCATCACGTCACCGACGCCGGGGCCGAGCTGAAAGCCGTGGCCGCAGAAGCCGAAGGCGTAGAACAAGCCGTCGACGGTGCCGCTGGGGCCCATGATCGGCAGCGAATCCGGCAGGTAGCCTTCGATGCCGCTCCACACGCGGATGATGTTCAGGTTTCCAACGCCCGGCAGCAGCCGGCGCATCTGTTCGGCCTGATTGAGGATGCTGCGCGGCTCGACAGCGGCACGACGGTTGAGCATGTCGGGCTTGCTGCGAAAGCCGCCGCCGATGACGATGTTGCCACGGGGAATCTGGCGGAAGTAGATCACCTCTTCGGCGATCTTGGTGTACACGCCGATCACCGTCGGCAAGGCGTAGGGCACCGGCTCCGTAACCGCCATCTGCGGGCCGTGGGTGTCCAGCGGCACCGGCTCGCCAAACTGCGCCGAGAGCTTCTGGCCCCAGGCGCCGGCGGTAATCAGCAGCTGCGCGGCGTGGAACTGACGGCCGTCGGTGGTGGTGACGTGAAAGTCTCCGCCGACCTTCTCGACCTCGGCCACTTCCGTACGCTCTTCGATCTGCGCGCCCAGACGTCGGGCCGCGCGGGCAAAGGCTGGCGCAGCGAGGCGTGGGTTGGCGTGGCCGTCGTGGGGGGCGTAAGAGCCGCCTTTGACATCAGCGCCGAGAAAACCAAAGCGCTCGTGCAGCTCGGCGCCACGGTAGATTTTCAGGCCCAGTTGTTCGGCTTCCGGCGCAGCGGCGTAGGCCTCCAGCTCGGCGATTTCGTCTTCGCGGTAACACACGCGCATGTGCCCGCTGGGGATGAATTCGAGGTCGTCGTCGATCAGTTCCGGCAGCCGTTTCCACAGCGCCCACGAGCGGTTGGCCAGGGCCAGTTGGCCGAGAAAACGCCCTTGCCGGCGCACGTTGCCAAAGTTGACGCCGCTGGCGTACTGGCCGATCTGGTCGCGTTCCAGCAGGATCACCGACTGCCCGCGCCGACGCAGAAAAAACGCCGTGGCTGAGCCCATCAAGCCGCCACCGACAATCACCACATCTGCTTTTTGCACGCTCATGGCGACACCTCCTCGATGAGCATCGACAACGGTTTGACCGGCGCCTGCCCGCGCTGGCGACCGACTTCCTGCACCTGCACGCCGGCTTCTGCGGCGATCACTTCGGCACCCGCTTGCGAGCAATAACGCCCCTGGCAGCGGCCCATGCCGACCCGGCTGAAGGCCTTGGCGCGGTTGACTTCACAGGCGCCCTTCTCGTTGACCGTGCGGCGCAACTCTCCCGCCGTGATCATCTCGCAGCGGCAGACGATGGCGCTGTCGGGCAAGGCCTTCGCTTGTTCGCCGGGCCAGGGAAACGCTTCGGCCAGGCCCAGACGAAACTGGTCCATCACCGCCAGCGCCTGCTGTTGCTCATCGCGCAGCCCGGCATTGAATGGCTGCTTGAGGTCTTCGAGCACTGCCAGGGCCACTCGGCGCCCGGCGTGCTCGGCGGCATCGGCGCCACGAATCTTCGCACCATCACCGGCGGCATACACGCCGTTCACCGAGGTACGGCCGGCCTCGTCCGTCGCCAGCCACCATTGGCTGGAGGCGTCATCGAAGGCCATGGCGCAACCGGCCAGATCACCGAGCTGGGTTTCCGGGCGCAAGTGATAACCCAGCGCGACGGCGTCGGCCTGCACGGTCACGGCCTTGCCACTGCCGGTGGTGAAGCGCACGCCTGCCACGCCATTGGCGCCATCGCCCAGTACCTCTAACGGCTTGACGCCGAAATGCACGGGCACTTTCGCCCGGTACAGCTGCGCCAGAAATTTCATGCCAGTCCACAGCAAACCCGGTCGCGCCAACAGTTTGGGCAGGGCTTTGAGGCGCAGGCTGAAGGGCGAGGTATCAAGAACCGCCGCCACAGTCGCGCCGGCTTTGACGTACTGGCTGGCGACCAGGTACAGCAAGGGCCCGCTGCCCATGAACACCACGCGATGGCCGATGGACACGGCCTGATTCTTTAACGCGATCTGCGCCCCTCCCAGGCTGTAGGTGCCTGCCAGTTGCCAGCCTTCGATGGGCATCAGGCGGTCGGTGGCGCCGGTGCAGAGGATCAGCGCGTCGTAGTCCAGCGTGCTGTGGCGGCCCTGATTGGCGCAGCACAATTGCCCCGGCGTGAGGTTCCAGACCAGGGTGTCGGGCCGGTAATCGATGGCGCCGCGCAGACGATCGAAGGTCTGGTGAAGGTCTTTGGCCTTGTCGGCTTCGCTGCCATACAAGGTGCTGTAATCGCGGGTGAAACCGTCCGGCTGGCGGCGGTAGATCTGCCCGCCGTCGCGGCGGTTTTCGTCCACCAGAATCGGTTTGATGCCGGCCGCCAGCAAGGTTTCGGCGCAGCGCACGCCGGCCGGGCCCGCACCGACGATGACGACGCGATGGGTGCTCAGCTGTGCAGTGGCCATGTCGCCTCCGGTTGTGTGGTGACGATGTCCAGGCCGTCGCGGACTTCGTTGGAGCAGGCGCGCAGGCGTTCACCGCTGCGGGTCCAGACCCAGCAGTCCTGGCACGCGCCCATCAGACAGAAACCGGCGCGGCGGCCGCTGTCGAATTCCGACTGGCGCAGCGCGGTGCCCTGGGTCAGCAACGCCACCATCAGCGTGTCGCCCTGCAACGCTTCGACCGGCGCGCCATCCACGGTCAGGTTGACCGTCGGCCGGCCTTGTTCGGCCAGCCTCACAAAACGCCCTTTCATGCATACGCTCCAAAGCTTGTGGGGGTAACGCCGCGCTGGGTCGCCAGCAGGTCGGCGCCGTCGCGGTGGCAGAGAATTTCGCTGCCGTTGTCCAGGGTGCGGCGGTTCGGCGCGGTGCGGTTGCACAGGCCGTCGACGCGCATCGGGCAGCGATTGAGAAAGGTGCACAGCTCCGGCAGGTTGGCCCGCTCGCCTATCGGCGGCAGCTCGCCATGGGTGGCGCCGCAGGTTTCCAGCCAGCCCTGACGCAGTTCCGGCACCGAGTGGATCAACAGGTCGGTGTAGGGATGGTACGGCGCTTCAGCAAAGGATTCGCGGCGGCCGGCGTGGACTTTGTGGCCGCTGTACATCACCACGATGTCGTCGCACAGCGCGCGCACGGTGGAGATGTCGTGGCTGATGAACAGGTAGGACACGCCCAGTTGCTGGCGCAGGTCGCGCAGCAGTTCGAGGATCGCCGCGCCGACCACGGTGTCGAGGGCCGAGGTCACTTCATCGCAGAGAATCAGGTCCGGCTTGGCTGCCAGTGCACGGGCCAGATTGACCCGCTGTTTCTGGCCGCCCGACAGTTCATTGGGTCGGCGATCAGCCATGTCTCGCGGCAGGCGCACCAGGTCGAGCAGCTCACCGATGCGCGCCTGCAACGCTGCGCCCTTGAGGCCGAAGTACATCTTCAGCGGACGGCTGAGGATGGTCGCCACGCTGTGCATCGGATTGAGCGCGGTGTCGGCGTTCTGGAAGACCATCTGAATCCGGCGAAACTGCTCCGGCGTGCGCTCGGACAGGCTCCCGCCCAAGGGCTGGCCGTTGAAGGTCAGGCCGCCGAGGGCCGGGGTCAGCAGCCCCGCCACCACCCGCGCCAGGGTGGATTTTCCCGAGCCGGACTCACCGATCACGCCAATCGCCTGGCCCCGCCGCACGGTGAGGTCGATGTCTTCCAGCACGCGGATCGCCGGCATGCCGTGCAGGTTTTTGTTGCCGTAGCCGGCGGTCAGGCCGCTGATGGTCAGCAGCGGCGCCTCTTCAGCAACGCCACAGGGCGGGCGAATCCGCGTGTCAGGACGCGCGGCGGCGAGCAGGCTGCGGGTGTATTCGTGGGCCGGTGCCTTGAGCAGCGGCGCGGTGGCGCTTCTTTCGAGAATTTGCCCGCCGTTGAGCACGACAATCTGGTCGGCCATTTGCGCGACCACGGCGAGGTCGTGGGACACGTAGACCGCCGTGGCGCCGCGCTCACGCACCACACGCTTGAACGCCCGAAGCACGTCGATCTGGGTGGTGACGTCCAGGGCGGTGGTCGGTTCGTCGAGCACCACCAGCAGCGGGTCGCTGATCAGTGCCATGGCGGCCATCACCCGTTGCAGTTGCCCGCCAGAGACCTGGTGCGGGTAGCGACGCCCGATGCGTTCCGGGTTCGGCAGGGCCAGGTCGCGGAACAGGCCGATGGCCTTGGCTTCCAATTCGGCGCGTGTGCCGAGGCCATGGATCAACGGCCCTTCGACCACTTGGTCGAGAAGTTTTTTCGCCGGATTAAAGGCGGCCGCCGCGCTCTGGGCAACGTACGAAACGCGATTGCCGCGCAAACCCTGAAGCTGTGTTTCGTCAAGGGCGAGCATGTCGTGTTCGCCGACCTGCACCACGCCGCCGGACAAGCGGCAGCCCCGTCGCGCATACCCGAGCAAGGCCAGGGCGATCGTGGTCTTGCCGGAGCCGGACTCGCCGATCAGGGCCAGTACTTCGCCCTTCTCCAGGGCAAAACTCACGCCCTTGACGATCTCCACCTCGCTGCCCGGATCACCGGCCACCACGCGCAAGTCTTCGACGCGAATCAACTGGGTCATATCAATGGCCTCCTGCGCGTCGACCGCGTCGCGATGACAGGTAGTCGATCAGCAAATTGACGCCGATGGTCAGCGTGCCGATGGCCAGCGCCGGAATGATGATCGCCATCGCGCCCTGATTGAGGCCGCCGATGTTTTCCCGCACCAGCGAGCCAAGGTCGGCGTCCGGCGGCTGCACGCCGAGGCCCAGAAAACTCATGCCGCTGAGCAACAGCACGATGTAGCCGAAACGCAGGCCGAGGTCGGTCAGCACCGGGTTAAGCATGTTCGGCAGGATTTCCCGGCACGCGACGTACAGCTTGCCTTCGCCCCGGGTGCGCGCCACTTGCACGTATTCCAGCGCCTCGATATTGACCGCCATGCTGCGGGCCACACGGAACGAACCGGGGATGTAGCTGATCACCGCCGTGCAGATCAGCAGCGTGACCGACGAGCCAAAGGCCGAGACCATGATCAGCGCGAGCATTTTGCTGGGGATCGAGATGAACGCGTCCATGATGCGGCTGATGATTTCGTCCAGCCATTTTGGCGAGACCACCGACAGCAGCGCGCAGCCGGTGCCGAAGAAGCTGGCCAACAGCGCCGCCACCAGCGACAGCCCGACGGTGAAGCGCGCGCCCACCAGCACCCGGCTGAGCATGTCGCGGCCCAGGTAATCGGTGCCGAACGGATGCGCCAGGCTGAAGCCTTCGAAGATGTTGTCGGAGATCACTTCGCCGACCGGGTGCGGCGCCAGCCACGGGCCGAACAGCGCCACCAGCAGCCAGATCACACAGACGGCAGCGCCGACCAGTCCCAGCCAGGACGGGTTGCCGGAGACCTTGGCCAGTGCCAGGGCCGAAGACGCAGGCCTGGATTTCGCAATGAGCGGGTTCATTGGTTTCTCAGCCTCGGGTTGGAGAGGATGGCGCAGAGGTCGGCGAGCAACACCAACGCCAGATAGGCCGCGCAGAACAGCATGGTGCAGGCTTGCACCAAGGCCATGTCGCGGTTGGTCACGGCATCCACCATCAGGCTGGCAATGCCGGGGTAGTTGAAGATGGTTTCGACGATCACCACCCCGCCGAGCAGGTACGACAGGCTCAGGGCGATGGCGTTGGCAATCGGCCCGATCGCGTTGGGCAAGGCGTGGCGCAGCACGATGCGGATCGGGCTGACGCCTTTAAGGCGGGCCATTTCCACGTACGGGCTGTCGAGTTGGTCAATGACGGCGGCGCGGGTCATGCGCGCCATCTGCGCGACGATCACGCAGCACAGGGTCATCACCGGTAACGCGTAGGTGCGCAGAAATTGCAGCGGTGAAGTGATGTCGGTGGCGTAGGACAGCGCCGACAGCCAACCGAGGTTGACCGCGAAAATCAGCACCGCCAGGGTCGCCACCAGAAACTCCGGCACCGCGACCATGGCCAGGGTGATGAAGCTCAGGCAGCTGTCGATGCGCCCGCCCCGGCCCATGGCCGAACCGATGCCGAGGATCAGCGCCAGCGGCACCGACACCAGCGCCGTGGCGGCCGCCAGCATCAGCGTGTTGGGCACCCGCCCCGCCATCAATTCACCCACCGGCATGGCGTTGGACACCGACTGGCCCATGTCGCCGGTCAGCAGGTTCATCAACCAGTGCAGATAGCGCAACACGCCGGGTTGATCCAGCCCCAGTTTCAGGCGAAGCGCCGCCACCTGTTCAGGGGTGGCGAACTGGCCGAGGGATTGCTGCGCCGCGTCGCCCGGCAGCACGGCCGTGATCGCGAACACGACCATGGACACGATCAACAGGGTCACGACCCCGGCACCGAGGCGCCGGCAGATCAACCACAGCGTATGGCTATTCATTGCACTGCCTCCTCAAGCGTCCAGCCACACCTGCTCGGCGAACATGTAACCCATGAAGCCGCCCAACGGGTTGGAGTCGTAGCCCTTGATGCGCTGGTCCACGCCGTCGATGTTGCTGATGAACACCGGCACGCCGATGCCACAGTGGTCATGGACCAGAGTCTGCATGTCGCCGTACATCTTGGCGCGCTTGGCGTCGTCGGTTTCGCCCCGGGCCAGCATCAGTAACTGGTCGAACTGATCGTTCTGCCAGCCGGACTCGTTCCACGGCGCCTTGGACTGGAAGAACTGCGAAAACATCACGTCGGCGTTCGGTCGCGGGTTGATGTTGCCGAAGCTCAACGGGTGCTTCATCCAGTGGTTGGACCAGTAGCCGTCGCTCGGCAGGCGGTTGACGTCCAGCTTGAGCCCGGCCTGTTTCGCCGATTGCTGCAGCAGCACGGCGATGTCCACGGAACCGGTCGCGGCAGGCGACGCCATGACGGGCATGGTGATGCTTTCCATGCCGGCTTTCTTCAGCAGGAACTTGGCTTTTTCCGGGTCGTAGACCGTCTGCGGCAAGTCGGTGTTGAAGTAGCGCGAACCCGGCGCAATAGGGTGATCGTTGCCGACCACGGCGAAGCCACGGAAGACGGCGGACTTGACCTGTTCGCGGTCCAGCAGCAGTTTCATCGCCTGGGTGAATTCCGGGCTTTTGCCGGGGAGCTGGTCCTGGCGAATGATCAAGTCGGTGTAGTTACCCGACGGTGCGTCGACGACGCGGTGTTTCGGGCTGGCGGCAATGCGCGTGGTGGAGCGCGGGTTGACCTCGTTGATCATGTGCACGTCGCCCGACAACAGCGCGTTGACGCGCGACGGTTCGTCGGCGATGGCGATGAATTCGATCTCGTCGAGGTACGGCAGGCCCGGCTTCCAGTAGTTCTTGTTGCGCACCGCCACCGAACGCACACCCGGCTTGAACTCGCCGACGGTGAACGGACCGGTGCCGATGCCTTTGTTGAAGTCGGTGGTGCCCTCCGGAACGATTAGCAGGTGCGACACGGCGAGAATGGACGGCAGTTCGGCGTTCGCGGCGCTGAGGCGAATCTGCACTTCGTTCGGGCCGGAGGCCTTGATTTCGGCGAACTGTTCCATCAGCGGCATGACTTTGGAACCGGTGAGCGGGTCCTTGTGGCGGCTGAGGGAGAACACCACGTCGGCGGCGCTGAGGCTTTTGCCGTTGTGGAAGGTCACGTCCTTGCGCAGCGTAATGGTCCACAGCGTGGCGTCAACGTTGTCGATGCGCTCGGCCAGTTCCAGCTGCGGCACCAAGTGCTTATCAAAACGGGTCAGGCCGTTGTAGAACATGTAGTGACGGGCATAGTCGGTGGACAGCGCGCCCTTGGCCGGGTCGAGGGTGTCGGCGGTGGAACTCGACATGCCGGCCACACGAATCTTGCCGCCCGGCTTGCCTTTGCCGCCGGCGGTGGCTTCTTCGGCGAACAGTTTGCCGGCGCTGCCAAACAGGCTGCCCGCCCCCGCTGCGGCGACGCCGGCCAGGCCGAGCATCTGCAAGGCGTTGCGCCGCGACATGCCGCGATTGAGGCCTTCGAATACCCGCAGGCTGTCTGGGCCGGAGATAAGCTCGGGGGTGTCTTTGTGGTCAGTCATATCAAGGCTACCTGTCGATGATCGGGATATTCGAGTGCTCACGGATGTCCGGAGCGTCCTGGAAACGCAGACGACGGTGACGCTACAGCGGCGACTTAGTGCGGCTTCAGTGCAGATAGTCCTGCAAGCGGTAGTACGCGCCCACGAACGGCAAAAACCAGGGCTTGCCGAAGTGCCCGGGGATCGCCGGCCATTCCAGTTCACGCCACGGATTGGCCGCCGCGTTGCCGGCCATGACCTCGGCCATGACCTGGCCCATGTGCACGGACATCTGCACGCCATGGCCGCTGTAGCCCATGGAATGGAACACGCCGCCGTGCTGGCCGGCGCGGGGCAGACGGTCGGACGTCATGTCCACCAGGCCGCCCCAGCAGTAATCGATTTTCACGTTGGCCAACGCCGGGAACATGTTCAGCATCGCCGCCCGCAGCACCTTGCCGCTCTTGGCGTCGGACACGCCGTCGGACATGGCAAACCGTGCACGGCCGCCAAACAGCAGGCGGTTGTCCGGGGTCAGGCGGAAGTAATTGCCGATCATGCGGCTGGTCACGTACGCCCGATGCTGCGGCAATAACTCGTCGATCAGCGCTTGGGGCAAGACTTCCGTGGCGATGACAAAACTGCCCACCGGCACGATTCGCCGGCGATACCAGCCGAGGTCACCGTGCTGGCAAGCGCCGGTCGCCAGCAACACTTGCCCGGCGTGCAGCGAGCCCTTGGCGGTGTTGACCTGATAACCGCCGGCCTGGGGCTTCCAGTCCTTGACCGGGGTGTGTTCGTAGACCATTGCGCCGCTCCGGGCAGCCGCTTCCGCCAGGCCGACACCAAAGCGGCCGACGTGCATCTGCACGCCATTGCGCTGCAACAACGCACCATGGAATTGCGTCGAGTTGACCTCGGCACGGGTTTGCTCGGCATTCAGCAGCTCGACATCGGCGTCCACCTCCCGGCGGATGAGCTCGCAGGTGCGTGCCAGGCCTTCGTAATGCAGGGGTTTGGCCGCCAGCTTGAGCTTGCCGTTGCGCACCAGGTCGCAGGCAATCTTTTCCTGCTCGACCAGCGACACCACTGTTTGCACCGCGCGTTCATAGGCCTGGTAATAGGCACGCGCCTTGGCCGTACCGAGACTGGCGTGCAGACCGGCGTAGTCCTGCGCCACGCCGGTGTTGCACTGCCCGCCGTTGCGCCCCGAGGCTTCGCCGATCACGCGACCGGCGTCCAGCACAACCACGCTGGCACCCTTGAGCGCCAACGCTCGCGCCGCCGACAGGCCGGTGAACCCGCCGCCGATCACCGCCACGTCGACCTGACCGGGCAAGCCGCCGAGTTGGGCACCGGTGAAGGCCGGTGCGGTGTCGAGCCAATAGGATTCACTGCCCATCTTTAACCCCTTATGTCTTAACCGGCATGCCGCAGCGTTTGACTTACAGGCCCACCAGCGCCGGAAGCCCGCCGATGTCGGTGATCTGCTGGTACTCGAAGAACGCGTTCGCCGGCACTTCATGACCACGGGCCACGAACGCCTTGTGCTTGATCTTCATGTCGTGGGCCGACATCAGGTCGTAACGGAAGCTCGAAGACACATGCAAGATGTCTTCCGGGCCGCAGCCGAGGTTGTCGAGCATGAACTCGAACGCGGCCAGACGCGGCTTGTAGGCCTGGGCCTGTTCGGCGGTGAAGACCTTGTGGAACGGCGCGCCGAGCTTGTCGACGTTGGACATGATCTGGCTGTCGCTGGCGTTGGAGAAGATCACCAGGGGAATCTTGTCGGCGATCTTCGACAGACCCGCCGGCACGTCGGCATGGGGGCCCCAGGTCGGCACCGCGTCGTAATACAGCTGGCCTTCATCGCAGTATTCGACGCCCCAACGTTTGCAGGTTCGGGCCAGGGCAGTCTTGAGGATGACGTCGTACGGCTGCCAGTCGCCCATGACTTGGTCGAGGCGATAGGCCGAAAAGTCTTTGACGAACTGGTCCATCTGTTCAGGCTTGACGCGGTCGGCGAAGAGCTCGCGGGTCATGGTGCCCATGTGAAAGTTGGTGAGCGTGCCGTAGCAGTCGAACGTGATGAATTTGGGACGAAGAAAGCTCATGGAGTGCGGTCCTGAAGTCAGTTGAGTGTGGCAAGCGTTCGCGGCCCTGACGGCGCGGCGGCTTCGTTGCAGCACAGGTTCATTACATCACTGTGAAATCAGCATATGCCGTCTAAAACGCCCCGTGCTCAATACAAACCACCGTTTTGGTGGCTGGCCTCAGCAGAGTTTGCGGTGCGCGCCAGCCTTGGGCAGGGCCAGTGTTTGTGCGCTTTTAGGGGGCTTTTGTGATGAGGAGGCTCAAGGATGCGGGGTTGAAGCGGCAGAAAGTATGGCGTGGGGATATTGAGTGCACTGATCGTTCCCTCGCTCCGCGTGGGAACGATCATCGGGGCTGAAACGATAAAATCTCCCCTTGGCATTTGCTGCCGCCCTCGCCCCGGATTTAAGTACGAAGTAGGGTCGCGTCCCTCGGCGCGGGACGAATCTGCCGAATATCCCAAGCCCTCTTGTCAGCCCTTACATCAGGTGGGATACAGGCGTTCAGCGCTACTTGAATAATGCATAACGGAGCCTCGCCATGTCCGCCCTGCCACACCCTTCTTATACCTACCGCTCCATGACCGTGGCCGACCTGACCGCCGCCCATGACCTGTCGGTGCAACTGAAATGGCCCCATCGCCTGGACGACTGGGCAATGTTGCACCGGGTCAGCGACGGTTTCGTGGTCATGGATGGCAAACGCCTGATTGGCAGCGCCTTTGTCTGCCCTCAAGGTGATTTCGCCACCATCGGCCTGGTGATCGTCAGCAACGATTATCAGGGCCAGGGCATTGGACGCCGCTTGATGGAGAGGGCCCTCGCCGCGTGCGAGCCGCGCACGCCGATCCTCAATGCCACCGTCGCCGGCAAGCCGTTGTATGCCAGCCAGGGTTTTGTTGAGTTTGGTCGGGTGCAGCAGCATCAGGGCCAGGCGCAGGTGCCGGCGCTTGATGAGCTGGCCGACGGCGAAATCTGCCGAGCCCTCGGCGCTGACGATCAGACCGCCCTGCTCAACCTCGCCAGGAGCGCCAGCGGCCTCGACCGCCGCGATGTGTTGCGTGACCTGCAAGTCGAGCACGCCATGGGCATCGAGCGTGACGGTCAGCTGCGCGGTTTCGCCCTGCTGCGGCCATTCGGGCGCGGGCGCTGCATCGGGCCGGTGGTGGCGGAAAACATCCAGCAGGCCAAGCACCTGATCGGTGTGTTGCTTGCGCAGGTGCCGGACACCTTTGTGCGCATCGACATCCCCGTGTCCTGCGGCCTGAGCGACTGGCTCGAAGCCGCGGGCCTGAAGAACGTCGACACCGTGGTGCAGATGGCGCGGGGCACCGCGCCCGAGGCCAGCCAGGGCGTCCAACCTTTTGCGCTGATCACCCAGGCGATCGGCTGACTTTGCTACGGAGCGTTAACCATGTCATCTCCCGGTATTTTGCTGTTGGCGCGCGCTGATGGCAGCGGCGTTGCGACGTCTTTCAACACGGCGCCGTTGGGCGCGCTTGATCCCTTTGCCGAGGCACGACAGGTGGCGTGGCGCGGTGATGACGGGGTGTCGGCCGGGCTGGTGCGGCTCACCGGCGATGCGTTGATCGAAGACTTCCCCTACAGCGAGACGCTGGTGGTGCACGCGGGGCATGTGGTGTTGAGCAGCGCGGAGCAGACGCTGGAGTTGGGCGTCGGCGCGAGTGCGGTGATTGGCCGTGGCAGTCGGGTGGCGGTGCATGCGAGCAGTGGCAGTGAGTGGGCGTTTTGTGCGGTGGATGTGGAGAACGCCCCTGCGCGGCCCGGTTTGACGCTGTTGCCGGCGCATTTGTGGCTGGAGCCGTCTGCGACGCTGGAACCGCCGATTTTGATCGGGCCTGCGCCGCAGTGTCGGGCGTTGAGTCTGTTCGAGGATGAGGTGACGGCGCTGAAGGTGGGGATTTGGGATTCGACGCCTTATCAGCGCCATGGTCGTGCGCATCGGTTGCATGAGTTGATGCATCTGTTGGAGGGGAGCGTGACGCTGGCCGATGGTGAGGGGGGTGAGGTGACGATTCATCCGGGGGATACGGTGTTCGTGGTGAAGGGGGCGTTTTGTGCGTGGACGAGTACGGTTTACGTTCGCAAGGTCTATGCGGTGAAGTGACCTCGGCGGTCTTTGGAGCAAGATCAAGATCAAGATCAAGGGCGTCTGCCTAGGGGCAGACTGTTTCGCCTTCGGCGAGTTACTTGGAAAAGCACCCCAAGTAACCAAGGGTGCTTGCTCCTGGTTTGGCTCCTCCTGCGTCGGAGTACCCTCACTCCGACGACGCTCCGTGGGCCCGCGCCGAACGGACATCCATGTCCCGACGGCGCTCTCGCCGCATCCATGCGGCTCGGCCCACTGCGCGTCGTCTGCGTTCAGACTGCACCCAAGTCGCGATTGGTGTCGTCTGGGCTTTTTGCGTATGAAGATCAAAAGCGCGCTTACGCTTGGTAGGACCGGCTTTAGCCGGGAAGCCTTTGATCTTGATCGTTCCCACGCTCTGCGTGGGAATGCATCCCATGACGCTCCGCGTCACCGCTCTGGCTGAAAGAACGCCCACTCATTGTTGACCGGCTTCAGCCGGGAAGAGGCCAGTCTGGACGCCATCAATTGTGCGGTGTAACGCCTGACGCCTTCCCGGCTGAAGCCGGTCCTACTGCGCGCGCAGTGTGTTTTGTGTGGGACCGGCTTTAGCCGGGAAGAGGCCAGTCCCAGCGCCGAGGATGTTGCGGCATGACGCCTGATCCCCGATCAAACCGACGCTCACACCTTCAACGCATCTTCCAGAAACGCCACCAACGCTTGCACCCTGGGGCTGCGGAGTTTGCGGGAGGGTACGAGGAGGTTGACGGGGGCGCTGTCGAAGTTCCAGTCGGCGAGGACGCGGACGAGGTTGCCGCTGGCGATGGCGTCGCTGACGTCCCATTGCGAGCGCAGCACCAGGCCCAGGCCTTGTTCGGCCCAGCGGCGGGCGACGCTGCCGTCGTTGGTGAGCAGGGCCGGTTCGACGCGCAGGGTTTTTCGGGCGGGGCCTTTGCGCAGGTGCCAGAGGGTGACGTCTTCGTCGTTTTCACGGATGCAGATGCAGCGATGGGCGCTGAGCTGGTCCGGCGTGGTCGGCTCGCCGTGTTCGTGCAGGTAGGCCGGGCTTGCGCACAGCCAGCGTTCGTTCGGTGAGAGTGGCCGCGCGGTCCACAGGCTGTCGTTGAGGTGGCCGATGTGGATCACGGCGTCGCTGTCGTGCCGATCCGGCCAAGGGGTTTCGCGCAGGTCGAGGTGCAGGCACAGCTGCGGATGCAGCCGGATGAAGCGCGCCAGCAGCGGTGCCAGTCGCTGTCGTCCGAAACCGAAGGGCGCCGCCAGCCGCAGCGTGCCCACCAGCCTTTCGTCCTTTTGCCGGAAGGATTCCGGGAGCGCTTCCAGCTGCTCCAGCAACAGCGCGCTTTCCCGGGAGAAGCGTTCGCCATCGGCGGTCAGGCTCAGGCGGCGGGCGTCGCGGTTGGCCAGGGTCAGGCCCAGCAGGGTCTCCAGTTTACGCAGGCGCATGGACAGCGCCGGGGGCGAAACATTGAGGGCTCTGGCCGCCGCACTCAAGGACTCCGCACGGCTCAGGGCGACCGCCAGGCGCAGGTCTTCGATGGAGATCATTCACTTTTACTTAATGATTGATGAGACTGGATTGAACCACACCTTAACGACAGCTGAGTAGAGTCCACCCTGTCCCTCGCCACCCGAGTTCCGTCATGTCTACGCCGATTGCCTCTCTCGACACGCCCGCCGCGCTGGTAGACGTCCCGCGCATGCAGCGCAACATCCAGCGCATGCAGCAACGCATGGACAGTCTCGGCGTGCGCTTGCGTCCCCACGTCAAGACCAGTAAATGCCTGCCGGTGATTCAGGCGCAGATCGCTGCGGGTGCCAGCGGCGTGACAGTGTCCACCCTGAAGGAAGCCGAACACTGTTTTAACCAGGGCATTGGCGATGTGCTGTATGCGGTCGCCATCGCTCCGGGCAAATTGTTCCAGGCGCTGGCGTTGCGGCGCGCCGGTTGCAACCTGAGCGTGCTCACCGACAGCGTTCAGGGCGCACAGGCTATCGTCGCCTTTGCGCGTGAGCACGACGAATCCAACCCCGTCTGGCCCGTCTGGATCGAGGTCGACTGTGACGGCCATCGCTCGGGCCTCGCCGCTGAAGACCCGGCACTCATCGAAGTCGCGCGCATCCTCAGCGAGGGTGGCGTGCAACTGCGCGGCGTGATGACCCACGCCGGTTCCAGCTACGACCTCGACAACCCCGAAGCCCTGCAGGCCCTCGCCGAGCAGGAGCGCGCCCTCTGCGTCCGCGCCGCTCAACGCATCCGTGAAGCCGGGATCGACTGCCCGGACGTCAGCATCGGCTCCACGCCCACCGCGCTATCAGCTCTGCGCTTGGACGGCGTGACCGAGGTGCGTGCCGGCGTGTATGTGTTCTTCGATCTGGTCATGCACAACATCGGCGTCTGCCAGGCCGACGAGTTGGCCCTGAGCGTGCTGACCACGGTGATCGGCCATCAGCAGGACAAGGGCTGGATCATCACCGACGCCGGCTGGATGGCCATGAGTCGTGATCGCGGCACCCAGCGTCAGCGCCACGACTTCGGTTACGGCCAGGTGTGCAGCGAAGCGGGGGAATGGATCGAAGGGGCGTTGGTTACCGGCGCCAATCAGGAGCACGGGATCATTACCCTGGGTGGCGACGACAGTGCCGACCTCGCCGCGCGCTTCCCTATCGGCAGCCGGCTGCGCATTCTGCCCAACCACGCCTGCGCCACCGGTGCGCAGTTTCCGGACTATCACGCCCTCGACGCGGACGGCGCGGTGCACACCTGGGGTCGTCTGCATGGCTGGTGATCTCGACATTATTCACACGGCCGACGCAGCAGCGCCGGGCGGGCACTATTCCCAGGCCGTGGCCTACGGAGGCGTGGTCTACGTGTCCGGGCAATTGCCGGTACGCGCCAATGGCGAGCACAGCGCCGACCAACCGTTCGAGGTGCAGGCCTCCATTGCCCTCGACAACCTGGTCGCGATCCTCCGGGAAGCGGGCCTGGGCCCAAGCGATTTGCTGAAAGTCACGGTCTACGTGGTGGGCATTGAACACTGGCCGGCCTTTGACCGACTCTACGCGCAGTACCTGGGCCAGCATCGGCCCGCCCGCGCCGTGGTGCCGGTCCCGGTTTTGCATCACGGTTACCTGATTGAAATCGAAGCGGTCGCCCGTGACCCACGGCACCGCGACCTGGAAGCCCGGGGCGTACAAGAGGAGTCTTCATGAACCCGCAAAAAAGCGATGTGCTGGTCATTGGCGGCGGCGTCATGGGCGCCTCGTCGACGTTTTTCCTGCAGCGGCGCGGCCGCTCGGTGACGCTGCTGGAGCGCGACCAGATCGGTCAGTACGCCAGCGGCGTGAACTTCGGCAATGTGCGGCGGCAAGGGCGCTATCTGGGCCAGCTCGAACTGGCGAACCGGTCGTGGGGTTTGTGGAAACGCTTGCCGGAGCTGATCGACGATGACCTGGAATTCATCCCCAGCGGGCACATGCGTGTGTGTTACCGCGAGGACGAAATCGCCGAGCTGGAGGCTTACGCCGCGGCCCCGGAAGCCGAGCAGCTGGACCTGAAAATCTATCGCGGCGCCGAGTTGCACACGCGATTTCCTTTTCTTGGCGCAGAGGTCAAGGGCGGTTCCTACGCGCCCCACGACGGTCACGCCAATCCGCGTCTGGCGGCACCCGCCTTTGCCCGCGCGGCCCGACGCCTCGGCGCACGCATCGAAGAACGCACCGAAGTCGCCGACGTGCAAAAAGTCGGCGGACAGTTCCACGTCACCACCACCGACGGGCAATTGTTCGTCGCCGAGCAGCTGTTGATCACCGCCGGCGCGTGGGCGACCAAGCTGTCTCAACAGTTCGATGAGCCCGTGCCCCTGGAGCCGAACGGCCCGCAGATGTCGGTGACGGAGCCTGTGCCCTACGCCTTGCCGACGGTGATCGGCGTGTTCACCAAGATCAAGGAAGAGGTGATCTACTTCCGGCAGATTCCCCGCGGCAATATCATCATCGGTGGCGGCGCCCGCTGCGCGCCGGACATGGTCAACCGTCGGGCATTTTTCAAGCCTGAAAGCCTGCTCAACCAGATGCGCCAGATGAAGCGGCTGGTGCCCGGCGCCGAGAAACTCAACATCATCCGCACCTGGAGCGGCATCGAAAGCTACACGCCGGACTCGCTGCCGGTGATGGGCCCCAGCGGCATGGTGGACGGGCTGTTTTACGCCTTCGGCTTCTGCGGCCATGGCTTTCAGCTCGGCCCCGGGGTCGGCGACGTGATGGCCGAACTGATCAGCACCGGCAGCACCAGCACGTCCATCAGCCCCTTCGACATCCGCCGGTTTACTCAGCCATCACTCGTACCGCAATTGGCGACCAGCCTTCTCAGCACAGGAAAACTCATATGAGCGACGCCTACGTTTACCGCACGGCCAAAGCGGAGGATATGCCCGCCGCCCACGCGCTCTCGGTGCAGTTGAAGTGGCCCCATCGCGAGGAAGACTGGGCAATGGTGCAGCGCACGTCCGAGGGTTTTGTCGCTGAACACGAGGGTCAGTTGGTGGGCGTGGCGTTCGCCTGCCATCAGGGGGCTTATTCCTCGATCGGGTTGGTGATCGTCAGTGATCAGCACCAGAGCAAAGGCCTTGGCCGGCAGTTGATGAACCTGTGCCTGGACGCCGCCGCGCCGCGCACGCCGATCCTCAACGCGACTGAATCAGGGGCGCCGCTGTACGTGAGCATGGGCTTCGTCGAATACGCGCGCATTCAGCAGCATCAAGGCGTGCCGCACATGCCGCCGGTTCTGGCTGCGACGGGAGACGCGTTGTGTCGTGAGGTGACGCAGGCCGAATACCCGCAGGTGATTGAACTGGCCAGTGCCGGCAGCGGGCTGGACCGCACGGCGGTGCTCAACGATCTGCTGCCGACGGCGGAGTGCGTGGTGGCCGTTGAGGTGCAAGGGCAACTGAAGGGATGCGCCCTGCTCCGCCAGTTTGGTCGCGGGCATCTCATTGGGCCGGTGGTCGCGCAGGATCTGGCGCAGGCAAAACAGATGATCACGCACCTGCTGGGCCTGATCCCCGGCGCGTTTGTGCGCTTCGACATTTTGGCTGATTGCGGGCTGGTGGACTGGCTGGAGGGGATGGCGCTGCCGTGCGTCGATCGCGCGCCCCGCATGGTGCTGGGTGAGCCGCCGGAGTCACGGGATGGCATTGCCCAGTTTGCGATGGTGACCCAGGCGATTGGGTGAACGTTGCCAGGCACGCCGCGATGGGTAGGACCGGCTTCAGCCGGGAAAGCGTCAGGCGTCACGCCGCGAAATTGATGGCGCTCGCACTGGCCTCTTCCCGGCTAAAGCCAGTCCCACTAGTTGAACGCGGTCGGCCTGTAGGACCGGCTTCAGCCGGGAAAGCGTCGGGCGTCACACCGCAAATTTGATGGCGTTCACACTGGCCTCTTCCCGGCTGAAGCCGGTCCTACAAAAACAGACCGCATGCATCCCGCCAATCAGGCAGCGTACGCAATCCCCTGTGGGACCGGCTTTAGCCGGGAAAGCGTCAGGCGCAACACCGCAAATTTGATGGCGCTCGCACTGGCCTCTTCCCGGCTAAAGCCGGTCCTACAAAAACAGACCGCATGCATCTCGCCAATCAGGCAGCGTACGCAATCCCCTGTAGGACCGGCTTCAGCCGGGAAAACGTCAAGCGTCACGCCGCGAAATTGTGGGTGCTCATGCGGGCCTCTTCCCGGCTGAAGCCGGTCCTACAAAAACATATCGCGTGCATTCAGGGTATCCGGCATGACCTCGACTGTAGGACTGGCTTTAGCCGGGAAGACGTCAGGTGTCACACCGCAAAACGGATGGCGTGGACCCCGGCGGATTCAGCAGATTCTCCCTTGCAGACCGCAACTACGGCATCTTTTGCCTGGGCCGGTTTGTTAGCGTATCGAGACGTCAGGACTCGCTGTTCGCAGCCCTTATCACCGCTCCAGGGAGCTAGCTGGATGACCTCACACCCTTCAAACACCCACGGCATCGAGCTGCATAACGCCGGGCAGTTTTACATCAACGGCGAGTGGACTTCCCCCGCGGTTCCGGCCCTTCTGCCGGTGGTCAATCCCGCCACTGAAGAGGTGGTCGCCGAGGTCGCGCGGGGGTCGGCGGAGGACGTTGATCGGGCCGTCGCAGCAGCGCGTGCCGCCTTCCCTGGCTGGTCAGCAACGCCGGTCAAAGAACGCGCAGCGATCCTGAGCAAAATCCACGCATTGATCCTTGAGCGCACAGAGCCCCTCGCCCAAGTCCTCTCACTGGAGATGGGCGCGGCCATCAGTTTCTCCCGCGCCATGCAGGTGCCACTTGCCGCCGAACACGTGCGGGTTGCCCGGGATCTGCTCTCCACTTACCCCTTCAGAACCGTCGAAGGCACCACAGCCATCGAGCGCGAGGCCATCGGCGTTTGCGGTCTGATCACGCCGTGGAACTGGCCGCTGTACCAGATCACTGCCAAAGTCGCGCCGGCCCTCGCCGCCGGCTGCACCGTGGTGTTGAAACCCAGCGAACTGTCGCCGTTAAGCGCCCTGCTGTTCGCCCAACTGGTCCACGACGCCGGCCTGCCCCCCGGCGTGTTCAATCTGGTCAACGGCAGCGGCGCGGACGTCGGCGCCGCCATCGCGGCGCACCCCGACATCGACATGATCTCCATCACCGGCTCGAACCGTGCCGGCGCCCTCGTCGCGCAAGCGGCGGCAGTGACGGTGAAGCGCGTGACCCAGGAACTGGGCGGCAAGTCGCCGAACGTCATGCTGCCTGACGCCGACTTTGCCAAAGTCGTGCCCTTGGGGGTGATGTCGGCCTTGCGCAACGTCGGCCAGTCGTGCAGCGCACCGACCCGCATGATCGTGCCCCGCGCCCGCCTCGCTGAAGTCGAAGCACTGGCGGCCGCCACCGCCAACGCGTTGATCGTCGGTGACCCGCAATCCTCTGAAACCCAGCTCGGTCCGATTGCCAACGAAGCCCAGTTCAGCCGCGTTCAAGCCATGATCCAGGCCGGCATCAGCGAGGGCGCGAAACTGCTGTGCGGCGGGCCGGGCCGCGTGCCGGGGTTTGAAAAGGGTTATTACACCAAGCCGACGGTGTTTTCCGAAGTGGGTTCGGCGATGCGCATCGCCCAGGAGGAAATCTTCGGCCCGGTGCTGTGCATCCTCGCCTATGACTCCATCGACGAAGCCGTGGCCATCGCCAACGACACGGTCTACGGCCTGGGTGCCCACGTGCAGGCGCAGGACCTGGAACTGGGCCGCGCCGTCGCCTCGCGCATTCGCGCCGGGCAAGTCCACCTGAACCACCCGGCGTGGGATCCCATGGCGCCCTTCGGCGGCTACAAGCGCTCGGGCAATGGCCGGGAATACGGCGTGATGGGGTTTGAGGAGTATCTGGAGACCAAGGCGATTATCGGTTTCAACGCCTGATCGCCCGCTCGCCGGAATCATTGGACAACTCGCATTGTGGGACCGGCTTCAGCCGGGAAGGCGTCATTCGTCACACCGCAAAATGGATGGCGCACAAACCGGCTTCTTCCCGGCTAAAGCCAGTCCTACCAAGGTGTCGCGTACAAGACAGCTCCGCAGCCGCTGAAACCATAAATCAGCATCCACAAAAAAAGGGCTGTCCGCGCAAACGGACAGCCCTTTTCAACATCCGCCCGATTTACGCCAGGCTTTTGCTCACCACTTCATACACGTCCGGCGACAGCGGGCCGGAGGCGAGAATGCGCTCCAGTTCCGCTTTCATCAGCGCTTGGCGCGCGCTGTCGTATTTGCGCCAGCGGGTCAGCGGCGCCAGTTGACGGGAGGCGATCTGCGGGTTGAAGCCGTTCAGCTCGATAACCAGATCGGCCAGGAAGCGATAGCCCGAACCGTCCGCCGCGTGGAAGTTGATCAGGTTCTGCCCGGCAAAGGCGCCGATCAGGGCACGCACCTTGTTCGGGTTCTTCATGGTGAACGCCGGGTGCTGCATCAGCGCTTTCACCCGCTTCAAACCGCCCGGCAAGGTGCTGCCGGCCTGCACGCTGAACCACTGATCCATGACCAGCGCGTTGTCCTTGAAGTTCTCGGCAAACACTTCCAGCGCCTTGGCTTTCTCGGCCTCGAACGGCGAGTTCACCAGCACGGCCAGCGCGGTCAGGCGCTCGGTCATGTTGTCGGCGGTGTCGAACTGGTCGATGGCGGCGGCCAGGACTTCCGGCTTGCCGGTCTGCATCAGGTAAGACAGGGCGATGTTCTGCAGCGCACGGCGAGCGAAGTGCTCGGACGCGGCCACGTACGGCGTCTGCTTCGACAGCTCGCGATTGGTCTGGTAACGCTGCCACAGGGCGTCGCTCAGGCTGTCGGCCAATTGCTGGCGGGCAAACTCCCGCGCGGCGTGGATGGCGTCGACGTCAGCCACTTCGCTGATCTCGATCAGATACGCCTCGCCCGGCAGCGAGAGCATTTCCGCGACCATGGCCTGATCCAGACTCTCGTCCGTCAGCACCGTGTGCAGCGCGGTGATCAAACGCTGATCCATGACCAGCGATTCGCCCTTCTGGTGCTGGCCGATCAGGTCCTGCAGCACTTGCACGGACAGTTGCTGACCGGCATCCCAACGGTTGAAGCCATCGCTGTCGTGCTGCATCAGGAACATCAACTGATCGCGGTTGTACGGGAAGCTCAGTTTCACCGGCGCCGAGAACCCGCGCAGCAGCGACGGCAGCGGCTGTTCATCGATGTCGATGAAGGTGAAGGTCTGCTCGGCTTCGATCACCGAGAGCACGCGGGAGGTGTTCACCGCCGGTGCCTCGCCGTGCAGGCGCAGAGGGAGTTCCTGACCCTGGGCGTCCAGCAGACCCATGGCGACCGGGATCACGAACGGCAGTTTCTGATCGCCCGGCTGGCCCGGCGTGGTTGGCGTGCTCTGACGGAAGGTCAGGCTGTAGGTTTTCGCGGCAGCGTCGTAGGACTCGCTGACCGCCAGACGCGGCGTGCCGGCCTGGGAGTACCAGCGCTTGAACTGCGTGAAGTCGACACGGTTGGCGTCTTCCATGGCCTTGACGAAGTCGTCGCAGGTCACGGCCTGGCCGTCATGGCGCTCGAAGAAAAGGTCGCTGCCCTTGCGGAATCCTTCCACGCCCAACAGCGTGTGGATCATGCCGACCACTTCCGCGCCCTTCTCGTACACGGTCAGGGTGTAGAAGTTGGAAATCTCGATGAAGCTGTCAGGGCGCACGGCGTGGGCCATGGGGCCGGCGTCTTCGGCGAACTGGTGGGTGCGCAGGTAAGCCACGTCCTGAATGCGCTTGACCGTGGCCGAGTTCATGTCCGCCGAAAAGCCGGAATCACGGAACACCGTGAAGCCTTCCTTTAACGACAGCTGGAACCAGTCGCGGCAGGTGACGCGGTTGCCGGTCCAGTTGTGGAAATATTCGTGGGCGACGATGGCTTCGACGCGCTGGTGGGCGGCATCGGTCGCGGTTTCGGCGCGGGCCAGCACGGCGCTGGAGTTAAAGATGTTGAGGCCCTTGTTCTCCATGGCGCCCATGTTGAAGTCGTTGACGGCGACGATCATGAAGATGTCCAGATCGTATTCGCGGCCGTAGACCTCTTCGTCCCAGCGCATGGACTTCTTCAGGCTGTCCATGGCGTGCTGGCATTTGTCGACGTTTTCCGGCTCGACGAAGATGCGCAGCGTGACCTTGCGCTGGCTCATGGTGATGAAGGTGTCTTCGATGCACCACAAGTCACCGGCCACCAGCGCGAACAGGTAGGCCGGCTTCTTGAACGGGTCTTCCCACGTTGCCCAGTGACGCTGGGTGTCATCGGAGGGGCCGGCGGCGATCAGGTTGCCGTTGGACAGCAGGATCGGGAAGGCCTGCTTGTTGGCGCTGACGGTCGTGGTGAACGTGCTCATCACGTCCGGGCGGTCGAGGTAATAGGTGATCTTGCGGAAGCCCTCGGCCTCGCACTGGGTGCAGAACATGCCGCTGGATTTGTACAGGCCTTCCAGCGCGGTGTTGGTTTCCGGGTGGATCTTCACGGTGGTGTCGAGGGTGAAGGTCTCGGACGTCGGCTGCACGGTGAGGCTGTCGGGGGTCAGCTGGTAGCCGTTCTGTGCAAGGTCGCCCTCGGACAGGTCGACATCCGCCAGCTTCACCGACAGCAGCTCAAGCTGCTGGCCGTCGAGTTCCAGCGGTGGCAAGGCCGCGCCTTGAGCGAGCGCGGCGCGGTCCGGGTTGCGGCGCATCACCAACTGCGCGTGGACCAGCGAGTGGTCGTCGAACAATTCGAACGTCAGGTGGGTCTCGTCAATGAGGTACTCAGGCGCCTGATAATCCTTCAGGTAAATCATTTTCGGCTGGTCTGTGCGCATGCTGTTGTCCCTTCTTCTGCTAATACGGGCTACTGATGCACGGCGAGTTGATACGCCGTGTATTTGCGAATATTGATCACGCCGGTGTCGAAGATCAGGTACTGCCCTTTGACGCCCAACAGGGTGCCTTCGGCGACCGGATTCTTGTCTAGGTTGAAGCTGACGATCTTGGTCGGGTAGGCCTCTACCGGGTATCGGATCTCGATAGGCTCGACATCGTTCATCACCTGAATGGCCTGCAAGCCAAAGCGCATTTGCAGCGCGACCAGGCCTTCGGCGCAGGACTCGAACAGTTGCTGACGAATCGCCGCCAGATCAACCGCCGGTGCGTCGCCCTTGAGCAGCGCGCGCCAGTTGGTGCGGTCGGCCACCTGGCTGCGGAACAGATCTTCCACAAAGCCGGACTGCTGCCGGGTGGCGCAGCGCACGATCGGCAACGCCTGACTGGCGCCCTGGTCCAGCCAGCGCGTTGGCAGCTGGGTGGCGCGGGTGATGCCGACTTTGACCCCCGACGAGTTGGCCAGATAGACCACGTGATCGGTCATGCAGAACTGCTCGCCCCAGGCCGGATCGCGGCAGGTGCCATGCTCGTGATGGCAGCGCTCCGGGCTCATGATGCACAGGTCGCACTGCGCCAGCTTGAGCATGCACGGGTAGCAATAACCCTGGCTGTAGCTGGTTTTGGTGCGCTTGCCGCAATGGCTGCAATGAATCGCACCCAGAAACTCCAGGCGCACGGTCTTGCCGATCAGCGGGTTGACCGGGATCTGTGAATCACCCAGCCGGAACGCATATTCCACCCGCGAAGCCTCAAGCCGCGCGGACATTTTGTTGACGGAGCCTCTGCCGATTTCAATCAATGAATGGAGTCCGATTTGAACAGGATATTGGGTACCGGCGCCGACTTCGACGCGCACTCTTGCGGGCCCATGTAGCCGATGCGCTGGTCCTCGGGCACGTTGCGCACTTCCCAGGCAATCAACGCCTGCAGCGACAGCTCACGTTGTTCCTGGGTCAGCTTGCGGCCGTCGGACCATTTGCCGATTTCCACCGCCAGCTTCAGGCTTTCGTAGACGTCCGGGGTGATGTTTTCGATCATTTCGACAAAAGAGGACATTGGGTTCTCCCAGAATTAAGCGGCCGATTTTAATGTTTGCGGCGGGCCAGTGCACCGCCCACAAGACCTGTAGCACAACCGATGATCAGGCCGCCGACATGGGCGCCGTTGGCGATTTCGCCAAACCCGAGCACTCCGACGACACCGGACAGGCACACCACCAGCCAGATCAGCATCATCCCCAGAACACCGCGTGGTAAACGATACATGGGGTTGGGGGCGAGCAATTGAAAGATCCAGCAATGGCCAAGCAGCCCATACAGTACGCCGGACAGGCCGCCGAACAGACTCGGGCCGCTCCAGAAATACTGGACGTAGTTGGAAAACGCGCTGAACGCCAGGGTCAGGCCGAGCAACTGCCAACTGCCCTGGCGCATTTCGATGCGTCGGCCCAGCTCCCAGAACCACAGCGCGTTCATCACCAGGTGCAGCAGGCCGAAATGAATCAGCATTGGCGTGACAACGCGCCACCACTGCCCCGCTGCCAGGGACGTTTCCACCGGCAAAAAGCTGATGTACTCGCCGTTGACGCGGAAGTCGTTGAAGGTCAGTGAGCTCAGGGCCTCGAAGTTATCGCCGAGCAAGGTCACGCCGGCGACGATCAGGCACAGCAGCAAGATCACGCTGGTGACCGGGCTGTTGCGCACCTGGACCAGCGGACTCGGCCGGCTCACGGCCACCACCTCGCGTCCCGGCGGCAACTGCGCGGTCGGGTCGCCTTCAGGGTATTGCTGATACAACTGACGGACGTCATCGGCCAGTTGCGGCGCATCGGGCACCCACAGCACTTGCTCGCCGGCCTCCTCGCTGACCCGATGGGGCACGTTGAGGCGCCGCAGCAACTCGACGAAACCACTCAGGTCGGTTTGGAGGGGCAAACGCAATACAGCAACCGGACTCATTGACCCATCTCCGGTCGGGTAACGTCGACCCAGACGAACTTGTCCGGGTCGATCTGGGTTTCTTGGTCCAGCCGGTAGGCGACCAGCTTGCCGTAGAGCACGGCGCTGTAGTCGAGGCAGGCCAGATTGGGGCGGATCGGGGCGGGAATGCCGCTGCGCCAGTAGTGGCCGACGAACAACAGCGGTTCATCGGCGCCGTACCGCAGCAGCGCGTTTTTCTCGCTGGGGGACAGCGGCCGCCGCGCCACCGGCTCCGGCAGCGCGTCAGGCTGAAACACCACGTCGCCATAAGTCTGCGGGTCGTCTTCCCAGAACTTGGTGCGGAACGAGCCGCGGGTCAGGCCGTCGCCACCGGTCAGGGTCATGCCGTGGGGCAGGCGCATGTCGGTGCCGCGCAGCAGGCGATCAAACACGGCGCAGGCAAAACTACCGGGCTCCGCCGACGCCTGCACGAAGGCCTGGTCGATGCGACCGTCGCCGTGAACGCTGCGCAACGGCTCGATCAGGCTGGCATCCCAGCAAGCGTGGACCACGCGGAAGCGCTCGGCGTCGATGAACAGCGGCAATTGGTAAAACCATTTGAGGAAGTCGTTCCAGTCACCGGGATGCTGCTCAAACTGCGCCAGGGTTTCGCCCAGCAGACGGGCATGGCGCGGCGTGTGCTCGCGCACCCATTCATGGCCGCTCTCAGGCGGTGCCGGGGTGCTCCAGCCCAGCGCGTTGAATTCATGGTTGCCCATGATGCAGAACGCCTGGCCGGCTTCGACCATGTCACGGACGATGTGCAACGCCTCGCGAATGCGCGGGCCGCGGTCGATGATGTCGCCGAGGAACACGGCGATGCGCTCAGGGTGGCGCCACACGCCGGCCTGGAAGCGGTAACCAAGGGTGTCGAGCAAGTGCTCAAGGGTCTGGGCACAACCATGCACGTCACCGATCAGATCGTAGCCACGCGCGGGATCGAGCATCAGTCGCTCCCGCCGCCAAGCCGACTGCCCCAACCGAGTTTGGTCCGGCAGACTTCGTAGTAGTTGTGGTCGAGGGGGTGAATGAGTCGCAGCTTCTGCGGCTTCTTTTTCACGGTCACGGTGTCACCCGGCGCGCAGGTGAAGTGGTTCTGGCCATCGCAGGAAACCTGTGGGTAGATCGTCATGTCCTTTGAGACAACGATTTTCAGCTCACTGTTTCCGTCGACGACAATCGGCCGGCCGGACAGCGTGTGCGGGTACATCGGCACGATGACGATGGCGTCGAGCTTGGGGTGCATGATCGGCCCGCCCGCCGACAGCGCATAGGCGGTGGAGCCGGTCGGCGTGGCGACGATCAGGCCGTCGGCCTTCTGGCTGCAGACGAACTGGCCGTCGATGTAGATTTCGAATTCGATCATCCGGGTGGATTTGCCGGGGTGCAGCACGACGTCGTTGAGGGCGTCACCCTGACCGATCGCTTCACCGTGACGGCGCACTTCGGCCTGCAGCAGGAAGCGGTTTTCCACCAGATAGTGGCCGTCGAGAACTTCGGCGACTTTGACTTCCAGCTCGTCGGGGCGAATGTCGGTCAGGAAACCCAGGCTGCCGCGGTTGATGCCCAGCACCGGCACATTGTGCTTGGCCAGCGCACGGGCGGCGCCGAGCAGGCTGCCGTCGCCGCCGACGACGATGACCATGTCGCAGACTTCACCGAGCATCTTGCGCGAAGAGGTCTGCAAACCATGCCCCGGCAAGACCTCGGCGATGGCGTCTTCGAGGATCACATGCAGGTGCCGCGATATCAGGAATTTCTTGAGTCGGCGAACGGTCTCCACCACCTGGGTACTGCCCAGGCGACCAATGATGCCGATATTTCGAAATTGCTCCATGGGGCTCCCGCAGGCTTGATGCGTGTAAAGAACGCGATTATGGGCGAAGGGGTCGGGGGCGGCAAATGGGCTCTTTAAGCGCACCCTTCAAGCAGCGCCTTTCAGGCATGCCTGAGCTGACCTGTCGCATCCGACGGCGACGATGAAGCGGTGGCCGCGAGCGCCCATCACCCGCTATCCTGCCTTGATGAATAACCCTTTCCCGACCCTGACCGCCCTGCCCCGTCAGCTGCGTACGCACACCGTACGTGACCTGGCGTGGGTAATCCTGTCGCCGCCCCTGCTGACGGAAACCCAGTGGCCCCAGCGTCACCCGCTCAGCGGCAGTGACTGGGTGCAGCAGCCCGAAGCGCTTGAAGCTTTTTTAACGCAGCTGGACAGAGACGACAGCGCCCTCAACGAATGGCTGGCGAGAAGCTCGACGCGCCGGCTAGGGCTGTATTACGAGCGGCTCTGGCAATTCGCAATCCAGCACGCGCCCGGCGTCGAGCTGCTCGCGGCGAACCTGCCGATTCAGGGCGAAGGCCGCACGCTGGGCGAGCTGGACATGCTGCTGAGGGATAAGGATGGCGTTCACCATATTGAATTGGCGATCAAGCTGTACCTGGGGCAGCAGGATCAGGACGGCGAAAACCCGGCCCACTGGCTCGGCCCCGGCGCCCTCGACCGGCTGGATTTGAAGCTCGCGCACCTGAACCAGCATCAACTGCCCATGTCAGCGCGCCCCGAGAGCAGCGCCGTTCTTGCTGCGCGGGGCGTGGTCACCTTCAGCGCTTCGCTCTGGCTGGGGGGTTATCTGTTTTATCCATGGGCCGGTGCGGGCGCGTCGCCACAAGGGGCACACCCTGAGCATCTGCGGGGACAGTGGCTGCATCAAAAGGACTGGCCGGGCTACGCAGAAAACGCTATGGAGGGCCGCTGGCAATGGCTGCCGCGGCCTGCCTGGCTGGCGCCTTCGCGCTGTGACGCGCCATGGACCCCTCGCCAGCTTAAGGACTGGCTGGAGGCCCTGGACCCGCTCGGGCCGGCGCAACTGCTGGTGCGCCTGACCCGCCATGCCGACGGCCACTGGGAAGAGGCCGAGCGGTTGTTTCTGGTGCCCGACCTGTGGCCGAACCTGCCGGACTCTCGCCGCGTTATAGGCTCAGTCGCAGCACCAGCGCCGCGAGGGTGACCAACAGCACCGGCACGGTCAGCACGATGCCGACGCGGAAGTAATAGCCCCAGCCGATGGTCACGCCCTTCTTCGCCAGCACGTGCAGCCACAACAACGTCGCGAGGCTGCCGATCGGGGTGATTTTCGGGCCCAGGTCGCTGCCGATCACGTTGGCGTAAATCATCGCTTCCTGCAGCAGGCCATGTGCCTGACTGGCCTCGATGGACAACAGGCCGATCAGCACCGTCGGCAGGTTGTTCATTACCGACGACAGCAGCGCCGTCAGCACGCCCGTGCCCATGGCCGCGCCCCACAAACCATGTTCGGCGAAACGATCCAGCCAGGTCGCGAGGTAGTCGGTCAGGCCCTGATTGCGCAGGCCATACACCACCAAGTACATGCCCAGGGAGAAAATCACGATCTGCCACGGCGCGTCTTTCAGCACCTTCCGCGTGGAAATGCGGTGGCCTTTGGCGGCAATGCCCAACAGGATCACGGCGCACACAGCGGAGATCGCACTGATGGGAATTCCCAGCGGCTCCAGGGCGAAGCAGCCCACCAGCAAGATCCCCAGCACCCACCAACCGGTCATGAAGGTCGCGCGGTCCTTGATCGCCGAAGACGGCTCGTCCAGTTGCGAGGCGTCGAAGGTCTTCGGGATGTCGCGGCGAAAGAACAGCATCAGCACCGCCAGGGTGGCGGCAACGCTGACCAGATTCACCGGCACCATCACCGACGCGTAGCGGTTGAAGCCGATGCCGAAATAGTCGGCAGAGACGATGTTGACCAGGTTGGAGACCACCAGCGGCAGGCTCGCGGTGTCGGCGATGAACCCAGCCGCCATCACGAAAGCCAGGGTGGTCGCCGGCGAAAAACGCAGGGCCAGCAGCATCGACATCACGATCGGGGTGAGGATCAGCGCGGCGCCGTCATTGGCGAACAACGCCGACACCAACGCGCCGAGCAGCACGATAAACGCGAACAGCCGCCGGCCCTTGCCGTTGCCCCAACGCGCCACGTGCAGCGCGGCCCAGTTGAAAAACCCGGCCTCGTCGAGCAGCAGGCTGATGATGATCAGCGCAATGAACGTCCCGGTTGCGTTCCAGATAATGTGCCAGACCTGAGGGATGTCACTCAGGTGCACCACCCCGAAAAGCAGCGCGAGGACGGCGCCAAACGTTGCACTCCAGCCGACACCAAGGCCCTTGGGTTGCCATATCACCAGGGTGATGGTGACCAGAAAAATCGCGACGGCTATCAACATCTTTTTGAAGTTCTCGGAAGCAGGATGGCGAGGATGCCTAACAGCGGCAGGTAGGAACACAGCGTGTAGACATAGACGATGCCGTGAAGATCCGCGAGGTGACCCAATAAGGCTGCGCCGATGCCACCGAAGCCGAACATCAGGCCGAAAAAGATGCCAGCGATCATGCCGACGTTGCCCGGCACCAGTTCCTGGGCGTAGACGACGATGGCGGAGAACGCCGAGGCCAGAATGAAACCGATGATCACGCTGAGCACGCTGGTCCAAAACAAGTCAGCGTAAGGCAGCGCGATGGTAAACGGCGCCACGCCCAGAATAGAGAACCAGATTACCGCTTTACGGCCAATGCGATCGCCAATCGGCCCGCCGAAGAATGTGCCCGCCGCCACCGCCGCCAGGAACATGAACAAGTGCAGCTGGGAGCTGGCCACGGACAGCTGGAATTTGTCGATGAGGTAAAAGGTGAAGTAGCTGGTGAAGCTGGCCATGTAGAAATATTTGGAGAACACCAGCAGCGCCAGCACCACCAGCGCGCTGGTCACCCGACGTTTCGACAGCCCGTGGGTCGCTGCTTGCCCGGCCTTGATCTTGAACAGCGCCAGGTGCGCCTTGTACCAGCGGCTGATGGCGTAGAGCAGGCCCACGGAAAACAGCGCCACCAGCCCGAACCAGGCGATGTGGCCCTGACCGAACGGAATGATGATCGCCGCCGCCAGCAGCGGCCCGATGGCGGAACCGCTGTTGCCGCCCACCTGAAAGGTCGATTGCGCCAGACCAAAGCGCCCGCCAGAGGCCAGCCGGGCAATGCGCGAGGCTTCGGGGTGGAATGTCGACGAGCCGATGCCGATCAGGCCCGCGGCGAGCAGGATCAGCGGAAAACTGCCCACGGTCGCGAGCATCATGACGCCGCCCAAAATGCACAACGAACCGACCGGCAGCACCAACGGATTGGGATGGCGATCGGTGTAATAACCGACCCAGGGCTGCAGCAGGGACGCCGTGACCTGAAACGTCAGCGTGATCAAGCCGACCTGGGTAAAGCTCAGGCCGTACGAGGCCTTCAGCATCGGGTAGATCGAGGGCAGGATCGACTGGATCAAGTCATTGAGCAGATGCGCCAGGGCCACCGCACCAATGATGCGCATGACCAAGGGGCTTGATTGCGTAGATTGCGGGGCGGGAACGGGTTGGGTATCGGTCGCGGGCACGGTTGCAGGGCTGGTAACGGCCATCGGGTTCATCCATCGAACGTTGATGCGCCGTGGGACTCGTTACAGAACATGTCAGCGGCACAAGGGGCCGCCAATGTGCCATTTTTTGGGGCGCCGCTGCCATATTTTGTTGCTGATTTGTCTGATGGGTGACGTAGTGTCAGGACACCTGAAGCTTTTGACACCACTCTCCTGTCAATCAAACGCAAACCCTGTGGGAGTGAGCTTGCTCACGAAGACGGCCTGCAATCCGCCCAACATCCAGCAGGCACACCGCCTCCTTGGCAAGCAAGGTGGAGCCCCCAGTCAAACCGCCGTCTGCAATCTCCCCCGCGCCGTCAACGAACCTTCCACCTCATGCAGCGATACTTTGGACGTCTCCGGCAAGGCCAGCCCTCCCGCCAGCGCCAGCAGCGCGATGACGATCAGGTAAAACGCCGGCGCCAGGTTGCTGCCCGTCGCGCCGATCAGCCAGGTCGCCATCAGCGGCGCCGTTCCGCCGAAGATTGTGTACGCCATGTTGTAGGTGATCGCCGAAGCGGTGTAACGGGTACGCGTGGGAAAGGTCTCCGACAACAAAGCCGCCGTCACCACACCGCACAGGACAGCGCCGATCGCCAGCAACATCACACCGACGATCGAGGCCACAAAAGAACCGGAACTGGCCATCAAAAACGACGGATACACCACCACGATCAGCAGGACGCAGGTGCTGAGCACCGTCTTGCGTCGCCCGACCTTGTCGGAAAACGCCCCGGCCACCGGACAGATCGCGGCGGCGAACAGCAAGGCAATCAACGACACCAGCAGCGCGGTCGCACGACTCAGTCCGCCAGCGACCTGCAAGTACGTCGCGAAGTAGGTGGTGAACATGTAGAACGACAGCGCCGTCAGCGACACGAACGCGCCGAGGCAGCAGATCGCCGCGCCGTGATTGCGCAGGGTTTCCTTGAGCGGCGAATGAGCCACCGCGTGTTCCTGCTTGACCGCCTGAAAGGCCGGTGTTTCGTCCAGTTTCCAGCGCAGGTACAGCCCGACCAGCCCCAACGGCGCGGCGATCAGAAACGGCAGCCGCCAGCCCCAACTGCCCATGGCTTCGGTGCTCAAAGAGGCCTCCAGCGCGTAGGCAATGATCGCCGCCGCCGCGAAGGCCGAAAAGGTCGACACCGGCACGAAACTGCCGTACCACGCCCGTTGCGTGCGTGGCGCGTGCTCCATCAAGTAGGCACACGCCCCCGCGTATTCTCCCCCGGCGGAGAAGCCCTGAGCGCAACGGATGAGGGTGAGCAAAACGGGTGCCATCACGCCGATTGCGGCGTAGGTCGGCAGCAGACCGATGATGGTCGTCGCCCCGGCCATCAACAGAATGGTGAACGCCAGCGTGCGCTTGCGGCCGATGCGGTCGCCCAGCATGCCGAAGAACACCCCGCCCAAGGGACGAAACGCGAAAGCCACGGCGAACACCGCGAAGGTTTTCAAGAGCGCGGCGCTGGCGTCGCCGCTGGGGAAGAACTGCTGGGCAATGGTCGTGGCCAGAAAGCCGTACACCGCGAAGTCGAACCATTCGACAAAATTGCCGATGGCGGCCGCCACGATGACTTTTCTCAGGGTGGCAGGATCGACCTGCTCAAGGACGGGAGTGGTCATGGAAACCTCGGCGCGCGTGGGAAAGATCCGATTATCGGCACAGCGCCCTGCCCGCCCGACTCCAGAAATGCCGCCGACGTACTCAGGACCGACCTGTCGGGGGTGTGGGCCGCAGGATTCGTGCCAGTGCCCGGATGCGCGCTCCGGCGTCAGGGATGTGCGTGCGCAGCATCGAAGGTTCGCTTGCCCTGCAGTCCGCCGGTGTGCAGGAAAATCAGCCGCGTGCCCTTGGCGATCCGGCCCGCGACCACCTCGTCATGCAGGGCAAGCAATGCCTTGCCGGTGTACAGCGGTTCGAGGGGGATACCGGCTTCGGCTTCGTGCCGCGCAATGAAATCCAGCAACGCGGGATCGGTCTTCGCAAAGCCGCCACGACTGGCGTCGAGCAAGCGGTAACCCTGGGGCTTTTTGCGGTCTACCCCCACGTCCGAGCCTGTCGGTCGCGGACTCATTCTGCCCGAGGGCGCCACAGTCCCTGTGGGAGCGAGCTTGCTCGCGAAAGCTTCAACAATCCCCTCCACATTGCCCTCAACCCCATGACCTTCGGGCACCGCCATCGCGCCTATCACCTCATGCTGCCCCGCCTCCGCCAGTGCCAATCCCGCCAGCGTTGTGCCGGTGCCACACGCCAGCCACCAGCAATCGTAATCCTCCCACCCCAAATCGCCGAGCTGGCTGCGCGCCTGTTCGACGATTTCAGCGCAGCCCAACGCGCCGTCTAGCCCGCCTCCGCCCTCGGGCACCGGAAACAGATGCGGATAACGCTCGCGCCACGGCACCCAGAAATCCGCGTCATGGCGCGCGCGATACCCGGCGTAACCCAGCCAGTGCAACTCCATGCCGAACGCCTGTACATCCAGCACCGTTGGCGTCTCGACCGCATGCCCCCGCAACAACCCGACCGTGGCAAAACCAAAGCGCTTGCCCGCCGCCGCCAGCGCATGCAGGTGATTGGAATGCGCGCCGCCCAGGCTGATAACACCCCGTGCACCGGCTCGCTCAGCCGCCGCCAGATGGTGCTTGAGCTTGAACCATTTATTGCCGCTGATCAGGGGATCGACAAGGTCCAGCCGCAGGATCGCCGCCTCCACGCCCGCTGCCTGGAGCCAGTCAAAATTGAGCGGTTGCAGCGGTGCGGGAGGCAGTGGTGAGGAGAGAGGGAACATGAAATCGATCGGGCAATGGACGGTGCGAGAGTCTAGCACTCGTCGGGCGGGGTCTCGATTTAGGAGGCCGTGTAGGGCATTTCCTGATCTCCATTAGGACGCGTCCGGTTCGTGTTTTGCCTATGGAATGACGCTTTGAAATGCCTCATCTTCGCCCGCTTCAGCCCCTGTCATGGATGAGTTGATCGGTTCTTTATGGACCGGTCGGGGGCGCATTCTCCTGCCAGGGACGCTCATTCATGCTCACCGTATTACCGCCTTTCTTCGATCACAGTCGCCACAAACTTGTTATTCATCGTCTGCCCATTGCGCTCGATGTTCTTGCCTTCGAGGGCGAGGAACAGCTGAGTCAGCCGTTTCGTTACCGCGTTGAATTTACCTCCATCGAGCAGGACATCGGCGCTGAGCGGATGCTGGGGCAGGAAGCGCAGTTCAGTCTGCATGCTGCGGCGCATACGTTGCCGGTGGCGATTCGTGGGGGGCGGGTGCCTCGGGTTGAAGCGTTGCGGACGCTGCATGGTGTGGTGACGGGTTTTAAGCGGCTTTCCGGTTCGGCTGATGAGGCGCGTTATGAAGTGACGCTGGAACCGCGACTGGCATTGCTGGGGCGTGGAAAGCAGTTCCGGATTTATCAGCATCAGTCGGTGCCGCAGATTGTCGAGAGCATTCTGCGCACACGGCATGATTTTGAGGGGCAGGATTTTCTGTTTTCGCTGGTGCGGGAGTATCCGAAGCGTGAGCAGGTGATGCAGTACGGCGAGAGCGATCTGGCGTTTATTTCGCGGCTGCTGGCCGAGGTGGGGATCTGGTACCGCTTTAGCAACAATGAGCGATTGGGTATTGAGGTCGTCGAGTTTCACGATGATCAGCGGCATTACGTTCGGCCGCGTGTGAGCTTGCCGTTTCGGCCGCAGTCGGGGTTGGGCAGCAGCGGCCAGGATGGGGGTTGGGGGCTGCAGGTCAGTCATGAGGTGGTGGAGCAGAGCGTTCACTTTCGGGCCTATCACCATCGGGATGCGAACGCATGGCTGGATGCGGATGTTGATCAGACGCGCGGGGATTCCACCACTTACGGCGAGGCGTATCACTATGCCGAGCCGTACAAGGTGCTCGGCGAAAAGCTGGATCAGGATGAAGATTTAGAGGGTGAAAGCGGGTTTTTCTACGCCCGGTTGCGGCATGAGCGGTATCTCAATAACCAGACTCGGCTGACCGGGATTAGCAGCAGTGCTACGTTGGGATTGGCTCAGGTGCTGGCGATTTCCGGTGGGGCGCCGCAGGCGTTTGAACCGGGTGCGGTGATCACTCGATTGCGGTTGCATGCTGCGCGGGACCGCAGTTTCGAGCTGAGTTTTGAGGCGGTTCCGTATTCCGAGATCGTGTGCTTTCGGCCGCCGCTGCTGGCCAAACCTAAGATAGCCGGCACTGTTCCGGCCCGTGTCACCAGCTCGCTGGCCAACGATCCATACAGCCACATCGACCGCGAAGGCCGCTACAAGGTCAGCTTTCTGTTTGATCGCGACAGCTGGAAGCTGGGTGAGGAAAGCCTTTGGCTCAGACTTGCCCGGCCTTATGCCGGCGATACCCATGGCCTGCACCTGCCGCTGATCTGTGGCACCGAGGTGGCGATTGCCTTCGAGCAGGGCGACCCGGACCGGCCGTACATCGCTCACGCCCTTCATGACAATCGCCATTCTGACCATGTGACGCTGCTGCGCAGCGATTACAAACGCAACGTCCTGCGCACCCCTGCCAACAACAAGCTGCGCATGGAAGACGATCGCGGCAAGGAACACATCAAACTCAGCACCGAACACAGCGGCAAGAGCCAGCTCAACCTTGGGCATCTGGTCGACAACGAGAAGGATAAGCGCGGCGAAGGGTTCGAGTTGCGAACGGACGGTTGGGGCGCGATTCGGGCGGGGCGCGGGCTGTTTATCAGTGCGGATGAACAGACCAAAGCTCACGGTCAGCAGCTCGACATGGACGCGGCGATCGACCAGCTTGAAACCGCGCTTTCCTTGGCCCGCACCATGGCCCAGGCCGCGCGAAGTGCGGGTGCTATCGCCGCCGATACGAGCGGCCAAACGCAACTGAACGACGCGCTAACTCACCTCACCGAGCCCGGTCTGCTGCTGCACGCACCGGCAGGCATCGGCATGGTCAGCCCCGAAGCGATCTGCGTTTCCTCCGGTCGCGAAAGCGTCGCCATCACCTCATCACGCTCAACCGACCTCAGCGCCGGACGCAACATCACCGGCACCGCCGAAGGTGCGATCAGCCTGTGTGCCGTCACCAAGGGTCTGCAAGTCAAAGCGGTTCAGGGCGACGTCAAGCTTCACGCCCAAAGTGCCGCACTGCACGCGCTCGCCCAAGACGACATCAAGATTGAAAGCCTGGCCGGCCGGATCGAAATCAGCGCCCCGGAAGAGCTCCTCCTGAATTGCGGCGACGCATTCATCCGCATCAAGGATGGCGAGATCGAGCTGGGCGCGCCGGGGAATATCTATCACCGGGCCGCTTACGTGCTGAAGGCCGGTGCTACCACGCTTACGACGCCGGTGACGCCAATACCTTATGGCTATGGGGCGGGGTACACCCTGGTCGATGCGCAAAAGGCCGCTGCGCGCTTCGTCCGGTACCGGATCACCACGCAGGACGGAGAAGTATTCAACGGCGTGACCGACAAGGACGGCAAGACCATGCCCGTCCACACGATGCTGCCCGGACGCGTGGCGATCGACTTTCCGGAGCCCGAAGAATGGCTGAAGCCGCGCCCCACACCTGAACCTGAGGAGGAAGAAGAGGAAGAGGAAATCACCGAAGGCATCACCTTGCGAATCGGGTTGTTCTTTGACGGGACGGGAAATAACCAGAGCAATGCTGCGGCGACGGCGCAGTGCCGACGGCAGGATCTTGAGAGCTTTAGCAGCGAAGAGCTTGAAAGCATTGCGGCGACGTGCAAGCAGTACGGGTTTGGAGAGTTTGACGGTAGTGCGTTTAACAGCGCGCCTAATAACAGTTACGGGAATGCACCGAGCAATGTGGCGTATTTGTATAACTTGTATCCGGATAACACCGCAACACCAGTCGGTAAGGATTCAGAGATTGGTTATATCAGGGCGTACATCGAAGGCATCGGCACCCGTAGCGGCGGCGAGGATGACGTGCTGATCGGGCAAGCTCTCGGGCAAGGTGAAACGGGCGTGGTGGCGCGGGTCAAAGAGGCGCCTACGTTGATCGAAAGACAGTTAGAGCAGTTCCTCCAAATCAATCCCGGCACAGCTATTCGCACCGTTGAATTCGACGTCTTCGGTTTCAGCCGCGGAGCCGCGGCTGCACGGCATTGCGCTAACGAAGTCCTTAAGCCTCATCGTGGGGTATTCAGCGAGCTGCTTGTCGGGGGGCGCGCTAGTCTATTAAGAAGTTTCGACTCGGCCGCTGATGTATGCATCAATTTGGTCGGCCTGTTCGATTCCGTTGCAGCCATCTCAGACCCACTACATGGCGACTTCAGCCCAGGCAATGACATTAATCGTGGCGTCAATCTCTACCTGCCACCTGACTGCGCTCGGCAGGTTATCCACCTTCAAGCGCTCGACGAATATCGCGCCGACTTTTCTCTCAATAATGTTCACCACACGCACCTTCAGATAGGTCTGCCGGGCGCTCACTCCGATGTCGGCGGGGGCTATCTCCCACGCGCGCGAGAAAAGTTGTGGATGACGCAGCCCTGCATAGCCAGCGTTCCGACCGGTCAAAGGGTTGAATCCCACGCCGCCTGGGCCCGTGCAGAGGCGGACGCCAAGGCATTGCGCGAATCAGGCGTGGCGCGCGATGGCTACGTTGCGGTGAAAGCCTGGCCTGCAGCAACTAACCCTCGCGGCAAAGCTGAGCCGGTCATGCAGGACTACTGGATAACCGTAATCCTTGAACGCCCGGTGCATGGCGAACTGAGCCTGATTGCATTGCGTGTCATGCGTGATTTGGGTGAACGTCATGGGGTGCCATTTGACGTGATCACCGATACGGATAAACGCTTCAAGTTGCCGGACGAACTCATGCCTATCGCCAAGCGAATCTTGCAGCGGGTAATGACGGACCGGCTTGTAATATTTGAGCCTGCGCAGGAGGCATTGCTACGAGCGCGTTACATCCACCTGTCCGCGCACTGGACCCCCGAGGGCCCCTTTTTATTCAGCAAACCAACACCGCTGAATCGCAGGAACGTGCATCTCAACCGTCCGCAAAAAGGTTATCCAGAATGAAGCGCCTTATCTTCGCAATGGGGCTGCTTATTAGTCTGAGTGCTTGCGCAAGTGTACCAAGATTGCCGCCTGCCCCGAGGTTGCCATATCCAGCCTGGTACATAGGTTTCGCCGCCCCGAAGCACATGGAAGTCTGGGTTGAGAGCGTCGACGTACTGGACACGCGTCGACTCGCATTCTTTAAGGTGCACGGCGGGGTCGCAAGTTATACAGGGAAAGTCCAGGGCTGGCACCAAGGGGGAACAGGAGGCAAACCTATAAACAACGTTGACTTGCCAGAGCTGATCTTTTTGCGATGGCAGTCACTAGTAGAGCCGCAGGCTTACAAGATCAAAATACAGATACCACAGTGGGTGCGAGATGAGATGGTTCGTCCGGAACGAGCGTTTTGTCTGGTCCCAAATGATTGGAAGGACGACTACCGGAATGTCATAACCTTAGGCATGGCCCCAGCAGGGATCGTCAAAGTATGGGTTGGTGGGCCATGCCTGGGGTTCAAAGAAGTCGGCCGCTACCTAGCTAAAGTCGAGCCCCTCGGCCCCAACCAAGACGGAAAAGGGCTGTTTTACCGAGCACCAAATCCAGAAGCACAAGCCTGGATAGATCAGCACGGCATTCCCTATGGCAGTTGGTAACTCGGCCATGAGTGCTAACAAGGAGCATCACGGCACGCCACGGCTAGCGCACTTGCGGCTTTGTTCAAGGCTTCCATTTGTAGACCGGGTTTCCCAAATGAGGCGTCTGGTCTTTGCGGTCGGATTCCTGATCAGCTTGAGTGCCTGTGCAACGGGAGGGTCAGTACCCCCGCCCGTCAAGCTGCCCTATCCGGCGTGGTATGTAGGCTTCGCCGCGCCAAGGCACATGGAGGTGTGGGTAGAAAGCGTCGATGTGCTCGATCAGCGGGGATACGTTTTTTTTAACGTACATGCCGGAGTCGCCGGTTACACGCGAAAGCCCGAGGGCTGGCACAAGGGCACATCTGGCGGAAAACCCATCAACAACGTTGACTTACCAGACCAACTTCTTCTGCGCTGGCAGTCACTAGTGGAGCCTCAGGCTTACAAAATCAGCATCCGGATACCGCAGTGGGTACGCGATGAGATGGTGACGCCACTGCGCGTGTATTGCCGCAGTTCAAAAGAATGGATGGACGACTACCGTTTCGCGATTACGCTGGGAATGGCTCCGGGAGGTATCGTGAAAGTTTGGGCTGGTGGGCCATGTCTGGGTTTCAAGGAGGTCGGCCGCTACCAAGCTAAAGTCGAGCCCCTCGGCCCCAACCAAGACGGAAAAGGGCTGTTTTACCGACCACCAAACCCAGCAGCCCAAGCCTGGATCGACCAGCACGGAATCCCCTACGGCAGCTGGTAATCCCCCTCAACCGCCAGAGTCCCCTCAGACCCTGGCGGCACGCGATCCAACCCCGTCAAGCCCACCCGCAACATCACCCGTCAGAAACCAGCTCCTTACAACCCCGCCGCCAACCGCGACCCCTGATCAATCGCCCGTTTGGCATCCAGTTCGGTCGCCACATCAGCCCCGCCAATCAGATGCACGCTCTGCCCCGCCGCCTTTAGCCCGTCATACAGTTCACGCAGCGGATCCTGCCCGGCGCAGATCACCACGTTGTCCACCGGCAGCAGTTTCTCCTCGCCTTCCGCGCCGATCCGAATGTGCAAACCGGCGTCGTCGATCTTCAAATATTCCACGCTGTTGAGCATCTGCACCTGTTTGTTCTTGAGCCCCGTGCGATGAATCCAGCCGGTGGTTTTGCCCAGACCGTCGCCGACCTTGGTGGCCTTGCGCTGCAGCAGGAAGACCTGACGCGCTGGCGCATGGGGATGAGGCTTGATCCCGGCCACGCCGCCCCGCGCTTGCAGCTGGGTGTCGATGCCCCACTCGTCCCAGAACGCGTCGCGATCCAGGCTGGTATAGACGCCCTGGTGCACAAGGTATTCCGACACGTCAAAGCCAATGCCGCCCGCGCCGATCACGGCGACGGACTTGCCAACCGGTTTGCGGCCGAGGATCACGTCGAGGTAGCTCAACACTTTGGGGTTGTCGACACCGGGGATGGCGGGCGTGCGGGGCGCGATCCCGGTGGCCAGAATCACTTCGTCAAAGCCCTTGCCAAGCAGGTCATCGACAGTGACGCGGGTGTTCAGGCGCAGGTCGACGCCGGTGGTCTGCAGCTTGCGGCCGAAGTAGCGCAGGGTTTCGAAGAACTCTTCCTTGCCCGGAATGCGCTTGGCGATGTTGAACTGCCCGCCGATTTCGCTGGCCGAGTCGAACAGCGTCACCTCATGCCCGCGCTGGGCCGCAACAGTCGCGGCAGCGAGGCCCGCAGGACCGGCACCGATGACGGCGATTTTCCGGACCTGGGTGACCGGCAGGTAATTGAGCTCGGTTTCATGACAGGCGCGAGGGTTGACCAGGCAACTGGTGAGCTTGCCGCCGAAGGTGTGGTCGAGGCACGCCTGGTTGCAGCCGATGCAGGTGTTGATCTCGTCGCTGCGACCGGCCGCGGCCTTGTTGACGAATTCCGGGTCGGCGAGAAACGGGCGCGCCATGGAGACCATGTCGGCGTCGCCTTCGGCCAGCACCTGCTCGGCGACCTCGGGGGTATTGATGCGGTTGGTGGTGATCAGCGGGATCGACACCGAGCCGCGCATTTTCGCGGTCACTTGGGCGAACGCCGCGCGCGGCACCTTGGTGGCGATGGTCGGAATGCGCGCTTCGTGCCAGCCAATGCCGGTGTTGATCAGCGTGGCGCCCGAACGCTCGATGGCCTGGGCCAGTTGCACCACTTCTTCCCAAGTGCTGCCACCCTCGATCAGGTCGAGCATCGACAGGCGATAAATGATGATGAAATTCGGGCCGACGGCTTCACGCACACGGCGCACGATCTCCACCGGCAGGCGCATGCGGTTTTCGTAGCTGCCGCCCCAACGGTCGGTGCGATGGTTGGTGTGGGCGACGAGAAACTGGTTAATGAAATAACCTTCAGAGCCCATGATTTCGACGCCGTCGTACCCGGCGGTCTGCGCGAGGCTCGCGCAAGTGACGAAATCCTGAATCTGCTTCTCGATGCCCTCTTCGTCCAGCGCTTTGGGTGTGAACGGGTTGATCGGCGCCTGGATCGCGCTCGGTGCCACCTGCTTGGGGCTGTAGGCGTAACGCCCGGCGTGAAGGATCTGCATGCAGATCTTGCCGCCTGCTTCGTGCACGGCGTTGGTGACAACCTGATGATTGGCCGCCTCCTCCGGCGTCGACAGCTTGGCCGCCCCCGAATACACCCCGCCTTCAGCGTTCGGTGAGATACCGCCGGTGACCATCAGGCCGACCCCGCCCCGAGCGCGCTCGGCGAAATACACCGCCATGCGCTCGAATCCGCCCGGCTTCTCTTCAAGCCCGGTATGCATGGAGCCCATCAGTGTGCGGTTGCGCAGCGTGGTGAAACCCAGGTCCAGGGGAGCGAGCAAGTGCGGGTAGTGGGGGGCGGCCATAAAAACTCCATCGAGCATCGTCACGGGGTGCGGGCGCTCTGTGGCGCCCGTCGAATCAGTCAGGGCCTTGGACGAGCACCCGGTACATGACGCAAACAGTAAACAGCAGCCCGGCCATGCTCAATGACTGGAAGTGACAAATCAATGATCAAGCAGTGCACCACATCGTTCGTCGGGCCACCCTCCAGACTTGGACGTCGCCGCCGATAGCACCATGACGACCTTGCCGTACTTCCCTGATGTCTGAGCAATGTCCTTCTTCTCAACACCTCGGCAGGACGCAACTAATGAGCTGGATCAATGATGCAAAAATTTCAACCAAGTTGATCACAGGCTTCGTGCTGTGCGCATTCATCACCTTGGGAGTAGGCGTGCTCGGAAGCCGTGGCGTGTCCGACCTGTCGGAAAGCCTGAAACTGGTGTTCAGCAATAACCTGGTGTCCGTCGCAAAAACCGGCGAGGCCAGAACCAACGCCGTAGGGCAAAGCCGCGATCTGTATCGGTTATACACGGCCACTGCCGCCGGCATGCCCCAGGGCGTGAGGGACGAAGTGATTGCCTCAATGAACGCCAATCAGCAGCAGAGCGAAAAAGCGTTCGCCGAATACCGCAAGACCCCGCTCGCCGACGATGAGCGCGCGGCGGGCGATCAGATGGAAAAGGACTGGCCGATCTACCAGGCGCTGGTCCAGAAATACCTCGGCCTCATGAAGGCCGGCGACCTTGATAGCGGCCGCGCGTTGTTGTTCGGCGATCTTCAGACGGCCTACAACGTGGTGCTCGATGAGCTGACCCTCATAGTTAACTCCAATAACCGGCAGATTGGCGAAGGCGCCGAGGATGCCGCCCGCATGGAGTCCTCCGCCAAGACCGCGCTGTACATCGGCATCGGCATTGCCTTTCTGGCGGCGATTCTGCTGGGCATGTTCATCAGTCGTCTGATCAGCCGTCCTATTGCTTATGCGGTCGCAAGCGCGCGGAGCATCGCCGGCGGTGACCTGACGCAACCCGTCGTCAGCACCGGCCGCGATGAAGCCGGGCAATTGCTGACGGCGCTGGGCGAAATGCAGGGCAGCCTGAAAAGCACCATTCAGCAGATTGCCGATGCGTCCAATCAACTGGCCTCCGCCGCAGAAGAGCTGACCACCGTCAGCGATAACGGCAGCAGAGGGTTGGTCCGCCAGAACGACGAAATCCAGCAGGCCGCGACCGCCGTCACGGAAATGACTTCCGCTGTGGAAGAAGTGGCGCGCAACGCCGTGTCCACGTCCGACGCGTCCCGAACCACCAGCAAACAGGCCAGCGACGGCCGTGACCAGGCCCGTGGCGCGGTCGAAGCTATTAACAGCGCGACCACCGAAATCGCCACCTCGACCAACATGGTCCGCGACCTCGCCGTGCAGGTGCGGGACATCGGCAAAGTCCTGGACGTGATTCGCGGCATTGCCGAACAAACCAACCTGCTGGCCTTGAACGCCGCCATCGAAGCCGCCCGTGCCGGTGAACAGGGCCGAGGCTTTGCCGTGGTTGCCGACGAAGTCCGGGCCTTGGCTGCACGCACCCAGGCCTCAACCGGTGAAATCGAAGGCATGATCAACAGCGTCCAGGCCAGCGCCGATCAGGCGGTGGGGGCGATGGGCAAAAGTCAGGCGCTGGTGACCGACACCCAGGCGCTGGCCCAGGCAACGGGGCGCGCACTGGAGCAGATCGCCGACGGCATCGCCCAGATCAACGAACGCAACATGGTCATCGCCACGGCCTCCGAAGAGCAGGCGAATGTCGCGCGCGAGGTGGACCGCAATCTGGTGAACATCCAGGACCTGTCTACCCAGACGGCGGCCGGTGCGCACCAGACCAACGCATCGACTCAGGATCTTTCCCGCCTGGCCGTTTCGTTCAACACGCTGGTCAGCCGCTTCCGCCTGTAAAACGCATCGCCCGTGATGCCTGCAAATCGCAGGCATCGCGGTTGATCCATACAGCGCAGGCGGCCGCCGATGCCGCCTCGCTTGAACCCATTCGCCGAATGGCCGCTCTGGCCGTTGGCAAACCTTCTCCAAAGCAGCGTTTTGCCGTAGCCTTCCGGCAACGTCATCGCGCCCTGCGCGCGTTCTTCCCAGAGGCAGCTCTCCTTTCTTCATGCGCAAAGTTCTCGGCTCACTTACCGCTGCGGTGCTGGTGATTCTTCTCGTCAGCTACGGGCTGTGGACGGGCAAACGTCATGTCGGGCATTACCTGACAGACCTGCGCATTCAGCTGGTGATCAACGACGGGCAACCCGGCGAACGCGGCAACCTGCTGGGCATTCAGCCCGAGTTGTTCCCTTCCGATTATTCGAGTGCCAAACGCCTGCATCGCAAGCTGGCGTCGTACCTGGTCCAGGCCCGCGACCATGGGCTGCTCAACGATAAAACCATTGTGGTACTGCCCGAGCACATCGGCACCTGGTTGTTGGCGGTGGACGAAAAAGCCCAGTTCTACCAGGCCACCACCTTCGACGAGGCGATGAACTGGCTGGCGTTCAGTAATCCGCTGCTGTTCATCGACGCAGTGATTCACGCGCGGGGGAGCAGCCGCTTCGAGGACGCACGCCTGCGCATGAAGGCGCACAGCATGGCGCAGGATTATCAGAACGTATTCGGCGGGCTGGCGAAGGAATTCGGCGTGACGCTGGTGGCCGGCTCGATCGTGCTGCCCAGCCCGCACGTGGAAAACGGCGAACTGCACATCGGCCGCGGCGCGCTCTATAACAGCAGCCTGGTGTTCGGCCCCGACGGCCTGCCCTTGGGGCAACCGCAGCGTCAGTTGTTCCCGGGCTGGAACCAGCGGGGTTACATCCGTCCTGGCAAGGACGCGCCGCTCAACGTGATCGACACCCCGGCCGGCCGTTTGGCGACATTGATCGGCAGCGACAGCTGGTACCCCGACAATTACGCGCGACTCAACGCGAGCGGCGTCGAGCTGATTGCAGTACCGGCCTACGTCGCCGGCACGTACGGCTGGACGCAACCCTGGCGCAGCGACAAGCATGACGCGCTGGCGGCCCATTTGAATCTGGGGGCCAAACCGATCACACAGGGTGAAGCCTGGCGCCGACTGGCCCTGACACCGGCCAGCACGGCGAAGGCCGGCGTCAGCGTGTTCATGGGCGGCCAGTTCTGGGACCAGGGCAGCGCCGGCCACAGTTTCGCCAGTCGCGGCGGGCAAAGCGTCGCCGAGCAGTCCATCAGCGCTGCCCCGAAAGGCGTTCGCCCCGGGCATGGCGCCCGCCTGATCAATCTGTGGTTGTAATCGATGACCTCCCCTCGTGTGCGTCTGGGCGATCTGTCCGTGGGGTTCGTCCACAGCCTCGCCGACGCTGTTCGCAACGAAGGCCAGGACCCGCAACCGCTGCTGCAGCAATACGGCCTGGATGCCGCACGACTCGGTGAGGGCGGCGCCCGGCTGTCGATCCCGCGCTACATGCGCCTGGGCCATGGGGCCATCGAGCTGACCGGCGTGCCTGCCTTGGGCCTGCGGATGGGCCAATCCAGCCGTCTGAGCCACGCCGGTCTGGCGGGCATCACGGCCGCGCAGGCGCCGACCGTGCGCGAAGCGGCGCGCACGCTGATTCGTTTTGAACCGCTGTACGGCTCGAATTATCGCGGCCAGTCGAGCCTGCACGAAGACAGCGACGGCGCCTGGCTGCGCTTCTATTCCATCAGCCCGTACAACGGCTACAACCGCTTCGTGGTGGATTCGATCCTCAGCGGCTGGCTGCACCAGCTGTCGACGCTGAGCGGGACGACGCTGATAGCCGAACGTCTGGAGATCGAGTTCGACGCCCCCGCCTACGCCGCTGAATACGCCGCGCTCTGCGAGCAGCCGGTCGGTTTCGCGGCGGGCGTCAATCAGTTGCGCCTCAACCAGCGTCAGCTGGGCCTGCGCAACCCCGACCACGTGCCGAGTACCTGGCGGCATCTGCTGCAGGTGTGTGAACGGGAACTCGAACAACTCACCCGAACCCGCAGCCTGCGCGAGCGCATCACCCAATTGCTGGGGCCGTTGTTGAATGGGGGGCGGGAGCCGGATCTCGAAGAAGTGGCCGCGCGACTGAAGCTGCCGACCTGGACCCTGCGCCGCAAGCTGGCGGACGAGGGCACACAGTTCCGTGCGATCCTCAATGACACCCGGCGCGACCTCGCCATGACCTACATCCGGGACACCGAACTGGCCTTTGGCGAAATCGCCTACTTATTGGGATTTGCGTCAGCAGAAGCCTTTCAGCGGGCCTTCAAACGCTGGACCGAACAGACGCCCGGTGCGTTTCGTCGCAGCCAGCGCAAGTCACTCTGACTGGCAGGCGTGGGTTTTCCTACAACTCGGTGGCGTCTTCTGCGGGTTCCAGCGGGTCCATCTCGTAGGCCTGGTATTCCAGCAATTCTTCTTGGTACTCGTCCATTTTTGCGCCCTCGTGGCGAGTTCTTGTGATCGGTGGTGTTCTTGTGTCGCTGAGTCATTCAGCTGCAGATTCACTGACTACGAACCCAACCCTAAAGTGCCCTCATGAACAAAAAATGAAGGCCCGTTGAACAGTAGACGCGCGCGGATAAACGGCGACGGCCCAAGGGATTGTTAGCCTTGTCTGGGTCTGGCATTTGTTTTTTCCTGACTGTCAGTTTTTGAGCGATGACGGCGTCGCCCACTTGACGACTGCGCCGTGTTCGCCATAGTCTCGACGCCATGAACGCATCCCAGCATTTCTTCGGCCCGATAATTATTACCGCCATTCCAGTCATGGCGGGTTAGCCGACGTTTGCACCCAACCCGCCCTAGAGGCGGGTTTTTTCTCTCTGTCTCCCGGGCCAAAAACCACATCAGGAGCCAGACATGATCATTCGCCCTTCCCTCGCCTGCTTCGCCGCCCGCCTGATCATCCCAAGCCTTCCGACGAGGCCCTCACGATGAGTCAGCCACCGGCCTACCCGCTTGTTCAGGGCGACCTGCTCAATCACTACGTCAAAAAGATCCTTAACTCCCGCGTGTACGACGTTGCCGTGGAAACCCCGCTGCACGCCGCCCGCCAACTCTCCCAACGCCTGGGCAACAACGTGCTGCTCAAGCGCGAAGACTTGCAGCCGGTGTACTCCTTCAAGATTCGCGGCGCGTACAACAAGCTGGCGCAGCTGAGCCCGGAAGAACTGGCGCGGGGCGTGGTGACGGCGTCGGCGGGCAACCATGCCCAAGGCCTGGCGCTGGCGGCGAAGACCTTGGGCGTGTCGGCCACCATCGTGATGCCGAAGACTACGCCGGAGATCAAGGTCGAAGGCGTGCGCTCCCGGGGCGGAAAGGTCGTACTGCACGGCGACTCGTTTCCCGAAGCGCTGGCGTATTCGCTGAAGCTGGTCGAGGAACATGGCTACGTCTACGTCCACCCCTACGACGACCCTGACACCATTGCCGGGCAAGGCACCGTGGCGATGGAAATCCTGCGCCAGCATCAGGGGCCACTGGACGCGATCTTCGTCCCGGTCGGTGGTGGCGGGCTGATTGCCGGCATTGCGGCGTACGTGAAATACCTGCGCCCGGAGATCAAGGTGATCGGCGTTGAACCGGACGATTCCAACTGCCTGCAACAGGCCATGGCTTACGGCGAGCGGGTGGTGCTGCAACAGGTCGGCCTGTTTGCCGATGGCGTGGCCGTGGCGCAGATCGGTCACTACACCTTCGAGATCTGCAAGGATTACGTCGATGAGGTGATCACCGTCAGCACTGACGAAATCTGCGCGGCGATCAAGGACATCTACGACGACACCCGATCGATCACCGAGCCCGCCGGCGCGCTGGGCGTGGCCGGGATCAAGAAGTACACCGAACAGTACGAAGTCGCCGGGCAGACCTTCGTTGCCATCGACTCCGGCGCCAACGTCAACTTCGACCGCCTGCGCCACGTCGCCGAGCGCGCCGAACTGGGCGAGGGCCGCGAGGCAATCATTGCCGTGACCATTCCGGAACAGGCGGGCAGCTTCAAGGCCTTCTGCGAGGCCATCGGCAAGCGGCAGATCACCGAATTCAACTACCGCTACCACACCGACCGCGAGGCGCACATCTTCGTCGGCGTGCAGACCCACCCCGACACCGACCCTCGCAAAGCCCTGATCGCGAGCCTGACGGAACAGGGTTTTCCGGTGCTGGACCTGACCGACAACGAACTGGCCAAGCTGCATTTACGGCACATGGTCGGCGGGCATTCAGAGCGGGTGAGTGACGAGGTGGTGCTGCGTTTTGAATTCCCCGAGCGGCCGGGTGCGCTGTTCAACTTCCTGAACAAGCTGGGCGGGAAGTGGAATATTTCGATGTTCCACTACCGCAACCACGGTGCGGCGGATGGCCGAGTGGTGGCGGGATTAGTGGTGCCGGAGGATGAACGGCATCTGGTGCCACAGGCGCTGGCGGAGATTGGTTACCCGTACTGGGACGAAACCAGGAATCCGGCGTACAAACTGTTTTTGGGGTGATGCGGCTACGAATGACACCGAAGATCTGCAGGCCCAGCGCACCCTTGCGGGAGCGAGCTTGCTCGCGAAGACTTCAGTACAGCCATTAAATCTCCAGTGGCTGAAATGACCTCTTCGTGAGCAAGGTGGAGCGCCACCCCGGTCACTCCCACAGCTTTTGCGTTTGCTGCACGTGCGATGTCAGCACGCGGGACCTCTGCTGGGAATTAGCAGAATAACTCACTGCGCCGGCGTTGATTCTACCGCTGGCGCAGCGCTCGGCTCGGTGGTCGTTGCCGGCGCAGGCGTTGTGGCAGGCGCGGCCTCGGCAGGCGCCGCTGTTTCGGTTTTCAACGGTTCCGCCTCGGCAGGCGCAGGCATCGGCTCGCTGCTCTGCTCGGCAGCGGCCGCAGGTGGGGTCGCAGGGGTCGCCAGTGGCGCTGGTGCGACGGGCGTAGTGGGTGCAGGCGCCGCTGCAGCAGGTGCAGCGGCCGGCTTTTGCTCCGTCAACGCCGCCGGCTTGCCTGGCACCGGCTCAGGCATGCCCAGATCGGTTTTAGGCTTCTCTTCAATGTGTGCAGCCTTCTTTAATTCAGGCGGCAGGAAATTTTCCACCAGCGCGAAGAAGCGATCATAGAACTTGGGCGACGCCACGGTTTCACTGGCGACCTTGACCATCGAGTCGTCGGTCGAACCAATCGGCATCGAGACCGAGCCCAGCACGCCAACCCCCAGGCTGGCGGAGTTATTGACCTTCTTCAACGCATAGCGATCCTGCAGCGCATTGGCGAACATCGTGGTCCGTTTATCAGCACTGCCGTCCGGCGCACACACCACGTTGAAGCTGATCTCCATGTGGGTTTCGCCGGTTTGCTGAAAGCTCTTATGGCCGCTGATCACTTTCGGATCGCTGCTGGTAATGATGTAGCCCTGACTCAACAGCGCCCTTCGGGCCGCTTCGCAGGTGGCGGTATCCGAGACCGGGTAGCTGCGGGAGAATGTCCCGGCATCGTCGAAATTCTCATGCTCATAGACCGTCGGTTTCTTCGACGAGCAGCCTGCGGCAGCCAGCAGGGTGATGACCCAGCATGCGGTACGAAAGCTCAGTAATTTAGGCATCAAACATCCTGGGGCAATTGGTCGACTGAAAGTGGACCGGAGAAAACGCCGGTAAGTCTGCAACAAGCCTGCCATGGGATCAACGCAGAGTTTGCAACCGTGTGGATACATCGAAACGGCAACCGTGAACGGGGCCTGTACGCGTGGGCCTGTCAGGGCAGCGCAGGTTGCGCTGATCAGACTGAAACGGGGTCGGAAAAGTCGCCCCACCGGGCCTGGCGTCCATCAGCCGACGGCTGCAGGCCCGGCATGCCCTGCGCCTCAGACCTCGCCGTGCACCAGTTTGACGCCGAGGAATTCCAGCGCGCGCCAGTAGCCAGGATAGGTTTTGCCTACGCACTCCGGGTCCTGAATTCGCACGCCCGCCACTTTCAAACCGGCCAGCGCGAAACACATGGCAATGCGGTGGTCGGAATGGGTATTGATCAGCGCGTGACTGCTGGTGCCCGCCAGACTCGGATCAGCGGCAACCAACAGATCGTCGCCTTCTACCGAGGCCAGCCCGGCCCGAACCTGATTCAGACCATCGTGCAGCGCCTGTACGCGATCGCATTCCTTGACCCGCAGGTTGGCCAGGTCAACGAAGCGCACAGGCGTCTCGTTGAAGGCCGCCAGCACCGCCAGCGTAGGAATCGCGTCCTGCATCTGTGAGCCGTTTATGACCGCAGGCATCTTCGGAAACTGCGCGATCACTTCCATGGCCTTGGCGTCTGGCTGAGTGAACGCCTCCCCCGCCACGCCCAGGTCGATCTTGCCGCCGGTCAGCGCCTCGGCAGCCCACAAATAGGTTGCGGCCGAGGCGTCGGGCTCGATCTGATAATCGCAGGCGGTGTAACCCGTCGGTGCAACGCGCCACAACGCGTCATCCAGCACCTCGACCTCGGCACCGAACGCGCGCATGCAGGCGATGGTCAAGTCGATGTAACCGCGCGCGCCGATTTCCTTGCCGGTCAGCGCCACTTCAATCGGTGCATCGCCACAGGCCGCCACCATCAACAGCGCGGAGACGTACTGACTGGACAGGCCGCCGTCGATTTCGAAGCGAGTGGCGGTAATCGAACCCGTCCCGCGCACCACGACCGGAGGGCAACCGGTGGCGCTTTCCGCGATCAGGCCGCCTTTGCGTAGCGCCTCCAGCAACGGGCCGATCGGGCGCTTCTGCATGTAGTGATCGCCGTCCAGCGTGACGCTGCCATTTACCGTGCCGACCGCCGCTGTCAGGAACCGCACCGCCGTGCCGGCATTGCCGAGGAACAGCGCGTCCTGGGGGACTTCAAGTTGCCCACTGCTGGTGACGACGAAGCTGGTGTCGTCCGGCTCTTCGATGGTCAGGCCCATTTGCCGCAGGGCGTTGGACATATGGCGGGTGTCGTCGCTTTTCAGCGCGCCACGCAGGTGGCTGGTGCCCTTGGCAAGGGCAGCCAGGAGCAGCGCGCGGTTGGTGATGGACTTCGAGCCGGGCGGCGACACATGGCCCGTCAGCGGTACGCCCGGCGGGATGACAGTGATGGTTTGGTTCATGCCCATGGTCCAGCTCTCCAAATTCGAAATCAGGCACCGCACAGCGCCGCGTTAACAGCCGGCGATCATGGCATTTATCGCCGAGCTCTGCAGCATCCAGCGCGACAGGCGAAGCGTTCGCCAAATCGCAGGCACAAAAAAAGCGATCCTGGGATCGCTTTTTCTGTTGCTTCAAGGCGTTCAAGGGCCTCGAAGCGATGTATGGCGCAGCGGACGGGACTCGAACCCGCGACCCCCGGCGTGACAGGCCGGTATTCTAACCGACTGAACTACCGCTGCTTGTCGCACAGACTTTCATCTGCTTAACGCTGTTGAAACCGACCCTTGGGCCTGCTTCGTAAAACACTGAATGAAAACCTAGGCTTTCAATCTCGAACCGGGAAGACCCGATTCGGAAAATATGGCGCAGCGGACGGGACTCGAACCCGCGACCCCCGGCGTGACAGGCCGGTATTCTAACCGACTGAACTACCGCTGCGCATTGCGTGGACTTACGTCCTGCTGAATCTCAGTATCCTTCAGCGTCTGGTGTTGCTGTGAAACACTCAACGATGGTGGGTGATGACGGGATCGAACCGCCGACCCTCTGCTTGTAAGGCAGATGCTCTCCCGGCTGAGCTAATCACCCTTGCTTCGCTGAGGCCGCGAAATTTACGCAGGTGATGAACCTAAGTCAATAGCCTGCTTGAAGTTTTTTTAAAAAGAGCCATTTTTCGCAGCAAGCACGAAGCTGCACATCGCAAACAAAAAAGCGAGCCCCAGGGCTCGCTTTCGTGTTCGGACACCCTGCTTACAAGGCAGCCAGACCCCGTGCGAGATCCGCTTGCAGGTCTGCGACGTCCTCCAGCCCTACCGCGACGCGGATCAGACTGTCACGAATGCCGGCCGCCTCACGCTCTTGCGGAGACAGCCGACCGTGGGAGGTGGTGCTCGGATGAGTAATAGTGGTCTTGGTATCGCCCAGGTTCGCGGTGATCGAGATCAATCGCGTGGCATCAATGAAACGCCATGCGCCGTCCTTGCCACCCTTCACCTCAAAACTCACCACCGCGCCGAACGCCGTCTGTTGACGCTTGGCCAATGCATGTTGCGGGTGACTCTCGAGACCGGAGTAATGCACCTTCTCGATGCCCTCCTGCTGTTCGAGCCACTGCGCCAGTTCCAGAGCGCTCTGGCAATGGGCACGCATGCGGATTTTCAGGGTTTCGAGCCCCTTGAGGAACAGCCAGGCGTTGAACGGGCTCAGGCTGGGGCCAGCAGTGCGCAGGAAGCCGACGACTTCTTTCATCAGCTCGCTACGACCGACCACCACGCCACCCATGGCGCGGCCTTGTCCGTCGATGAACTTGGTCGCCGAGTGCACGACCACGTCCGCCCCCATGCGCAGCGGTTGCTGCAGGGCCGGAGTGCAGAAGCAGTTATCGACCACCAGCAGCGTGCCCTTGGCGTGGGCGATTTCCGCCAGCCCGTTGATGTCGACCAGCTCCGCCAACGGGTTGGAAGGCGATTCGACAAACAGCATTTTGGTGTTCGGCTTGATCGCCGCGTCCCAGCCGGACAATTCGGCGAGGGGGACGTAATCGACCTCCACCCCGAAGCGTTTGAAATACTTTTCAAACAGGCTGATGGTCGAACCGAACACGCTCTTCGACACCAGCACGTGGTCGCCGGCGCTGCAGAAGCTCATCACCGTGGCGAGGATGGCGGACATCCCCGTGGAGGTCGCCACCGCCTGCTCGCCGCCTTCCAGCGCGGCCATGCGCTCTTCGAACGAGGCCACGGTCGGGTTGGTGTAGCGCGAATAGACGTTGCCGGGGATCTCACCGGCGAAGGTCGCGGCCGCCTCGGCTGCCGTGCGGAACACGTAGCTGGATGTGAAAAACAGTGGATCGCTGTGCTCGCGTTCCGGCGTGCGGTGCTGACCGGCACGTACCGCGAGGGTGTCGAAACCGACGCCCTCGAGATCGCTGTCCAGTCGACCGGCATCCCATTCCTGAGTCATGCCGCCTGCTCCTTGTCTGGATTAATTATTGTACAGATCGATGATCGCGCTCACCGCCTGAGTCTTGACCTTGGAGGCGTCGTTGCGCGCCTGCTCGATCTTGTTCAGGTAGTGCTCGTCGATGTCACCGGTCACGTACTTGCCGTCGAAGACCGAACAGTCGAAGTTGTCGATCTTGATCTTTTTGCTGCCACTCACCGCCTCGATCAGGTCATTCAGGTCCTGATAGACCAGCCAGTCGGCACCGATGAGGTCGGCCACGTCCTGGGTGGAACGGTTGTGAGCGATCAGCTCGTGGGCACTCGGCATGTCGATGCCGTAGACGTTGGGGAAGCGCACAGCCGGGGCCGCGGAACAGAAATACACGTTCTTGGCGCCGGCTTCGCGGGCCATCTGGATGATCTGCTTGCACGTGGTGCCGCGAACGATGGAGTCATCCACCAGCATCACGTTCTTGCCACGGAATTCCAGCTCGATCGCGTTGAGCTTCTGGCGCACGGATTTCTTCCGCGCGGCCTGGCCCGGCATGATGAACGTGCGGCCGATGTAGCGGTTCTTGACGAAGCCTTCGCGGAATTTCACGCCCAGGTGGTTCGCCAGTTCCAGCGCCGCCGTACGGCTGGTGTCCGGAATCGGGATGACCACATCGATGTCGTGATCAGGACGCTCGCGCAGGATCTTGTCGGCCAGCTTCTCGCCCATGCGCAGACGCGCCTTGTAGACCGAGATGCCGTCGATGATTGAATCAGGACGCGCCAGGTAGACGTGCTCGAAAATGCACGGGGCGTATTTCGGGTTGGTGGCGCACTGGCGGGTGTGCAGCTTGCCGTCTTCGGTGATGTACACCGCTTCGCCCGGGGCGAGGTCACGAATCAGGGTGAAACCGAGCACGTCCAGGGAAACGCTTTCGGACGCGATCATGTACTCGACGCCTTCGTCGGTGTGACGCTGACCGAAGACGATCGGGCGGATGGCATCCGGGTCGCGGAAGCCGACAATGCCGTAACCGGTGATCATCGCCACGACCGCGTAACCGCCACGGCAACGCTTATGCACGTCAGTGACGGCCGCGAAGATGTCTTCTTCGGTCGGCTGCAACTTGCCGCGCACGGCCAGCTCGTGGGCGAACACGTTGAGCAGCACTTCGGAATCGGAATTGGTGTTGACGTGGCGCAGGTCGGATTCGTAAATCTCCTTGGCCAGTTGCTCGACGTTGGTCAGGTTGCCGTTATGCGCCAGGGTGATGCCGTAAGGCGAGTTGACGTAGAACGGCTGGGCTTCGGCCGACGTCGAGCTGCCCGCCGTTGGGTAACGTACGTGACCAATGCCCATGTGCCCGACCAGGCGCTGCATATGGCGCTGGTGGAACACGTCACGAACCAGACCGTTGTCCTTGCGTAGAAACAACCGGCCGTCATGGCTGGTCACGATACCGGCAGCGTCCTGGCCGCGGTGCTGGAGGACGGTGAGCGCGTCATAAAGCGCCTGATTGACGTTCGACTTGCCGACGATACCGACGATGCCACACATGCGACACAACCCCTACTTAGTGGAACTGGATTTACCGAGCACTTCCGGCGGCGTTGTAGGCGGCAGGAGGTGATCCTTGAACGGGATGTCAACAGGTACGCTGACTCCGCTGGCTAGCCACTTGCTGGACATCCCGAGAATCAGGTTTTTCGACCAGTCAGCGACCATGACAAATTGCGGGAGCAGCCTCGACTGCTGCCACCATTGATCCTGTTGCACCGGGCCCAGGCTCAACAGCCCGACCGCAACGACAACCAGCAAGGCTCCGCGCGCCGCGCCGAAGACCATGCCCAGAAAACGATCGGTCCCGGACAGCCCGGTGACGCGAATCAGTTCTCCAATCAGAAAGTTGACCATGGCGCCGACCAGCAGTGTGGCGACGAAAAGAATGGTGCAGCCCGCAATCACGCGCGCCGAAGGTGCTTCGATGTAGTTGACCAGATACTGGGCCAGCGATCCGCCAAACATCCAGGCGACGGCACCTGCGATGATCCACGTCAGCAAGGACAATGCTTCTTTGACGAAGCCGCGCTTGAGACTGATCAAAGCGGAGATGGCGACAATTGCAATGATCGCCCAGTCAACCGGAGTAAATGACACGTCGCAGCCTACAGACTGATAAGGCGGCGGATTTTAGCAGAGCACTCGCCTGCCGGTAAGCAGCGATTGCGGATGAAGGGCATTTAAGGCGAACTATTGGACTTTGTTGGGGATCGGCCGGGGTTAAACCCGAAATCGATGACGTCAGATCGAGCCCCTTCCCGGCTGAAGCCGGTCCTACCAAGGGAAGGCGTCGGCCGGGGACGCTTACTTACGCTCCGGCTGGAAACGCACAACGATGCCTTTGATCTTCTGCTGTTTTTCCAGCGTGTCACGCAGACGATCAGCTTCGACGCGTTCGATCACCGGGCCGACGAAGACGCGGTTCACGCCATCGGAGGTGCGGATGTAGGCGTTGTAGCCCTGAGTGCGCAACGTCTTCTGCAGATTGTCGGCATTGGCGCGGTTGGAAAGGCTCGCCAGCTGTACCGCCCAGGTGACCGACAAACCATTGGCATCGACCCGGCTGGTCTCGGCTGCCGGTGTGACAGGCGCTGCCGCTTGAGCGGGTGCCGGCGTCGGTGCCGGAGCAGGCTTCGCGGGCGCGGTCTGAACGGGTTTCGGCGCAGCAGCCACAGGCTTGGAAGGCGCAGGGGCAATGGGCATGGACGGCGGCTGTTGACTGGTGCGCTGCTGAACGGGCTGGGCAGGACGCGCGGACTGAGCAGGCTGCGTCAGCTCGTCATCGCCTGGCACCGGCTCCTGCGGCAATGGCTGCTGTTCAGGCACGCTGACGGGTTCGACCTTGATCTGCGAGGTGGCCGGCGCTTGCGGCGCGGCAGGCGCATCGACCTGAACACGGCGGGCTTCGTCCTGACGCGAAAACAGCATCGGCAGAAAAATCACCGCGATGGCAATCAGCACCAATGCCCCAACCATCCGCTGTTTGTACGCTTTATCCAGCAAAGCCATGTGTCACTTCCTCCGTGACGCGCCAGCAAGCCATTCCAGGGCTTCGGCTACGCAGTAAAAAGACCCGAACAGAACAATCTCGTCGTCGGCTGTCGCGTGGGCGCACTGAGCTTCAAGTGCCAGCGCGATACTCGGGTGAGACGTCACGCGAGCGCCAAGGTTCTGCAACGCCTGTTCGATCTCTTGCGCCGGACGGCTGCGCGGCGTTGGCAGCGGTGCGACGGCCCAACTGCTGAACGTCTCGCTCAGTTCCGCCAGAACGCCCGGCAGGTCCTTGTCACTGAGCAAACCGAACACCGCCAGACGCTTGCCCGCCACCGGTCGCTGATTCAGGCGCTGGGCGAGAAACGTTGCTGCATGGGGGTTGTGGCCCACGTCCAGCAGCAGGCTTAGGGATTTCCCCTGCCAGTCGACGCTGCGACGGTCAAGGCGACCGGTGACGCGCGTATTGACGAGCGCATCGCGAAGGGTCGACCCATCCCACGGCAAATCCAGCCGCAGGTAAGCCTGCAGCGCCAGCGCGGCGTTCTGCATGGGGAGGTCGAGTAACGGCAGCGAATGCAGTTCGATTGTGCGGCCCTGTGCATCAGTGCCCGACCAGTCCCACCCCGTCGCGTTGATCTGCAGATTGAAATCGCGACCGCGCAGCGACAGCGGACAATGCAGTGCCTGCGCTTTGTCGAGCAACGGCTGCGGCGGATCAAGATCGCCACACAGTGCAGGCCGTCCCTCACGGAATATCCCGGCCTTCTCGAAGGCCACGGTCTCACGGGTATTGCCGAGGAATTCCGCGTGGTCAACGCCAATGCTGGTGACCAGCGCCATGTCGGCGTCGATCAGATTGACCGTATCAAGCCGCCCGCCGAGACCGACTTCCAGCACGACCGCATCCAGCCCGGCCTGCTCGAAAAGCCAGAAGGCTGCCAGCGTGCCCATTTCGAAATAGGTCAGGGAAATGTCGCCGCGGCCGCGCTCGACCACCTCGAACGCCGCGCACAGCGCGGCGTCGGTGGCTTCGACGCCCAGCACCTGCACACGCTCGTTGTAGCGCAGCAGGTGCGGCGAGCTGTAAACGCCGACTTTCAGGCCCTGGGCCTGCAACAAGGAAGCAACGAATGCGCAGGTCGAGCCTTTGCCGTTGGTGCCGGTGACCGTGATCACTCTGGGCGCCGGCCGGGTCAGGCCCATCTGAGCTGCCACCTGCTGCGAACGCTCCAATCCCATATCGATGGCCGACGGGTGCAGGTGTTCCAGATAGCTGAGCCAGTCGCTCAACGAGCGTGCGGTCATAGGTTCGCCGGAACAGGCGGTACAACGATCGGCTCAACTGTCGGCGCCACGAATTTCGGCGTCGGCAGCCCCATCATCTGGGCCAATACGTTACCGAGACGCTGACGCAGTTCCTGACGGTGAATGATCATGTCGATCGCGCCGTGGTCGAGCAGGAATTCGCTGCGCTGGAAACCTTCCGGCAGCTTTTCGCGCACGGTCTGCTCAATGACGCGAGGGCCGGCGAAGCCGATCAGGGCCTTTGGCTCGGCGACAATGATGTCGCCCAGCATCGCTAGGCTGGCAGAAACACCGCCGTAGACCGGGTCGGTCAGCACGGAGATAAACGGCAGGCCCTCTTCACGAAGACGCGCCAGAACGGCCGAGGTCTTGGCCATCTGCATCAGCGAGATCAAGGCTTCCTGCATGCGCGCACCGCCGGATGCGGCGAAGCAGATCATCGGGCAGCGGTTTTCCAGCGCGTAGTTGGCAGCTTGCACGAAGCGCTCACCCACCACCGCACCCATCGAGCCGCCCATGAAGGAGAACTCGAATGCGCTGCACACCACCGGCATGCCCAGCAGGGTGCCGCTCATGGAAATCAGCGCGTCCTTTTCACCGGTCTGCTTCTGTGCCGCGACGAGGCGATCCTTGTACTTCTTGCCGTCGCGGAATTTCAGACGGTCCACCGGCTCCAGATCAACGCCGATCTCCTGACGGCCTTCGGCGTCCAGGAAGATATTCAGACGGGCGCGGGCGCCGATGCGCATGTGGTGGTTGCACTTCGGGCAGACGTCCAGGGTCTTTTCCAGCTCCGGGCGATACAGCACCGCTTCGCAGGACGGGCACTTGTGCCACAGACCTTCGGGCACCGAGCTCTTCTTGACCTCGGAACGCATGATCGAAGGGATCAGTTTGTCTACCAACCAGTTGCTCATGCTTTCTTTCTCCAGTACCGATGGCTCGAACGCGATGGCAATAGGTGCCATGCGCATGCCCTTAAACCAATGTCATGTAAGGTGCCGCGAAATGCCGTACAACGATCGGCGCGAAGCCTGACCTGCCGAGACAACACTCGCAAACACCCCTCTCAACTTCCATCACGAGACGCAAGACGTCTTCGCTCAATCAATTCGGCCACGCGCATCAGCGGATGGCAGGCTAGTGGACGGCGACCGTTGGTCCGCCGTCACATCCCAGCCGATGTTGCCGGGCAAACGACCTAGGCGCCGTGTACTGCACTCATGAACGCACGGATCTTGTCGTGATCCTTCAGGCCTTTGGATTTCTCCACCCCGCCACTCACGTCCACGGCGTAGGGATGCACCTGCGCAATGGCCTGGGAAACGTTGGCCGAGGTCAGCCCGCCGGCGAGGATCACCGGCTTGCTCAAATGTTTTGGAATCAGCGCCCAGTCGAAGGTTTCCCCCGTCCCGCCCGGAATGCCGGCGACATAGGTGTCGAGGAGGATGCCGCAAGCGTTGGCGTAAGCATCGCAAGTGGCCGCGATGTCGTCGCCGGCCTGGACACGCAGCGCTTTGATGTACGGGCGGCTATAGCCTTCGCACTGCTCCGGGGTTTCATCGCCGTGAAACTGAATGAGGTCGAGGGGAACGACATCGAGCAGGGCTTTCAAGTCAGCGCGCTCTGCATTCACGAACAGGCCGACAGTGCTGACGAACGGCGGCAGCGCGGCAACGATTGCCTGGGCCTGCTCGACCGTCACGAAGCGCGGACTTGGGGGGTAAAACACCAGCCCGATGGCATCGGCTCCCGCGTCAACGGCGGCCAACGCATCTTCTATGCAGGTAATCCCGCAGATCTTGCTGCGAACGGCTGACATGTAGTGGAGACCTCAAGCCTTGCGAAAGTCACGGATGGTAGCAAATGCAGTCACCCGCGTCAGCCGTCCAGTTCCGTGAAGCCGGTGAGAAAATGCGGGCCGATGTAGCGATCCGGTAACGGGAACTCGTCGCGGTATTCCACCTGAACCAGATACAGGCCGAAAGGATGAGCCGTCACGCCGCCGGTGCGTCGGACCCGACTTTCCAGCACCTCCCTCGCCCACTCGATTGGCCGCTCCCCTGCCCCGATGGTCATCAGCACACCGGCAATGTTGCGCACCATGTGATGCAGAAAGGCATTGGCGCGGACATCAATGACGATCATCTTGCCGTGGCGGGTGACGCGCAAATGATGAAGCTGCTTGATCGGCGATTTGGCCTGGCATTGACCGGCACGGAACGCGCTGAAATCGTGGGTGCCGACCAGATACTCGGCCGCCAGCGCCATGCGTTCGGCATCCAGCGGGCGATGGTTCCAGGTGATTTCCTGGCCCAGGTGCGCCGGACGGATCTGATCGTTGTAGATCACATAGCGATAACGTCTGGCGATGGCCTTGAAGCGCGCGTGAAAATGCGCGGGCATGACCTTGGCCCAAGTCACGCTGATGTCATGGGGCAGATTGATATTGGCGCCCATGGTCCAGGCTTTCATGCTGCGCTCGGCCTGGGTATCGAAGTGCACCACCTGACCGCACGCGTGCACACCGGCATCGGTGCGCCCTGCGCACATCAGCGACACCGGCGAATCCGCAACTTTCGACAGGGCGTTTTCCAGCGTTTCCTGGACGGTCAGCACACCGGTCAACTGGCGCTGCCAGCCGCTGTAGCGCGAGCCCTTGTATTCCACGCCCAGGGCGATTCTGGAAAAACCTTCGGCCGCCAGTTCGGCTGCCGCTGTTTCTGCCTCGGTGTCTGTAGTTGCCAAGAGCTTAAAGCCTGTCGATGTGCGCAAGGGCGGCCATTATACGGATCGAAAAAAAAGACGCCATCGGCAGCGCTGGTGAACCCGCACGCACGCGAAAAGCCGAAGGGCCCGACCCGGAAACGCAAACGACCGCCGAAGCGGTCGTTTTTTTGCAGCGGTGTATACCGTCAGACGAGGCGCGACAGCATGTCCCGCGCCTCCGTCTTCTGGCCATCGTCACCTTCGGCCACCACCTCATCAAGAATGTCGCGAGCGCCGTCGGCGTCACCCATCTCGATGTATGCCCGGGCCAGGTCCAGCTTGGTGGCCGCTTCATCGGTACCGGACAGGAAATCGAATTCCGGCTCGTCATCCGCCAGCAGCGCATCGTCTTCAGTGAAACGCGGCGACGCGTCCACCGGCTTGTCCAACGCGGTGTCGAACGGCTTGGCAATCGGCGGCTGTTCCAGGCTCTGGGAGAGACGGTCCAACTCGGCATTGACGTCGTCGATCTCGGACGCAAATGCCTCGGACGCTTGCTCGGTCTCCATCTCGTCCGCCAGGGAGAGGTCGAAATCGGCAGGCAACTCAATGTCGTCTTCCGGCCCCGGCTTGTCGGCGCCCAACGATGCAGGCTGTTCGAACGGGGGCAGATCACGCAGATCGTCCTCCATCCCCAGCAAATAATCGTCTTCGGCCTTCAACGCCGGCTGATCTTCCGCCAGGTTGAGGTCGAAATCGTCCAGGTCGGCGGGCTCAGCAGGGCCGGATGTCGCCTGTTGTTCGCGCAGAATCGCGTCGAAGTCCAGGTCATCAGACGCCGATCCGGCAAACGGCGCATCCAGGTCCAGATCGTCGAGGGCAGCGGTGTCCTGTGCCGCAGCGCGGGTCGGCGCAGCAGCAGGCGATTCGCTGTCCAGATCATCAAGGCTCAGGTCAAAGGCGTTGTCGAACTCTTCGTCCAACGGCACTTCGGTCACTGTTTCTGCCACCGGAGCAGGCTGCGCCGCGACTTCAGCTTCGTCGTGAAGCAGGTCCTCGACGTATTTTGCGTCCATTTCCGCCGCCAAAGCCGCTGTGGCCGCCACCCCTGCTACCGCCGCAGCTGCTGCTGCCATGGACGGATAGCGGGATTTCAGCTCTTCGACTTCAGCGTGGTTCTTTCCCGTGGCCACCAGTTGCCGCTCCTGCGCGACAAACCCGGATTTGTTGTCCTGCTCGGCATAGACCTCCATGAGCTTGAGGCGCAGATCGCTGCGCTGCGGCTCATGCTTGATGGCCTCTTCAAGAACGGCAGCAGCCTGATTGCTCCGGCCGTAGGCAATGTGGATTTCGGCCTGAACGAGCGCGTCAGCCGGGTGCTCGCGGACCGGCTCGGCGACGGCCGGCGCCGGCGGCGTCTTTGCGTTGGGCACCGGCGCCTCCAGGCCTTCAAAGCTGCTGGCAGGCATATCCATGTCGGACGCGAAGTCCGACTCTTCGGCCAACGCACGCGCCATCTGGCGATGCCGTTCGGCTTCGATCAGCGCATTGCGTCGGCGAGCCATCAGCAACAGAAGCAGCAGCAAGACCAACAGCGCGCCGCCACCGATCAGGCCCATGAGCATCGGGCTGGCGAGGATCTTGTCGAGGGCGCTGCGGTTGTCTTCATCGACCACCGGCTCAGTCGGTACGATCAGCGCTTGATCAGGCGTTGCACTGGTCACCGCCGCACCGTCAACCGGCAATGCGTCTTCGGGCGCGATTTCGTCAGGTGCCTTCCCGGCAACATCAGGCGCCGCTGCATTCGGCACCACCTGGGCCTGCATCGCCGGGTTGGCGGCGTTGTTGGGGTTGGTCACGCTGTTGGGGCTGACAGCGGGATTGGCAGGATTGGGGGCATCAATGGGCGGCGGAACCGCTGCGCCGGACGCCTGCATTTTCGCCAGTTGGTCATTCTTCAGCTGAATCAGGCGCTGCAGTTTGTCGACCTGGCTTTGCAGATCAGTCATGCGGCTCTTCAGCTCGGCATTGTCCCGACGCGTGGTGTCCAGGCTTTCCTGAGTAGTCGCCAGCTGGTTGCTGATGTCGGCGTTGTCGCTGGCTTTGCCTTTCGCTCCAGCCTTATTGGCAGAGACAAGGCTGAGGTTGTCCTTGGCGTCGATCTGTGACGGCGCTGCGCCCGCACGGTCGCGACGGGTGGCATCGACCTGACGGGCGCCGCTCGGCAGGCGTCGGCCTTCGCGCCAGGCACGATTCTGCTCGGCCACTTCGGCCACCGCGCGAGGCTGAGCCAGCGCGGTTGATTCCTGCGGCGACGGCAAACGCAACACCTGGCCTTTTTTCAGGCGGTTGATGTTGCCGGCAATAAACGCATCAGGGTTCAACGCCTGAATCGCCAGCATGGTCTGTTGCACAGTGCCGCCATTTTTCACGCGCGCGGCAATTTCCCACAGCGTGTCGTTATTAGCGGTGGTGTATTGGGTGAACTTGGGTTCCGGGGCAGGCGCTGGAGCGGGTGTCGAAGGCGCAACGGCTGGCGTCTCGGCGGCGGGTGCCGGGGCAGGTGCGACGCTCGGTGCGGTCGACGGCAATTGCGCGGCGGCCGCAGCGGCCTGTGGCGAGAATTTTGGCGGGTCCAGCAACAGGCTGTACTCGCGCAGCGCCCGGCCGTTGGGCCAGAGCACTTGAACGAGGAATTTTACGTAGGGATCGCGGATAGGCTTGGTGGAGGTGATGCGCAACACACTCTTGCCGCCGGGATTGACGACCGGGGTAAAGGTCAGGTCATCCAGAATCGCCACCCGGCCAACGCCGGCCTGAGCGAACTCCGCAGAGGTCGCCAGACTCGGCACCACCTGGGAGGCATTGAGGTCCTGCACTTCTGTCAGCTCGATTTCGGCCAACAACGGCTGATTCAGGGTCGACTTCACGGTCAGACCGCCGAGGCCGAGCGCTTGTGCCATTCCCGATGACAGCGCCGAAGCCGCAGCGATTGCTAAAACGAGTTTACGAACCTGAACCATAGCCCATCCCTTGTTTGAAATTTCCCCGGCAATCGCGAAGATAATGCCTGCTCGGGTGTAAGGCGTATCGACACGCCGCAGCTAGAATGATTCTTCGAATTGTGGGCAAGTATCTTTTACGCAACATCTTTTATCAACAACTCAGCCACCTGCACAGCGTTCAACGCTGCGCCCTTGCGCACATTGTCCAGCGTGACCCAGAAATTCAGCTCACAACCGTCGTCGACGCCCCCGCGTAAACGTCCTACATAAACAGCATCCTGTCCTACGGCGTCGCCCACCGGCGTCGGGTAATCACCGGGCTCAACCAGCTCGATGCCCTCGGCCGTTTCGAGCGCGGCGTTGACCGCCTTGATGTCGACCGGCTCGCGGGCCTGCACCGACACGCTCAGGCTGTCGCCGAAGAACACCGGCACCTGGATGCAACTCACACCGACCTTGATTAAAGGCAGCGAGAGCAACTCGCGCAACTCGCTGACCAAACGTTTTTCCAATGGCACATGACCCTCGGCGTCAGGCTTGCCCACTTGGGCCAGCACGTTGAACGCCATCTGCCGGTCAAACACCTTCGGCTCCAGCGGGCGAACATTGAGCAGCTCGGCGGTCTGCCGAGCCAGTTCGGTGACCCCCTCTCGGCCCATGCTCGACACCGCCAGGCACGCCGTCACGGTGATCCGCTCGAGGTTCAGCAGTGCGCGCAACGGCGTCAGCACCAGCGCGAGGGCGGCTGCGCTGGAACTCGGGCATGCCACCTGCTGCGGCTTGGTCAGATCAGCCAGGCGGGAGCCATTGACCTCGGGCACTACATTGGGTGCCTGCTCCACGGACAATCCGGCGGACAGGTCGATCACCACACACCCGGCGGCGGTGGCGCGCTCGGCATAGCTGCGGGTCACCGTGGCGCCTGCTGCAAAGAATGCGATCTTCGCCTTGCTGAAATCAAAGGCGTCGACTTCACGCACGCGGACGTTCTTGCCACGGTACGGCACTGAACTGCCGGCCGATTCGGCGCTGGCGAGCAGGTGCAAATCGCCAACCGGGAAGTCGCGCTCTTCGAGAATCTGGACGATGGTTTCGCCGACAGTACCGGTGGCGCCGATCACGGCGATATCAAAGGACTGACTCATGGAAAAACCTCAGGAAAAATCGGGGGGCGGCACTTTAACTGCCCTGTGGTAGTCAGGCAATTGGGCGCAAGCGGATAGCCAGTTTGACAGGGGCCGATCAGGGCTCGAGACCGATGGGGAAAAATTCGCCACCGCTCCACACCCCCAGCCAGCGCTGGCCGTCGATTTCCCGCACGACAGCCAGGTCAACCAGCTGATAGAAGACATTACGGTGGATCAGCGCTTCGAGGTTGTTGCGCACACGGATATAGGGCGCTGGCTCCTGGGTCTGCGGATCGAGGTCGATACGCAGCGGATGTTCAGCCCCCGCCTCTGCCACGTCTTCGACATTGGTGGTGAACCGCAACAACTGCGACTCCCCACTGCCTTCAACGTCCAGCAGCACCGCCACAAAAGGCGCGTCGTCGACCTTGATGCCAACCTTCTCGACTGGGGTAATCAGGAAATAATCGTCGCCGTCACGGCGAATGATGGTGGAAAACAGCCGAACCATCGGCTTGCGACCAATGGGCGTGCCCAGATAGAACCAGGTGCCATCACGGGCGATGCGCATGTCGATGTCACCGCAGAAATCCGGGTTCCACAAGTGCACAGGCGGCAAACCCTTGCCGCTCCTGGCAATCTGGGCCAACAGATCGTTGGCTTTGTCCTGCCCACTCATACGCCACTCCTCAGCGGGCTTCGACGCCCAGCAAACCCCGAGCGTAAGCTTCCATCGGGGGTCCTAGCAAATCCTCGGGCTTGGTGTCGTACAACGTCAGCAGGCCACCACGGAGGTGAATGCGGGCCGAATCGATAAGGTAGCGGGTGTTGGTTTCGATCAGCATCAGCTGTATGACGCCGTTGTCGATGCCAAGACGGTCCACTGCTTCCTGATCCGACCACTCGTCAAACGTGCCGATGCGGTCATCAGCCTTGGCAAAACGGGTGTACAGCAGATAATGCGCGCCGGCAGCCCGAGCCTCGGTCATCGCGTCATCCAGACCTTCCGGGGCGCGGGCGCGGCGGACCATCGGGAAGTATTCGATAAAACCGTTGAAGGCTTCTTCGGCCACGACGTTGGGACGCGGGTAGGCGCTGCCCGGGGGAGCAAAGGCGCCTTGGGCGATATAGATGAACGAGTCAGGTTGCACGCGAAAGTTGTTCAACCGGCGGGTCGAACTGTGATCCAGCAGCCCGGCGTCACTGAGTTCATCGTGAGCGCCTTGTGCCAGATCGCTGACGTGCATGCAGCCACTCAACGCCAGTAGAGCCAGCAGTAAAACCAGGCTACGCATGTTTATCTCCAAAGTCCGGCGACGGAAAACCGGCGAATGGCCGGTTAATGCAGCTTTTGCGCCATGTCGGACCTGGAGAAGGCTTAGCTCGCGGAATCGGGTTTGCGTGGCTTCGCTTTACTCAGCAGCGGGGTCGGGTTGAGCGCCGGGTTTGGTCTCGTGCCCATGATCAATATCCCGCTTGCGTTTGTTGCCCATGCGCACACCGATGTCCATCAGGAACTGGAAGAAACCTTCCTGATCTTCAAGGACATTGCTCCAGAACGGCGAGTGGTACAGCGCCACCGCGCCGTGCACCAGCGCCCAGGCGGCGCAGTAATGGAAGTACGGAGGGACGTCTTCGAGCTTGCCTTCGGAAATCCGTCCCTTGATCAGCAAGGTCAGGTGTTCGAAGTTCGAAGCGCGGATCTTGTGCAGCTCCTCGACCAGCTCCGGCACCTGATTGCCTTTTACGACTTTCTCTTCCAGGCGGTCGAACAGGCGATAGCGCTGGGGGTCGCGCATACGGAATTCAAAGTAGGCGCGGGACAGCGCTTCTTTGTCCTTGTCGACATCCGCCGAATGCAGCAGCTCGTTCAAATCCCGCTCGTAGTCGAGCATAAGGCGCAGATAAATCTCGGCCTTGGATTTGAAATGCTTGTAGATGGTGCCTTTGCCGATACCCACGGCGTCCGCGATCATCTCGACGGTGACGCTGTCTTCGCCCTGTTCGAGGAAAAGCTTGAGCGCGGTGTCGAGGATCTCCTGCTCACGGCGGCGAAACTCACGGACTTTACGAGGTTCTTTCTGCATAGGAGGGGACTGTGGATTCGGGAATCGGAAGCGGCACATTATGCCTATCCCGCAGCAGAATGCACGGATCATCCGACCTGTATCCGTTTTCTGACGGATTTAGCCGCCAGTACGCTAAAACGAAACGCAAAGTGCCCCACCAGTCTCTTTTTTGGCGGGATGGCCTGAGTGGTCAGAAATTCGGGACATCAGTGGGATTGCGGTATCAGCAGCGCGTCAGGTATTCCAAAACTGTTTAAAAATCGTACAGCGGTCGGCTGGACGCCTGCGGATTATAGCCAATACTTATATTCGCCAACGCAGCATCTCCCCCAAGTGCCAGCGTTGGCAAGGACACCAATGGATAGCGTGTCTTTGTTTTACTCCTAATGGTCTTAACCCGGATTCACCCCCCAGAACCCGGGTTTTTTTTGCCCGCGATTTGCGCAGCGCTCGGGGCCTGGCAAGCGGCGCTGTACACGGGGGATCAGCTTTTAACGCGCGCCAGCGGGAACAGCCGCTTGAAGTTTTCGCTGGTCTGTTCGGCAAAACGCTCGTACGTCTCGCCACGTAGCATCGCCAGGAACTCGGCCACTTCACGCACGTATTGCGGCAGGTTGGGCTTGCCCCGATACGGGATCGGCGCCAGGTACGGCGAGTCGGTCTCGACCAGCAGCCGGTCGGCGGGCACCTTGCTGGCGACGTCCCGGAGCGCGTCGGCGTTGCGGAAGGTGACGATACCGGACAGCGAGATATAGAACCCCAGATCCAGCGCGGCTTTGGCCATGTCCCAGTCTTCGGTGAAGCAATGCAACACGCCGGCTTGAGGCAACGCGGCCTCACGCAGCAGCGCCAGCGTGTCGGCCCGCGCGCCGCGGGTGTGGACGATCACCGGCTTGCCGGTCACGTTGGCGGCCTGCAAATGAAGCCGGAACGAGGCCTGTTGCAACTCGGCAGCCTCGGGTTCGTAGTGATAATCCAGACCGGTTTCGCCGATGGCCACGACGCGCGGATGATTCAGCTCGCCGAGCAGCCACTCCAGCGCAGGCGCTTCGCCGGGCTTGAGGTCCAGTGGATGGATGCCGACCGAGCAATCAACGTCGTCGTAGCGGTCAGCCAGCGCTTTCACGGCACCGGCATTCTCGGCGCTGACGCCGATGCACAGAAAGTGCCCGACGCCCCGCTCTCTCGCCGCATGCAGCGCGTTGTCGAGGGAGCCGTCATGGGCACTGAGGTCGAGGCGGTCGAGGTGGCAATGGGAATCTACAAGCATGGCGGCAGGGGCAACTTACATCGTATGGGTAGGACGGTCGGATTTCAGGGCTCCGGCCAGGTAGTTTTCAATCATGTTGCGCGCGGTGTTGTCGCCGTCGTTGAACTGCACCCCAACGCCTGCGGCGCGGTTGCCCTGAGCGCCCTTCGGCGTGATCCAGGTGACCTTGCCCGCGACCGGAATCTTTTCAGGCTCGTCCATCAGGTTGAGCAACATGAACACTTCATCGCCCAGCTTGTAGCTTTTGCTGGTGGGAATGAACAGGCCGCCGTTCTTGATGAATGGCATGTATGCGGCGTACAGGACGGACTTGTCCTTGATGGTCAGGGACAGGATGCCGTTACGCGGACCTGGACTCGGTGGCACGCTCATCTCGTTTCCTCAGGCAATGCATGATGCCATGCAGAGGGCCAGTCTAACCTTGTCCGGTCAGGCCTGCCCACTGCACCAATAACGCTTCGAGCAACAGAACCCGGTTCAGGTTCGCTTTTGACATGACCTTCTGGCGCTGCAGCAGCACCCAGTCCTGAATCGCCAGCACATTGCGCTGGGACGATTTCTGCGCCAGATACTGCACGACCTTGCGCATGTCGGTCAGGCCCAGGCCCTCTTCGTCCTGGGTCAGTTGATAGCGCAGGATCAGGCTTGACCAGTCGCAGAACCAGTCAAACAGCAACAACAGCGGAATGTCTTTCCAGCCTTCGGCCAGTTGAGTCGGCGATTGCTGGCCCTTGAGCAGCTTTTTAACGCCCTCCACCACCAGCGCCCGCTGCTCATGCACACCCTGGGCGTGCAGCTTGACTGCGACCAACGGCGAACCTGCTGCGAGGGTCAGCAGATCGACACGCTCCTGCTCGTCGCAATCTGGCAGTGCATCGGCCAGCCAGGCGATGCTCATGGCGTCGCTGGGCAGCGGACACGCCTGTTGCACGCAGCGGCTCTTGACCGTGGGCAGCAGCCGGCTCGGCTGATGGCTGACCAGCAACAGAATAGTGTTGCCCGAAGGCTCTTCCAGACTTTTCAGCAGAGCGTTGGCGGCGTTGATGTTCATCGCCTCGACCGGCTCGATCAGCACCACCTTGCGCCCGCCCATTTGCGCGGTCTGCACCACGAAGCTGACCAGGTCGCGCACCTGATCGACCTTGATCGCCTTGTCGGCCTCTTCAGGCTCCAGCACGTAATGATCGGGGTGACTGCCGGCCGCCAGCAGCGAGCAGGATTTGCATTGGCCGCACGCCTCAAGGCCTGTCGGGTGCTGGCACAACAGCAGGTACATCAAACGCTCGGCCAGCGCCCGCTTGCCGATGCCGGCCGGGCCGTGGAGCAGGTAGGCGTGAGCATGTTGCTTGCGGCCTGCCAATTGCTGCCACAGGCCGTGCTGCCAGGGATAAGCCTCAGCCATGCCGGCGAGCCGCCAGCAGAGCAATCAGTTCGGGAACCAGCCCATCAAGGGACGACTGGACTTCGGTCAGCGGCAGCGCCGCGTCCACCAGGCGATAACGCTCGGGTGCCGCGGCGGCGCGCGACAGGTAGGTGCTGCGCACGGCATCGAAGAACGCTCGGCCCTCCTGCTCGAAACGGTCCAGCTGACCACGGGCGGATGCGCGGGCCAGGCCTATCTCGATGGGCAGATCGAACACCAGGGTCAGATCCGGACGCAGCGCGCCCTGGACAAAATCTTCCAGCACGGCGATGCGCTCGATGGGCAGGCCTCGGCCGCCTCCCTGATACGCGTACGTGGCATCGGTGAATCGGTCGCAAAGCACCACGGCACCCCGCGCCAGCGCCGGGCGAATCAGGCCAGCGAGGTGTTGCGCGCGGGCGGCGAACATCAGCAGCAGCTCGGTATCCACAAACATCTGCTCGCCGCCGGGCGTCAACAGCAGCTCGCGAATGCGCTCGGCCAATGGCGTACCGCCGGGCTCGCGGGTCAGGACCACATCAATGCCTTCACTGCGCAGGCGCTCGGCCAGGTACTCGCGGTTGGTGCTTTTGCCCGCGCCTTCGGGGCCTTCCAGGGTAATAAACAAACCGGTCACGGGCAGTCCTTGGTGAGATTCATGGCGAGTGTGCTCGCGGTTGTCATTGGCCGGGGTCACTGGCCGGGGTCGACGGAGCCTCAGCGTCCGTCTGCGGCTTCGGCGGTTGCTCGCTCGCGCCCGGCTCTGCGTCCCTGGGTTCTGCCGCTTTGGATTCTGTTGGCTGCACATCAGCAGGTTTCGGATCTGTGGGCTGCTGCTCGGACGCGGGCTTATCGACGGCGTCCACGGGCAGCGCCGGTGCATCGACAGGCGCCGGGCTGGAGCGGTAGTCCGCACGACGCTTGAGCTGGAACGCCTTCACCGCCGCGTTGTGCGCATCCAGATCGGCGGAGAACACGTGACTGCCGTCCCCTCTCGCCACGAAGTACAGGCTGTTGCCGGCCACCGGGTGCATCGCCGCATGGATCGCCTCACGCCCGACCATGGAGATCGGCGTTGGCGGCAAGCCGGAGATGACATAGGTGTTATACGGCGTAGGCTCCTTCAGCAACGCCCGGGTGATCTTGCCGTTGTACCGGTCGCCGAGGCCATAAATGACGGTCGGATCGGTCTGCAGCAACATGCCCTGCTGCAAGCGACGCACGAACACACCGGCAATCTGGCCGCGTTCCTGGGGCACACCGGTTTCCTTTTCCACCAGCGACGCCATGATCAGAGCCTGGTAAGGATCGGAGTACGGCACATCGGCAGCACGCTTCTCCCATTCCTCCTGAAGCACTTCATCCAGGCGGCTGTAGGCTTGTTTCAGCAACTCGACGTCAGTCATGCCGCGCACGTAGCGATAGGTGTCCGGGAAAAACCGGCCTTCGGGAAAGACGTCCGGATGCCCCAGCTTCGCCATAAGCTCCGGGTCGCTGAGATCGCTCGCCGTTTGCTCCAGCTTGACCTGTTTAGCCAGCGCCGCGCGCACCTGACGGAAAGTCCAGCCCTCCACCAGGGTGACGCTGTACTGAACCACTTCGCCTTTTTGCCAGAGATCGAGCAGTGACTCGGCGTTCATGCCTGGCGCCATACGGTATTCGCCACTGTGCAGCGACTGCCCTTGCAGATTGAAGCGCCAGTACAGCCGCAGCCAGAATGCATCCTTGATGACGCCGTCGGCCTGCAGCCGATTCAGCACGCCGGTGGGCGAAGAACCCGACGGCACATCCAGCAGTTTTTCCTGGGTCAGATTGAGTGGCTGCCGCAGCACGCTGCTCTGCTCCCAATAAGCCAGTCCCAGCAATAGCCCTGCCAGAACCACACCTGTTTCCAGCAAGACGAGTAATTTTCGGATCACGAATCAGATATCCAGAAGCCCGCGAACAAGGTGTTGGAGTTTACGGGTCAGCGGCCCAACCGGCCAGTTCAGATGCTCGACGCCGCGCACCGGCCAGATGCCGTACACGCTGTTGCAGACAAACACCTCATCGGCCTTTTGCAGGTCGGACATTTGCAGCTCCAGCTCGCGGGCCGGCATGTTCTCGCGCTCCGCCAGCGCCAGAATCTCGGCCCGCATCACACCAGCCACGCCACAGCGGCGCAGGTCCGGCGTCAGCAACACCCCGCCCTTGACCATAAACAGATTGCTGTAGACCGCCTCGACGATCCGCCCCGACACGTCCCGCATCAGCCCTTCGGCGTACTCGGCACCTTGCCATTCCCCACGGGCCAGCACTTGCTCAAGGCGATTGAGGTGCTTGAGCCCGGCCAGCAGCGGCTGTTCGGCGAGACGGGTCTGACAGGCGAACAGTTTGACGCCCTGCTCTGCATGGGCCTCGGGATACACCGGCAGCGCACTTGCCTGGAGGATGCGTCTCGGCTGTGCGTCCGCAGCGGGTGCATAGCCACGTACGCCGTCGCCACGGGTGACGATGAGTTTCATCACGCCTTCACCCAATTGAGCGGCGAAGCGGCAGCACTCCTCCTCGACCAATGCCAGATCGAGGTTCAACGCCAGGCGCTGAGCACCCAGTGCCAGACGCTGCAAATGACGCTGGAAGAGCAATGGCTGTCCGGCCTTTACAAGGACAGTCTCGAAGAGACCATCGCCGTACGCCAACCCCCGGTCCTTGACGGCCAGGGAGTCAGCTGTAAGGCCATCGATCCAGCTCACGGTCATTCGGCGTACCGGCGGAAGACCAGCGAGCCGTTGGTGCCACCGAAGCCGAAGGAATTGGAAATCACCACGTCGATCGGCATTTTCCGCGGTTCGTGGGGAACGAAGTCCAGGTCGCAGCCTTCATCAGGCTCGTCGAGGTTGATCGTCGGTGGCGCGACCTGATCCTTGATCGCCAGCACACTGAAAATCGCTTCGATGGCCCCGGCGGCGCCCAACAGGTGGCCTGTCATCGACTTGGTCGAACTGACAGCCAGTTTGTAGGCGTGCTCGCCGAATACCTTCTTGATGGCGCTGACTTCGGCCAGATCGCCCGCAGGCGTGGAGGTGCCATGGGCGTTGATGTATTGCACGTCCTCGGGACGAATCTTGGCATCGCGCAGCGCGTTGGTGATGCAGCGCGCGGCACCGGCGCCGTCATCCGGCGGCGAGGTCATATGAAACGCATCGCCGCTCATGCCAAAGCCGATCAGCTCGGCGTAGATGGTCGCGCCACGCGCTTTGGCGTGCTCGAGCTCTTCGAGGACCATGGCGCCAGCACCGTTGGACAGCACGAAGCCGTCGCGGCCCTTGTCCCAGGGACGGCTGGCGCGCGCCGGCTCATCGTTGCGGGTAGACAGCGCGCGCGAGGCGCCGAAGCCGCCCATGCCCAGGCCGCAGGCCGCCATTTCAGCGCCGCCGGCGATCATCACATCGGCTTCGTCGTACGCGATGTTGCGCGCGGCCATGCCGATGCAGTGCGTGCTCGTGGTGCAGGCGGTGGCGATGGCGTAGTTGGGGCCCTGTGCGCCGAGGTGGATCGACAGGAACCCGGAAATCATGTTGATGATCGAACCCGGTACGAAGAACGGGGAGATCTTGCCCGGCCCCTGCTCATGCATCAGCCGGCTGGTGTTCTCGATGTTGGTGAGGCCCCCGATGCCTGATCCCATCGCCACGCCGACGCGCTCGCGATTGGTGTCGTCGATCTTGATACCGGAGTTGCGCACGGCCTGAAAGCTGGCAGCCAGCCCGTACTGAATGAACAGATCGAGTCTGCGGGCCTCTTTGGCCGACAGGTATTCCTCGACATTGAATCCCTTGACCGAACCGCCAAAGCGGGTGGTGTATTGGGACAGGTCCGTGTGTTCGATAGGCCCAATGCCACTCTGGCCAGCCAGAATGCCTTGCCAGGTGCTCGGCACATCCGTGCCCAAAGGCGTCAGCATACCCATACCGGTGACCACGACGCGTCTACGCGACACAGGACTCTCCTTTCTTCTATTGATGAAACGCTGCCCTATTCAAAGAAAAAACCGCACGCCAGGGGCAGTGCGGTTTCTCCAGGACAGCAAACTACGATTACAAAATCTTACGCCTGGTGGGCAGTAACGTAATCGATAGCCGCTTGAACAGTGGTGATCTTCTCGGCTTCTTCGTCAGGGATTTCGGTCTCGAATTCCTCTTCCAGAGCCATTACCAGCTCAACGGTATCAAGGGAGTCGGCACCCAGGTCTTCAACGAAGGAAGCACTGTTGGTGACTTCCTCTTCCTTGACGCCAAGTTGTTCGGCAACGATTTTCTTGACGCGCTCTTCGATGGTGCTCATACCGTGTTTTAACTCCTAGTGGACAAATTCAGGCAGCTGGCCGATGGGTAAGTGTATAGAAGAGGTTTTGCGCATTTCAAGCTAAACGCAATTCCCGCTACGCCCGACAGCCTTCTGCCCCTTAAAAGATTTCAGCTTTATAACGGATTTTAGACAGCCCGTATGACATTTTTTCGATACGACCGGTCACATGTACATGCCGCCGTTAACGGGGATTGTAGCCCCGGTCACGTAGCCTGCACCTTCCGAGGCAAGAAAAGCGACAACATGCGCGATCTCTTCTGCCTGCCCCAGTCGGCCCAGAGGAATCTGGGCCGTCAGGGAATCACGTTGCGCTTCTGGCAGCTCGCGGGTCATGTCGGTGTCGATGAAACCCGGCGTCACCGAATTGACCGTCACTGCACGCGACCCTACTTCACGTGCCAGGGCACGGCTGAAGCCTTCCAGACCCGCCTTGGCGGCTGCGTAGTTTACTTGACCTGCGTTGCCCATGGCACCCACCACGGAGCCGATGCTGATGATCCGGCCCCAACGCGCCTTGGTCATCCCGCGCAGGACGCCCTTGGACAGGCGGAACAGACTGCTCAGGTTGGTGTTGATGACGTCGTGCCACTCGTCATCCTTCATGCGCATCATCAGGTTGTCACGGGTGATACCGGCGTTATTGACCAGGATCAACGGCGCGCCAACGCGTTCGGTGATCTGGGCGAGCGCGGCGGCAACGGATTCGTCGCTGCCCACGTCCAGCGCCAGACCGAAACCTTCGATGCCGCTTTCCTTGAAATAAGCGGTGATTTTCTCGGCACCGGACTCGGAAGTCGCCGTGCCCACGACGATGGCGCCGTTACGACCCAGCTCAAGGGCGATCGCCCGGCCAATGCCACGGCTCGCGCCGGTGACAAGTGCAACTTTACCCTGACTCATGCAGGCGTCTCCTAATCAGGCCAGCGCCGCACGAGCGGCGGCGAAGGCGTCTGGGGTATTGAGGTTGTGGGTGGCCACGCCATCGGCGCAACGCTTGTTCAATCCGGCGAGAACCTTGCCCGGGCCGCACTCGACCAGTTGCAGGGCGCCCTGGGCGGCCAGGGTCTGGATCGATTCGACCCAGCGCACTGGCTTATAGAGCTGCTGCAGCAGATCGGCTTTCAGCGTACCGAGGTCGGACACGACACTCGCGGTGACGTTCTGCACCAGCGGGATCTGAGGCACCTGCCAGTCAATGGCAGCGATCGACTCGGCGAAGCGTTCCGCCGCCGGGCGCATCAGCTCGCAGTGCGAAGGCACGCTCACCGGCAACGGCAAGGCACGCTTGGCACCCTTGGCCTTGCAGATTTCGATGGCGCGCTCCACGGCGGCCTTGGCGCCGGCAATCACGACTTGTCCGGGCGAATTGAAATTCACCGCGCTGACCACGTCGCCCTGAGCCGCTTCGGCACAGGCAGCAATGACCACCGCATCGTCCAGGCCGAGAATGGCCGCCATGCCGCCCTGCCCCGCAGGCACGGCTTCCTGCATCAACTGACCCCGGCGCTCGACCAGCTTCACCGCATCGGCAAGGGTCAGGCTACCGGCTGCGACCAGTGCGCTGTACTCACCCAGACTGTGCCCGGCGACATACGCAGGGCGCACGCCGCCTTCCGCCAGCCACAGACGCCACAAGGCAATCGATGCGGTGAGGATGGCAGGCTGGGTTTTATCGGTCTGGTTGAGGCTCTCTTCCGGGCCCTGCTGGGTCAGCGCCCAGAGGTCGTAGCCCAGAGCAGCGGAAGCTTCTTTGAACGTCTCCAGCACCAGCGGATGCTGCGCGCCCAGCTCGGCCAGCATGCCGAGGGACTGCGAGCCCTGGCCCGGAAAGACAAATGCGACGGAAGCAGACATTAACAAGCCCCTGATTATTCTCGTCAAAATGAGCGTCCGGCGGGCCGAACGCGAGGTAATTCAATGTGTTGCGGTGGACAGTTGGATGACCACGCGGTCACAGGCGTCACATTCTAGCCCAAGACTCGCGTCGAAGCCCTAAAGCAGATCCTCGAGACGACCGCGCAAGCGCTGGGGCAGGTTTTCCTGAATCTCGATCAGTGCCCGCTGTATTGCGCTCTGGAAACCCTGGGCATCGGCCGAGCCGTGGCTCTTCACCACAATGCCCTGCAGCCCGAGAAAACTGGCACCGTTGTGACGCGCCGGGGCCAGGTCGGTCTTGAGCTGGCCGAGCACAGGCATTGCCATCAACCCCACCAGCCGCGACAGCACGTTGCGGCGAAACAGCCCCTCGATACGCTCGCCAATCATCAGCGCCAGTCCTTCGCTGGACTTCAGCAACACATTGCCGACGAAGCCGTCACAGACCACGACATCCGCTTCACCCCGATACAGACCATCGCCTTCGACAAAACCGATGTAGTTCAGCCCCGGCGCAGCCTGCAACAGACCGGCAGCCAGCTTGACCTGCTGATTGCCCTTGATGTCTTCGGTGCCGACGTTCAGCAGTGCGACTCTGGGTCGCACTACGCCCAGCGCCTCGGCCGCCACCGAACCCATCACGGCAAACTGATAAAGATGCTCGGCGGTGCAATCGACGTTCGCACCCAGATCCAGCAACTGGCAATAACCGCCCCGGGTCGGCATTGCTGCCACCATGGCCGGGCGGTCGATGCCCGGCAAGGTTTTCAACACGAATCGGGACAGCGCCATCAACGCACCGGTATTGCCTGCACTGACACAGGCGTGGGCCTTGCCCTCGGCGAGAAGCCCCAACGCGACACGCATCGACGAATCAGGTTTGCCCCGCAAGGCCTGGGACGGACGCTCGTCCATGGTGATGATTTCACCGGCGTGCACAACGTGCAGGCGCGAGCGATCGACACCGGAGTGGCGTGCGATGAGGTCTTCAAGAAGGGAGGATTGACCAACAAGGGTCAGGTTTAGCGAGGGGCTAGCAAGCAGGCAGGCGACGCAGGCCTGAACAATGCTGCGGGGACCGAAGTCCCCGCCCATTGCGTCGATCGCGATGACCGGAGCAGACAAGAAATTACTCGTCAGCGCCCTTGTCGATCACTTTACGGCCACGGTATACGCCTTCTGGCGATACGTGGTGACGCAGGTGAACTTCACCGGTGGTTTTTTCTACAGACAGAGTGCTAGCCTCGAGAGCGTCGTGAGAACGACGCATGTCACGGGCAGAGCGGGATTTTTTGTTCTGCTGAACAGCCATAATTGATTAACTCCTAAACGTTTGGGTCACGCTTTAACTGCGCCAATACACTGAACGGGTTGGACCGCGTTACCTCGTCCTCGCTCGGCTCGGACTCGTTGAGGTCCGCCGGCGGCTGGCATTCTTTCGGATCATGAGTTGGAACAATGGGCAAGGCGAGCAGAAGCTCATCCTCGATCAAAGCCAGCAGATCCATGGGATCTTCGCCGAGTTCCAGCACGTCATAGCCTTTCGGCAACGACTGGGTGTTTGCACCCTCCTTCACCACCGCATAACTGCATTCGCTGTGGATAGGAAAGGTGACCAGCTCAAGACAACGCTGGCAAACCATTTTGACTTCGACGTCAATTGCACTGTGGATAACCACAGCGCGCTGCTCGTCACGCTCAAAAACGAATTTCGCCTGCACCGTACCGAGATTGTCAGCAAGCGGGTCGCAGAGTCTCTCCAAATCAGCCAGCAGCATCTCTCCCTGAAGAGTAGTGCCACGATCAGCTAATTTGCGCGGGTCAACGTGAGGTGGAATCGGGTCATTCAACATAGGCGCAGCATTCTAGGGACGACCCTTGCGACTGTCAAAGGAAATTCAGGCCTGTTCGCAACCTGAGCCGCTGATTACACTCGACTTTCATGTTACGGAGACACCCATGCTGCCTCTACTCCTTGCTTCCAGCTCGCCCTACCGCCGCGAATTGCTGAATCGCCTGCGGTTGCCATTCGTCTGCGCGTCGCCCGACATCGATGAAAACCGTCGGCCAGACGAGCCGGCAATCGACCTCGTGATTCGCCTGGCACGCGAGAAAGCCATGGCACTCGCTGAACAATTCCCCGACCACCTGATTATCGGTTCAGACCAGGTGGCCGTGCTTGGCGAGCAGATCCTCGGCAAGCCGCACACGTTCGACCGCGCGCTGGCACAGCTGAAGGCGAGCAGCGGCAACAGCGTCAGCTTCCTCACCGGCCTTGCGCTCTTCAACAGCCGTACGGGTGAGTGCCAGGTTGATTGCGTGCCTTTCACCGTGCACATGCGCCAGCTGGACGACGCCCGCATCAGCCGCTACCTCCACGCCGAGCAGCCATACGATTGCGCAGGCAGCTTTAAGGCCGAGGGACTGGGCGTCAGCCTGTTCCGCAGCACCGAAGGCCCGGATGCGACCAGTCTGATAGGCCTTCCTTTAATACGCCTGGTGGACATGCTGATGAACGAAGGCATCGAGCTGCCCTGACCTCGATAAAAAATAGATGCGAAAAGCCCGACCAATGGCCGGGCTTTTCATCACATCAACACTGTAGCGATCAGCGCAGGGACGGCCCTTTGAAGCCTGCCCACATCGCGATCTGCTCAGCGACGCTGGCGCCCATCTTTTTCGAGAAGCGATCGAATGGCGACTCTTTAACCGTGTAATCGACCATCTCTTTCTCGCCAATGATGTCGCGCGCCACATAGCTGGCACTGCCAAGACCATCGACCAGCCCCAGGCCGACTGCCTGCTCACCGGTCCAGACCAGGCCCGAGAACAGCTCCGGATGGTCCTTATCTTTCAGGCGATCACCGCGGCCCGCTTTTACGCTGGCGATGAACTGGTTGTGGGTGGTGTCCAGGACACCCTGCCAGAAAGCGGTCTCGTCAGGCTTCGGCGGCTGGAACGGGTCAAGGAAGGCCTTGTGCTCGCCCGAGGTGTAGGTACGACGGTCAACACCCAGCTTCTCCATCGTGCCGACAAAACCGAAACCGGCCGCCGTGACACCGATCGAGCCCACCAGACTGGCCTTGTCCGCGTAGATCTGGTCGGCGGCGCTGGCGATGTAATACGCACCAGACGCGCCGAGATCAGTGATCACCGCGTATACCTTGATGTTCGGCTTCTGCGCACGAAGACGACGAATTTCATCGTAGATGTAGCCGGACTGCACCGGACTGCCGCCCGGGCTGTTGATGCGCAGAATCACGCCCTTGGTTTTTTCGTCTTCGAACGCGGCCCGCAGGCTGCCAACGATATTGTCGGCACTGGCGGCCTCGGTGTCGGCGATCATGCCCTTCACTTCAATCAGCGCGGTGTGGCTGGTGCTGCGTGAAGCGCCCTTGCCGAAATCCATCAGCGGCGAGAACAACGCCAGCGCGCCGAACAGATAAAGAAAGGTCAGGGATTTGAAGAAGATCCCCCAGCGCCGCGACCGACGCTGCTCCTGCACGCTGACGAGCAGGGTCTTTTCCAGCAGTTTCCAGCTCTTTGCATCCCCTGCGTCGTCGCGCTCTGGCGAAGACGGAGATTTCCATTCGTCCGACATAGATCAGTTACCCCAACAACGAAGTTTCAGCAGTCCGCGCACCCAACCAGGTGCGCAATTCGGAAAAGTGTTCGATCGCCAGACGCGGCCGGTATTGAAGCAGCGAGCCAAGCGCTTGCGCGCCATACCCAACCGCCACCGAATCCATCCCGGCGTTGCGCGCCATGAGCAGATCGAACGAAGCATCGCCAACCATCAGCGCCCTTTCGGGCCTGACGCCGCAATGCTGCAGGATTTCATTGAGCATCAGCGGATCGGGCTTGCTGGCCGTTTCGTCCGCTGCGCGCGTGGCGTCGAAGAAGTCGAGCCAGCCGTGGGCCTTGAGGACCCGATCCAGACCACGCCGGGCCTTGCCTGTGGCGACCGCGAGGCGATAGCCCTCGGCACGAAACACCTCCAGCGACTCACGCACCCCGTCGAACAGCTTCGAAGGCTCAACGTCCATGGCCATGTAACCGTCAGCGTAGTGCTGGCGGAAAACGATCAGGTCGCTGTCGGTGATGTCCGGGTACAGCGTGCGTATCGCCTCCGGCAAACCCAGTCCGATGATGCCCTTGATTGCGTCATCATCACGCACCGGACGACCGGCAAGGCGCGCGGCGGCCTGCATCGAATCGACGATACGACCGACGGAATCGGACAGTGTGCCGTCCCAGTCGAAGATCAGCAGTTCGTAATCAGGGCGCAAGCAGCAGTCGCTCCACGGTCTTGGCCCACATCTCGTCGACGGGCGCTTCGAGCTTCAGCTCGCCGCCATCGGGCAGCGGCACCGTCAGGGCATACGCATGCAGAAACAGGCGCTTGCCGCCGAGGTCACGGATTTCGCGACTGAAATCCTCGTCACCGTATTTGGGGTCACCGGCAATACAGTGGCATGCATGCAAAGCGTGAACGCGAATCTGGTGGGTACGGCCAGTGATGGGCCGGGCTTCGACCATGGTGGCGAAGTCTCCGAAGCGACGCAGCACCTTGAACAGGGTCAGCGCCTCCTTGCCTTCATCATTGACCTCGACCATGCGCTCGCCAGAGCGAAGGTTGCTCTTGAGCAGCGGCGCACGGACCTGCTTCTGGGCGGTCGGCCAGTTTCCGCGGACCAGCGCCATGTAGCGCTTGTCCACGCCGTCGCCGCGCAACTGCTCATGGAGGTGACGCAACATGCTGCGTTTCTTGGCGATCATCAGCAGCCCGGAGGTGTCACGGTCCAGACGGTGGACCAGCTCCAGCTCCTTGGCATCGGGCCGCAGCTGACGGAAGGCTTCGATAACGCCAAAACTCAAGCCGCTGCCGCCGTGAACCGCGATGCCAGCAGGCTTGTTGAGGACGATCAGGCCTTTGTCTTCGTGGACAATGGCGGCCTCGAGGCGCTGCAGCAGACCCTGGGCAACCGGCACAGGCTCGTCGCGCTCAGGCACGCGAACGGGTGGCACGCGCACGACATCGCCGGCCTGAAGCTTGTACTCGGGCTTGATCCGCCCCTTGTTCACACGCACTTCGCCCTTGCGCAAAATGCGGTAAATCAAGGTCTTGGGAACGCCCTTGAGGTACGTGATCAGAAAGTTATCGATGCGTTGACCGGCAAATTCCGGCGCAACCTCTACCAGCCGGACGCCGGGGGTTGGGGGGGTGAGATTTGTCATGGCGCAAATCATAACAATTTTTTATGGATTTGAAGCACTTAATGATTGCTGCTATAGTCGCGAACGCCGCCAAAAGCGGCCTGGACAGCGGACAAACGGTATGACAGCCGGCCCTGCCCAACGCAATTCACGAGGGCGCGAGGCCGTCCTACGGGGCTTTCGGTGACAACGGAAGATATGCAAGCGTAACGAGCGCAGGTGACATGAGGCCTGAAACAAGCCCGATCGCAGAGTGAGTCACTCGCCATCGAGGCCCACGTTCAAGGCCAGTTCACAAAGTGCAGTCGCTGGCAGTCGCACCGGGCGAATGCTTCGGAAACCACGCCTTATTTGAGCCATGACGCGCGAACTTCCCATGGAAGCTTGCGATAAATGCAACCCGCTGCGGATTCAGCGCGCGGCAGCACCCGAATTATCAGGGATACGTGTGGGGTGGAGACGCACAACCGTCGGACTGTGTAGCACAAGGCTTTATTCAAGACGCTTCATATCGTCCGCTACCGATGGTTGATTCCTCCTCCTGACAAAGCTTTTGCTGACAGGGTGTCATTTGTCACCACAGCAAGCAGGAACGTCGTCGCGACTCGGCCCCGCTGGCCGAACCTCGTTAGACACTGGAGTGTTCAAGCACTCCTGACGTGCCCTGACACCGACCGTGAGAAGTCGTGTGTGCCGAACGCCGTTTCCGGCAGCCCGGAAACCGACGGTACTACATGAAAAGAATGCTGATTAACGCAACTCAACCCGAAGAGTTGCGTGTTGCGCTGGTAGACGGCCAGCGCCTCTACGACCTGGACATCGAATCCGGGGCCCGCGAACAGAAGAAGGCCAACATCTATAAAGGCCGGATCACGCGTATCGAACCCAGCCTTGAAGCCGCGTTTGTCGACTTCGGCTCCGAGCGTCACGGCTTTCTGCCGCTGAAAGAAATCTCCCGCGAATACTTCAAGAAGTCGCCTGAAGGCCGCGTCAACATCAAGGACGTCCTGAGCGAAGGCCAGGAAGTCATCGTTCAGGTCGAGAAAGAAGAACGTGGCAACAAGGGCGCAGCCCTGACCACGTTCATCAGCCTCGCAGGCCGTTACCTGGTCCTGATGCCGAACAACCCGCGCGCCGGCGGCATTTCCCGTCGTATCGAAGGCGAAGAGCGCAACGAACTGCGTGAAGCGCTGAACGGCCTGATCGCCCCTGCCGACATGGGTCTGATCGTTCGTACTGCCGGCCTTGGCCGCAGCAGCGAAGAAATGCAGTGGGACCTCGATTACCTGCTGCAGCTGTGGACCGCGATCAAAGAGGCTTCCCTCGACCGCTCCGCGCCGTTCCTGATCTATCAGGAAAGCAACGTCATCATCCGCGCCATCCGCGACTATCTGCGCCAGGATATCGGCGAAGTGCTGATCGACAGCGTCGAAGCCCAGGAAGAAGCGCTGACGTTCATCCGTCAGGTGATGCCGCAGTACGCCAGCAAAATCAAGCTCTACGAAGACAGCGTCCCGCTGTTCAACCGTTTCCAGATCGAAAGCCAGATCGAAACCGCGTTCCAGCGCGTCGTCGAACTGCCGTCCGGTGGGTCCATCGTCATCGATCCAACCGAAGCTCTGGTGTCCATCGACATCAACTCGGCGCGCGCCACCAAAGGCAGCGACATCGAAGAGACCGCCCTGCAGACCAACCTTGAAGCGGCTGAGGAAATCGCCCGTCAACTGCGTCTGCGTGACATCGGCGGCCTGATCGTCATCGACTTCATCGACATGACCCCGGCCAAGAACCAGCGCGCCGTGGAAGAAAAGGTCCGTGAAAGCCTGGAGGCCGATCGCGCCCGCGTTCAGGTCGGTCGCATCTCGCGCTTCGGCCTGCTGGAAATGTCCCGTCAGCGTCTGCGCCCCTCCCTGGGCGAGAGCAGCGGCATTGTCTGCCCGCGCTGCAACGGCACCGGCATCATCCGTGACGTTGAATCGCTGTCGCTGGCCATCCTGCGCCTGATCGAAGAAGAAGCGCTGAAGGACCGCACTGCCGAAGTGCGCGCCCAAGTGCCGATTCCGGTCGCTGCATTCCTGCTCAACGAAAAGCGCAACTCGATCACCAAGATCGAACTGCGTACCCGCGCGCGCATCATCATTCTGCCGAACGATCATCTCGAAACTCCGCACTTCGAAGTGCAGCGTCTGCGTGATGACAGTCCGGAAGCGCACAGCCTGCAGACCAGCTATGAAATCGCTGCCGCTGCTGCTGAAGTGGAAGAAGTTGCACCGCCTGCCGCCGCTACCCGCACCCTGGTTCGCCAGGAAGCCGCAGTCAAAACCGCACCGGCCCGCGCCAACGCACCGGTTCCGGTTGAAGCCGCTGCGCCGGTTGCCGCTGCGCCTGCACCGGTCGCCCATGAGCCAAGCCTGTTCAAGGGTCTTGTGAAATCGCTGGTCAGCCTGTTCGCTTCCAAGGAAGAGCCTGCTCCTGCGCCTGCCGCCGTGGTCGAAAAACCGGCTGCCGAGCGCCCTGCGCGCAACGACGAGCGCCGTAACGGCCGTCAGCAGAGCCGCAGCCGTAACGGCCGTCGTGACGAAGAACGCAAGCCGCGTGAAGAACGTGCGCCGCGTGCCGATCGCGAAGAACGCGCACCCCGTGAAGAACGTGCCCCACGTGAGGAGCGCGCGCCTCGTGAAGAGCGTGCAGCGCGCGAGCCGCGTGAAGCCCGTGACGAAACCACTGCACCGCGCGAAGAGCGTGCAGCCCGTGCTCCTCGCGAAGAGCGTCAGCCACGTGCCGGGCGTGAAGACCGCAAGCCGCGTGAAGAGCGTGTGCGTGAACTGCGTGAGCCGATCGACGCCGCACCGGCTGTCAACCTGCCCCGCGAAGAACGCCCTGAACGCGCCCCGCGTGAAGAGCGTCAGCCGCGTGCACCGCGTGAAGAGCGTCAACCACGGACCGAGCAGGCTGCAGTGGCTGCCGAAGACGAAACCCTGCTGACCACCGAAGAGCAACAGGATGACAACCAGGAGCACGCCGAAGGCGATCGCCCTCGTCGTCGTTCACGCGGCCAGCGTCGTCGCAGCAACCGTCGCGAGCGTCAACGTGATGCCAACGGTAATGAAATCGAAGGCAGCGAAGGCGTTGAGGGTTCGGAAGGTTCTGAAGCACTCCACGGCGAAGGCAGCGAGCCGGGTCATGAATCCCGTGACGAAGTGCACGCGAACGCTGACCGTGGCAACGTTGCCGCCAGTGCAAGCGTTGCTGCTGTAGCGGAGCGCGTCATCAGCGCCACCGCCGAAGCCGATGCCCACCGCCAGGCTGAACGTGCGAACACGCCCGTTGAAGCCAGCGCAACTGAAGCGGCACCTGTCGCTCAGGCCTCCGAAGCAGCGCCTGAAGCGCCGGTCGTCGAAATCCCTGCGCCTGAAGCCAAGCGTTCGGTGATGCCGGAAGTGGAAGTGGCAACCTTCGACGCCTCGTTGAGCCCGTTCGAGCGTCAGGTGAAAGCAGCCGCTGAAGCCGAGTCGACCGACGCGCCAGCCAGTGCCGAGATCCCGGTCGCTGTTGAAGCGCCAGCGGTTGTGGAAGCCCCTGCGTTTATGCCAACTCCTGCGCTGGAGCATGAGGCGGTTGAGGTAGCCGTCGCTGAGCCGGTTCACGTCGTTGAGCCTGTCAAAGCGGCTGAGCCTGTTCAGGCTGCCGAGCCTGCCAAGGCACCTGAGCTTGTTCAGATTACTGAACCGGCTCAGGCCGCAGAGCCAGAGCACGCCAAGGCGCCGGCAATCGAAGCACCGAAAGCCGTCGAGCCCGTTGCTCAGCAGCCAGTGGTCGCTGAACCGGTCATCGCGCCAGCCGTCGAAGCAGCCGCTCAGACCGCGGCACCGGAGATCGTCGCCGCACCAGTGGCGGTCGAACCTCCTCAGGCGCCGGTTGCAGAACCTGTCGCTGAAGAGGCGCCTGCGCTGCCGGTTGCCAGCAATGGCCGTGCACCGAACGATCCTCGTGAAGTGCGCCGCCGTCGTCTGGAAGCCGAGCGTCAGCAGAAAGAGGCGCAAGCCTCGGATGAGCCTAAACCGCTCGTTTAATCGGCCGTGACCAAAAAGCCCCACCTGTGTGAGCAGGTGGGGCTTTTTTGTGCTTGACGGTCAGGACCGCGGCATGGAGGGCGGTTCGGCCGGGGTTGAGATCACCGCGGTTGAAAGGTCAACGCCGCAGGCACGTCCACATCCCATAACACACCCGGGTCGTCGACCTCGATTTCCTTGATGCGCGCACCCTGGAAAAGCCGCTTGGCGCCCTTCTCCCCGGCCAGTGCCATGAGCGCTGGCCCGAACGCACGACCAAAGGCGACGGGATGCCCATACTGTCCGGCATGGACCGGCACGCTGATGGCATCGTCTTCCACCGAGCGGGCCACGCGTTCGAGTGTGTCAGCATGAATGAAGGGCATGTCGCCCAAGGCAATCAGCCAGCCGCGATGGGCGGGCTCGGCGGAAACGGCAGCGGCGATGCTGTCGCCCATGCCGGGGGAATCCAGCACCACCACTTCATAGCCATGGCGCAGGCCCAACTCGGCCACACTGCAGTAATCGGCTCGGGTCAGCAGGACGGTTTTATCGGCAAGGGCGCTGACGTTGACCAGCACCTGCTCCAGCACCGAACGCTCCGTGCCGTCACGCCCGAGGCATTGCGCCAGCAGCTTGTTGCGGTGCTGACCGGCAACCGCTCGGTAGCGGCTGCCGAGACCCGCTGCCAGCACGATGGCACACAGGGTTTCACTCATGCTCAACCCTCACTGAGTACAGGCGAAGTGGCGCTCAGACCGGAAGACGACGCAGCCGGTCAATAAAGGTTGGGTTCCATTTCCAGCGCAACACCGAAGCGCTCCAGAATGTCCGCCTGAATCCGCTGCGCGAGGCCGAGCAACTGTCCGCCGGATGCTTCGCCATAGTTGACCAGCACCAGAGACTGCAACGCATGGACGCCGGCGTCGCCGTCACGAAAGCCTTTCCAGCCCGCCTGCTCGATCAACCAGCCGGCCGCCAGCTTTACCTGGCCATCGGCCTGAGGGTAGCCGACCACGCCTGGGTGCGTGAGTTTGATCACGGCAACCTGCTCAGCGGACACCAGCGGGTTCTTGAAGAAGCTCCCCGCATTGCCCAGCGTCGCGGGGTCCGGCAGTTTTTCGCTGCGAATGGCGCAGATCGCCCGGCTCACGTGCATCGGCGAAGGTTCTTTGATGCCCTGCTCTTCCAGCCGCTGCCGCACCGGACCGTAGTCCAGATGCAGACTCGCAGAATAGCTGAGCTTGAAGCGAACCCGCAGGATCAGCCAACGGTTTGGCTGACGCTTGAACAGGCTGTCTCGATAACCGAATTCGCAGTCAGCCAGGGTAAATTCCCGCAGCTCGCCGCTGTGTCGATCCATCGCGGTCAGGCTGTGGAAAACATCCTTGAGCTCAACGCCGTAAGCGCCGATGTTTTGCATCGGTGCAGCGCCGACGGTGCCGGGGATCAGGCTGAGGTTTTCCAGCCCGGCCAGCCCCTTGGCGAGGGTGTCCAGCACGAAAGGATGCCAGGGCTCGCCCGCCTCCGCTTCAACAATGGCGCCGCCGCAGTCCTCATGGGTGATGCGGATGCCACGGTTGGCCATGCGCAACACGAGGGCGTCGACATCACGGGTCAGCAGCAGGTTACTGCCACCGCCAATGACCATCAGCGGCACGTCGTGGCCAGACGAATACGCCAAGGCCTCGCGCACGTCGTCGTCGCTGAACGCCTCGGCAAAACGCCGGGCGCGCACCGCCACGCCGAACGTGTTGTAAGGCTTGAGTGGCACGTCGTGCTGCACATTCAGCGTCATGGGTGCATCCGCGAAAACAGTGGAAGAACGACCAGACCCATGCTCATCACACCTCCAGCAGACGACGAACGCGTTCCAGGTCTTCAGCGGTGTCGACGCCGGCCGGTGGCGCTTCCAGGGCGTCGGCCACATGGATGCGCACGCCATGCCAGAGCGCACGCAATTGCTCCAGGTTTTCGGTGTTTTCCAGCCAGCAAGGACCCCAGCTGACGAAATCGTGGAGGAACCCGGCGCGGTAGGCATAGATGCCGATGTGACGGCGGTACGGCACGCCTTCCGGCAGTACGTCGCGGGACTTCGCCAGCGCATCGCGAGCCCAGGGCAGCGGCGCGCGGCTGAAGGTAAGGGCCAGGCCACTAAGGTCCGAGCAGACCTTGACCACGTTGGGATTGAACAGCGATGCCACGTCCTCGATCGGCTCGGCGAGGGTCGACATGCGCGCTTCAGGGTGTGCGGCGAGGTTGTCGGCAACCTGATCGATCACGGCCGGCGGGATCATCGGTTCATCGCCCTGAACGTTGACCACGATGGCGTCGTCGGCCAGACCCAGCTGGGCGGCGACTTCAGCCAGGCGATCGGTCCCGGAATTGTGATCGTCGCGTGTCATCAGTACTTCGGCGCCGAACGCCCGGCAGGCCTCGACGATGCGCTGATCGTCAGTGGCAACCACGACACGCTCTGCGCTGCTTTTGCGCGCCTGTTCCCAGGCGTGCTGGATCATCGGCTTGCCGGCGATGGTTTTCAGCGGCTTGCCGGGAAAGCGACTCGACCCATAGCGCGCCGGAATGACAACGGTAAACGCTGCGGTCATTTGTCCAGACGCTCGTCAGTGGTGAGGGTGCGCGCTTCGCTCTCCAGCATCACCGGGATGCCGTCGCGGATCGGGTAGGCAAGGCCGGCGCCTTTGCTGATCAGCTCGGTTTTGTCGGCGCTGAGCTTGAGCGGACCTTTGCAGATCGGGCAGGCAAGAATGTCGAGCAATTTGGTGTCCATAAGAGATCCTGAGCGAGTCATGGCAAAAGACGGGTTAACTGCGAATCAAACCAACTGACGAACGCCGGCGAAGGCACGGCTTCCACGGCCAGGTACCACCAGTCCGACGCAGCAAAGGACGCGCATTTGACGGCGTCCTTCTCGGTCATGACCACGGGCAATGCCGGGGTAAACGACAGGGCCTGGGCGCTGAACACGGCGTGGTCGGCGAACGCATGTGGAACAGGCCGCCAGTGTAGTCCTTCGAGGGTGTTGAAGAAACGTTGCGGATTACCGATACCGGCCACCGCGTGGACCTGCTGCCCCGGCGGGAAATGATCGACCGGCCGGCGTTCACCGCTGACCAGGTTGACCAGCGCCGAGGGCTTGAGTTGAAACCCGAAGCCGTCTTCGCGTTCGGAGCCCGCGCCGTTGTACAGCAGCGCATCCACGCTTTGCAGCCGCCCGACCGGTTCGCGCAGCGGGCCCGCCGGCAGGCAACGGCGATTGCCAAGGCCGCGGACGGCATCGATCAGCACCAGTTCGAGGTCGCGGTTCAGGCGATAGTGCTGCAGGCCGTCGTCCGAGAGAATGAGATCGAGGGGCTCTTCAGCCAGCAAGGCGCGCACGGCCTGCGAGCGGTCCGGGTCGATCATCAGCGGCACGCCAGTGCGATTGACGATCAGCAGCGGTTCATCGCCCGCGTGCGCAGCGGCCTGTTGCGGCAGCACGCGCCAAGGCAGGCTTGGCGGTTTAGCGCCGTAACCGCGACTGACCACACCGACGCGCAGCCCGCGGGCCCGGCAATGGTCGATCATCCACAGAATCAGCGGCGTCTTGCCGGTGCCGCCAATGGTGATATTGCCGACGACCACGACCGGAACAGGCGCTTTGTAAATGCTGCCCTGCCCGGCGAGAAAACGCGCGCGTTTGCGGTTCACCACGCGCCGGTACAGGCATTCGAGCGGGCGCAGCAGCACCAGCGCCGGATGGCCGTTGTACCAGGCGTCGAGCAGTCGGTCGGTGAATGCCATCAGTTAGCCGATGCGGCCTCAACCGTGGTCATGCGCAAATGAGCGAAACCGAGTTTGCCGGCGGCATCCATGGCGGTAATCACCGCCTGATGGGGGGTCTTACCGTCAGCGCTGATCGACAGCGGCAGACTGGTGTCGCCCTCGGATTTCTTTTGCAGGGCATCGATGAGGGTTTCCAGCTTGCTGTCGCCCAGCAGCGTGTTGTTCACCGAATAAACGCCATCGGCGTTGATGGTGATGTCGAGGTGTTTTTTGTCGACGTCATCGGCTGAAGCGCCGGTCACCGCCTGGGGCAGGTCGACGCGCAGCTGAGTTTCCCGGGTGAACGTAGTGGTCACGACGAAGAACAGCAGCAGGATGAACACCACGTCGATCAGCGACACCAGATTGATGTCGATGGTCTCCCTGGGCTTGCGACGGCGGAATTTCACTTCTTCTTGCCCTCGCCACGCGCGGCAGCCTTGAGGTCCGGCTTGGCGTCGGTGAGGTCGACGTCACGATCGCCCTGCACGACTTCCACCAGCTTGATGGCTTCCTGTTCCATGCCGACCACCAGCTCATCGACGCGGCTTTGCAGATAGCGGTGAAAGAAGATGGCGGGAATCGCAACGGTCAGGCCCGAGGCCGTGCAGATCAGCGCCTTGGCAATACCGCCGGCGAGCATACCGGCGTTACCGGTCATGCCGCTGCTGGTGAACGAGCTGAAGATGTCGATCATGCCGAGCACCGTCCCCAGCAGACCCAGCAACGGCGCCATGGCAGCGATGGTGCCGAGTGTTGCCAGATAGCGTTCCAGCTCGTGAATGACCCGGGCCGCGGCTTCCTCGATGCACTCCTTCATGATCTCGCGACCATGGCGGGAATTGGCCAGACCGGCGGCGAGGATTTCACCCAGCGGCGAGTCGGCGCGCAGCTCCTTGAGCTTTTCGGCGCTCAGCTGTTTGTCCTGAATCCAGCGCCACACCTGACCGAGCAAATGCGGCGGCGTGATGCGGCTCGCGCGCAGGGTCCAGAGGCGTTCAATGATGATTCCGACGGCGGCAATGGAACTCAAAATGATCGGTAGCATCATCCAGCCACCTGATTTGACCAGCTCCCACACAGCGACCACCCCCTGAAAAAAAGTGGCGCCACTCTAACATAGCGTCAGCGCCTCGCCGAACGTGTCGATGAATAACCCTCCCTTTCAGTCACGCCAGAAGCGTGGTGTCCTGCGTTCAGCCCGGGCGTCTTCGTAGGCGCCCAGTTGCAAGGTGATGGCACCCAGCACGGCACTGTCGTGAACCTCCATGGCGGACCACGCATAACGCGACATCACCAGCGGATGGGGATGACCGAACGCATTATTGCGGCCTCGGGAAATCAGCACACCGCGTGCACCCACCGCGCGCAGAAACGCCCGTGACGAAGAACTGCGGCTGCCGTGGTGAGGGGACTGAAGCCAGTGGGCGCTGACGTTGAAGCTGTCGTCGAGCATCGCGCGTTCTGCCGCCACGTCGATATCTCCGGTGAGCAACAGCCGCTCGCCATTGGCCTCGACGCTCAGCACGCAGGAGGCCTGATTGCCCACGGCGGCGTGCTCCCAAATCCAGGTGGAGAAAATGACTTCATCCCACGTCCATGTTTCCCCGTTACGACAGGACTCGGCCGACAACTCGGCAGGCATGCGCCCTACGTCACCCGCCAGCACACGTGCAACCGGCAGGCCTTTGCGAACGGCGGCAGCACCACCGGCATGGTCGGAATCGGCATGACTGAGCAGCAGCGTATCAAGCTGTCTGATTCCGGCGCGCCGAATGGCCGGCAATACCACGCGCTCGCCGATATCGAAATCACCGAAGCGCGGCCCCGCGTCATACAGCAATGCGTGGTCGCGGGTGCGCAGTAGAATGGCGAGGCCCTGCCCCACGTCCAGCTGCAGCACGTCGACTTGCCCCATGGGCACGGTTTTCTGCGGCGGGAAGATGCACAGCAACAGCAGGGGCCAGCCCAACGGGCGCATCGGCAGGCCTTTGGGCAGCAACAGCAGCAAAGCGCCGAGCAGGCTCACCGGCCAGACCCACATCGGCACCTGCGGACCGGTCCAGGCGGGGGCGAGACCGGCCATGAACGTCAGCCAGCGAAACAGGCCGTCCATTGCGCCGCCTGCCAGCCACAGCAGGCTTTCCCCCAGTGGCGGAATCGCCAGCAGCAGCGTACCAATCAACGCCAGGGGCAAAATCAGCACGCTCACCCACGGCACCGCGAGCAGATTGACGACCGGGCCGCTCACGCTCACCGGCAGGCTCAGCGCCAGCAGCACCGGCAACAGGCCCAACGCGATCAGCCATTGTGCGCGGGTCCAGCTCTGCAACCAGCTCCACCGCCCGAGTCGCCCGCTGAAAATGAGCATCAAGATACCCACCGCCAGGAACGACAGCCAAAAGCCGGGGCGTAGCGTGATGAGAGGCTCGGCGATCAGCACCAGGTTCAGCGCCAGCAACAGCGGCCACGTGGTGCCCAGATGACGGAAGCGCAGACGCCACAGCAGCACCAGACCCAGCATGATGACGGCCCGCTGGACCGGCACTTCAAAGCCTGCCAGCACGCCGTACGCCAGCGCCCCCGCGAACGCCGCGATGCAGGCCGAGGGCAGCCAGGGCAGAAACGGCGGCCATACCCCCCATCGAGCCAGTCCTGCGACGAGGCCGTAAAGCAAACCGGCGAGTAAGCCGATGTGCGTCCCGGAAATGACCAATAGGTGAACGGTGCCGGTGTCCTGAAGGACTTGCCAATCGGCGGCGCTCAGTCCGGAATCGTCGCCCAACACCAGGGCGGCCAACCCGCCCTGTCGGCCCTGGGCATCCACACTGAGCAGGCGCTGGCGAATCCCGTCGCGCCAGTTGTCCCGCGCCGGCTCAAGCAGCTGGCCGTCCACCACGGTGCCGGTGGCGCCAATACGCTGGGCCAGCAGCCACGCCTGGTAATCAAACGCGCCGGGATTGACCAGCCCGCCCGGCCGCTTGAGTTTGACGGCCAGACGCCAGCGCTCGCCGCTGCTGATCGGCGGACCGCCGTACCAGCCAACGCGGATCTGCTCCGGCAGCCGCGCGCGCCGTGAAACCGGATCCTCCAGCTGAAACCGCACCACGCCGTCGAGGGTCTGGGGCAGGCCGACGACGCGTCCTTCCAGCCAAAGTGTCTGCCCGTCGAGGCGCTCGGCCAGCCGATCGTCCAGCGCGGACGAGGCCGACACACAGGCCCACGTCAGGCCGAACAGGTAAAACGCCAGGGGGTAGGTGCGAAACGGCAGCAGCATCAGCGCGACCACGGGCATCAGCAGCAGCAACCAGACCGGCGGTAATGCGGGCAAAAAACGCAACGTCAGCAATCCGAGTGCAAGCGCGAGCATCCCTGTGCGCATGAGGCTTTCCTTGTCTGCGGGCGAAATCGACTTCCATGGCTTAGCTGATGCCCCGGCCCTCGCGTTTATTAATTGTCACAAAGTCTGAATTTGCGTTTGCGACTATCCGTGCATACTTCCCCGAATTTCCCGCCCACCTCGCCGGATTCCCGTATGCCACGCCACCTGATCAAGCGGTACATGCCCGATCCGAACAGCATCCGGGAACACAAATCCTTACGCTTTCTTGGCGCTCTTCTGCACGACCCCAACCTCTGGCACCTCAATCGACACTCCGTGGCGCGCGCAATGGGGATCGGGATGTTCGCCGCCTTGATGCCGATGCCGTTGCAGATGCTGCTGGCCGCTGTGCTGGCGATCTGGGTGCGGGCCAACATGCCGATCGCTGTCAGTCTGTGCTGGCTGACCAACCCGCTGACGATGCCGCCGGTGTTCTATTGCACCTATAAAATCGGCGCGCTGTTAATGGGCTTGCCGCCGCGGCATTTCCCGGACGAGCTGAGCTGGGACTGGATCAGTGGACAGCTGTCGACCTTGTGGCAGCCGTTTTTGCTGGGATCGGTAGTGGCGGGAATTGTGCTGGGCGTGGCGGGGTATTTCGGGACGATGGCGTATTGGCGCTGGTGGGTCGGACGGCAGTGGCGGCGTCGCAAGGCTCAACGCCGATAGCAAGGACACAACAAAACATCTGGGAGTGAGCTTGCTCCCACATTGGAACTCACCATGTGGGAGTGAAATGCCCACTCCCACAGTATGCGGCGACTTACTGACGCATCCCGCGTCCGCTCACCAGCAGCCGCGCGCAGCCCAGGTACAGCACGATGGTCGCGACGACCATGAAAGCCAAGGCAATGCTGATCTTGATGTCCGACACACCGAGAATGCCGAAGCGGAAGGCGTTGACCATGTGCAGCACCGGGTTGGCCAGCGACACGGTCTGCCAGAACGGCGGCAGCAGGTTGATCGAGTAGAACACCCCACCCAGATAGGTCAACGGCGTCAGCACAAAAGTCGGGATGATGGAAATATCATCGAAATTGCGCGCAAAGACGGCGTTGATGAAGCCCAGCAGGGAGAAAACCGTCGCGGTCAGCAGCACCACAATGATCGTGATCCCCAGGTGATGCACCTGCAAATCGGTGAAAAACATCGACAGCATCGTGACAATCACCCCCACCGCCAGCCCGCGCAGCACGCCGCCGATGGTGTAACCGATCAGGATGGTGTGGGGCGACACCGGCGAAACCATCAACTCTTCAACCGAACGCTGGAACTTGGCGCCGAAGAAGCTCGAGACCACGTTGCCGTAGGAATTGGTGATCACCGACATCATGATCAGCCCGGGCACGATGTACTGCATGTAGGTGAAGCCACCCATGTCGCCGATCTGCCGGCCGATCAAGTTGCCGAAGATCACGAAGTACAGAACCATGGTGATCGCCGGTGGCAGCAGGGTCTGCGGCCAGATCCGCATGAAGCGCCGGACCTCACGATAAACGATGGTGTTCAGGGCGATCAGGTTGGGGCGCAGCTCCGAGCTCATATCGCCACCTTCGCCAGATTCTTCTCGACCAGACCCACGAACAGCTCCTCAAGGCGATTGGTTTTATTGCGCAGGCTCAACACCTGAATGTTCTGCAGCGACAGCTGGCTAAACAGCGACGTGATGCCGATGGTCTTGTCGACCTGCACCTCGAGTGTCTGGTTATCTACCCGCTTCACCGGGTAGCCATTGAGCTGAGGCGCGGCCTGCAGCGGGTCGCGAAGGTCCAGCAGGAAGGTCTCGACGTGCAGCTTGTTGAGCAGCGTCTTCATGCTGGTGTTTTCGATGATCGTGCCGTGGTCGATGATGCCGATGTTGCGGCACAGCTGCTCAGCCTCCTCCAGGTAATGGGTGGTGAGGATGATGGTGATGCCCTTCTCGTTCAGCTCGGTGAGGAAGGTCCACATCGAACGGCGCAGCTCGATATCAACGCCCGCGGTAGGCTCGTCGAGGATCAACAGACGCGGCTCGTGGATCAACGCGCGAGCGATCATCAGACGGCGCTTCATGCCGCCGGACAACGAACGTGAAGGCGAGTCGCGCTTGTCCCACAAGCCCAGCTGGGTCAGGTACTGCTCGGCGCGTTCCTTGGCGATCTTCGGCGGAATGCCGTAATAGCCCGCCTGGGTCACGACAATGTCGAAAGTCTTCTCGAACTGGTTGAAATTGAATTCCTGCGGCACCACGCCGATCGAGCGCTTGAGCTGCGCCGGGTTGCGATCAAGGTCGTGGCCGAAGATGTTCACGGTGCCGCTGGTTTTGTTGACCAGCGTCGACATGATCCCGATGGTGGTGGATTTGCCGGCGCCATTGGGGCCGAGCAATGCGAAGAAATCACCCTCGGCGACGTCCAGATCAATGCCCTTGAGGGCCTGGAAACCGTTGCCGTAGGTCTTGGTTAGCTGCCGGATGGACAGAGCTGAACTCATGACTGAACACACACCAATAAAATGAAAAGGAAGATAAACGAATACGAACGTGCAGTTGCCGGGCCGATAAGGCCGATCACAGGGGGCGCTGACATTGACGGCGCCGCGCAGCCGGAATGTCAGGCGCAACACATCACTTCAAATGCAGTGGCCGCAATGTTGCGTCCCGATGCCGCCCAAGTACAGCGACATCGATTGATAGTCAGTATTAACTCGACACGGGCTGAACTCAGGTCAGCGCGGTCATGACGGCCTTTCGATACGCCGGACGCTGTTGCAAACGTTCGTACCAGGCTTTGAGGTGGGGCAGCTCGCGACGTTCAATCGGCATTTCGAACCAGGGATAAGCGAAGCAGCCGAGGGGGATGTCGCCCACGCCGAATTCATCGCCCGAAAGATACGGCTGACGCGCCAGGGCTGCATCGACGATGACCAGCAGGCGCTCGACTTCGGCTTTAGCCGCATTGATCTGCGTCCAGTCCTGCTGCTCGGCGGGGGTACGCAATACGCCCCAGAAGACCGGACGGAAAGGACCGGCCAGCGTCGAGGTGGTCCAGTCCATCCATTTCTCAGCCTGGGCACGTAGCTTGGGGTTGCCGGGATACAGAGACGAGTCAGGCGCGTATTGCGCCGCCAGATAGCGAACGATGGTGTTGGACTCCCACAGCACGAACTCGCCGTCTTCGATCATCGGCACCACGCCGTTGGGGTTCTTCGCCAGGTACTCGGGCTGATCGTTGATACCGAAAGCGCCGCCGGCATTCAGCGACTCGTAATCGAGCCCCAGTTCCTCGGCGATCCACAATGCCTTGCGCACATTGGACGAGTTCTTGCGGCCCCAGATCTTCAACATGTTGTCATTCTCCGTGTGGTCAACGAGCGATGAGTGGCGTTTGCGGCGGGCCACAGTCTACTCCGGGATGCGGGTGTTCAAGCCACAACTTCCTGCGCATCGGCCAGCCCCCGAACTCCCTTGGTAGCACGGGGTCACTATCGATGCGCGGGCCAGAGCGGTCGACTGCGCAGCCGGTTGCGCTTATCGCGCCGTCATCATGGAGGGCTGTTTATGTTGTTGCTGTGGATCGTAGTGTTGGTGGTTGGCGTGGCCTGGCTGCCCCATCGCAGAATTGCGCCCTTCCCCGCCCTGGGCATCGTCGCGGTGTACCTGCTGGCAATGGGCGCGTTCAGCCATGCCCATGGCTGGATGGTCATTCCATGGGTGTTGTGGCTGGGCGTCGCGTTGCTGCTGGCGTTGCCGGACCTGCGCCGCAAGCACTTCAGTGCGCCGATGTTCTCGTGGTTTCAGAAAGTGCTGCCGCCGATGTCCGCCACCGAGCGCGACGCCATTGACGCTGGCACGGTGTGGTGGGATGGCGAGCTGTTCAGCGGCCGTCCGGACTGGAACACGCTGCTCAGCTACCCAAAGAGCAAACTGACCGACGAAGAGCAGGCCTTCCTTGACGGCCCGACCGAAGAACTCTGTGCCATGGTCAGCGACTGGGAAATCGGTCAGGCCATGGACCTGCCGCCGCAAGCCTGGGCGCATATAAAAGAACATGGCTTCTTCGCGCTGATCATTCCCAAGGAATACGGCGGCAAAGGCTTCTCGGCCTACGCCCACTCGCAAGTGGCGATGAAGCTGGCGACCCGCAGCGGCGATCTGGCCTCCACCGTGATGGTGCCCAATTCACTGGGCCCGGCAGAGCTCCTGCTGCATTACGGCACCGACGAGCAGCGGAATCACTACTTGCCACGCCTGGCCCGAGGCGACGAGATCCCGTGCTTCGCCCTGACCGGACCGCTGGCCGGCTCCGACGCAGGGGCGATGCCCGACACCGGGATCATCTGCAAGGGCCAGTGGGAAGGTGAGGAAGTCATCGGCCTGCGCCTGAACTGGGAAAAGCGCTACATCACCCTGGGCCCTGTCGCCACCCTGCTCGGCCTCGCCTTCAAGGCCTACGACCCTGAGCATCTGCTCGGTGACGAAACAGACTTGGGCATCAGCCTGGCGCTGATTCCAACCGACACCGCCGGTGTGGAAATCGGTCGTCGTCATGTGCCACTGGGCGCGGCGTTCATGAACGGCCCGAACTCGGGCAAGGATGTGTTCATTCCGCTGGAATACCTGATCGGCGGCCAGGCCATGCTCGGCAAAGGCTGGATGATGCTGATGAATTGCCTGTCGGTCGGGCGTTCGATTTCTCTGCCTGCAGTCGGTACCGGCGCTGCGAAGTTCACCAGCCTGGTCACCGGCCAGTACACCCAGGTGCGCGAGCAGTTCAACGTACCGTTGGCAGCGTTCGAAGGGATTCAGGAATCCCTCGCGCGCATCGGCGGCAACGCCTGGCTGATGGACAGCGCGCGCATCCTGACCGCCAATGCGGTGGACCTGGGCGAGAAGCCTTCGGTGCTGTCGGCGATCCTTAAATACCACCTGACCGAGCGCGGCCGTGAGTGCATCACCCACGCCATGGATGTGCACGGCGGCAAGGGCATCATCATGGGCCCGAACAATTACCTGGGTCGCTCGTGGCAAGGCGCGCCGATCTTTATCACCGTGGAAGGCGCGAACATTCTGTCGCGTAACCTGATGATCTTCGGTCAGGGCGCCATTCGCTGCCACCCGTTCGTGCTGAAGGAAATGGCCCTCGCCGGCCGCAAGGATCAGGACCGGGCGGTGGTGGAATTCGACGGCCTGCTGATGCAACACATTGGTTTCGCCGTGCGTAACGCGGCCAGTACGCTGGTGTTGAACCTGGGCCTTGGGCATTTCGAAAGCGTGCCGGGCGACCGGCTGAGTCAAGGTTATTTCCGCGCGCTGAACCGTCAGGCGGCGGCGTTCGCGATGCTGGCTGATCTGAGCATGATGTTGCTGGGCGGCGAGCTGAAACGCCGCGAGCGTCTGTCGGCGCGGCTGGGCGATGTGCTGAGCCACATGTACCTGGCGTCCGCCGCCCTCAAGCGTTACCACGATCTGGATTACACCGAAGCGCTGGCGCCGCTGTTTTGCTGGTCCATGGAAGAAGCGCTGGGTGAGTCGGAGCGCGCGCTGGATGAGCTGCTGAGCAATTTCCCGAACCGCATTCTAGGTGGATTGCTGCGAGTGATCGTGTTCCCGTTCGGCCGTCGTCACAAAGGGCCTTCGGACAGGCTCGATGCCCAGGTCGCGGAAATTCTTGGCCGCGCCAAAGGCGATCCGGCGTTGGAATCAGTGCTTGCCGGTTGCTATCGCCCGACTGACGCAGAAGATCCGGTCGGCGCATTGCAGCACGCGAGCGACTTGCTCAGCGGCGCCAAGGCTATCCGCAGCAAACTCCATCACGCGGTGAAAAGCGGTCAGGTCAAGCCGGCGGGGGGTGAGCATCTGATCGGTGCAGCCCTGAGCGCAGGCGTGTTGCAGGCGGCGGAAGCGGAAACGTTGCGCGCGGCAGAAACGGCGCGACGCAAGGTGATTGATGTGGATGATTTCGACAAGGAAGAGCTGGTTGCCACCGAAGGTAAAATCCGCTGATTAATTGAGGCAAACCCTGTAGGAGCGCGCATGCCCGCGATTGCGGTGGGTCAGCACCATAAACGTTAGCTGACAAGCCAACATTCGCGGGCAAGCGCGCTCCTACAGGCGCTGCCCGCGACTTACGTCTACATACACCGCTCTGGTGAATTGTCCTACACTCCTTGGTAACAACAAGAAAAACCCAAGGGGACGCACCATGATTGACCAACGCCTGACTCATCGCTGCCTGCTCTCTGAAATTGCCTCGGGGGAGGATCTTTACAGCGGCAAGCCGACACCCACCCTGCAAACCCTTCTGATGATGGGCTTTGTCACCCGTCTGCCCAGTCCCGACCGCACTTTTGCCCACCTGGCCCTCACTGAGGCAGGCCATCGGTATCTGGCCGGGTTGTGGCATTGAGATAGCCGCAGGCGGCGGGGGGATCTATACTCCCGCGCCTGTTTTTGTCTCTGAGGGTTTCATCATGGCCGACGCCAATCTCGACCACATCATGAATCAGCTGTTGCATTTGCGCGGCATCCTGGTCGCGCTGGGAGAGGCCGAGCAGGTCCCCGAGGAAAGTCATGCGCTGTTTCTGGAGCGTTACGATGAGTTGCTGACGCTGTTGCCGGCTGATCCGATCGAGAGTCAGTATCTGGGGCAGGATTTGTTGTGTCAGGTGATTCAGCGTTATCCGCAGATTGCGCATTTGGTGCCGCGGGATTTGTTGTGGTTTTTCGCCGGCGATTGTCTGCATTTCATGCCGGATGATGAGATTGATTTGTATACGGCGCTGGAGGAGCGTCGGTTTGAGGCGATGGAGAACGAGGAGCCGTTCGACTGGAATCAGGAGAAGCAGTTGTTGGCGATGTCGCAGTCTGAGTCCAAGCATTGATCTGAAGCTATCCGGATCAATAGCATTGAGGGGACTGATTTATTTACAGCGCTTCACCGTAAATTAATCTGTCCCCGGCCGTCATGCGGCGTGGCTTATGACGCCAAGATCAAAGGCGTCAGCCTAACGGCCTCTGTTTCGCCTTCGGCGAGTTACTTTTAAAAAGCACTAAAAGTAACCAAAAGTGCCTGCTCTCGGTTTGGCCCGACTTCGTCGGGTTCCCTCACTCCGACGACGCTCCGTGGGCCCGCGCCGAACGGACATCCATGTCCTGACGGCGCTCTCGCCGCATCCATGCGGCTCGGCCCACTGCGCATCGTCTGCGTTCGGCCTGCACCCAAGTCGCGTTCTGCGGTGTCTGGGATATTTATGTATGAAGATCAAAGCGTGGAGCAGATCAACGGCTTCCCGGCTAAAGCCGGTCCTACAGGGAGCGTCGCCGGTCCTACTGACTGCGCTCATTTTGTAGGACCGGCTTTAGCCGGGAAGAGGCCAGTGCGGGTGCCGCAAATTGATCGTTCCCCCGCTCTCCGTGGGAATGCATCCCTTGACGCTCCGCGTCACTCTGAACCGGCAGTAATACTTCCACTTTATAAAAGATTCCCTGATCTTACCGATCCGCTAAATGCATTTTTTTTATAATTAGCTTAGCGCCAAATCGAATTTCACAGACCCTCCGCTTGCCCCTATGTTGCTGACTTGCTCCCGCGTGTCCTCTCGCGTCGGTTTGCCCATCAGTGCAAGGAGTTGTCATGAGCGTCGAGTTCATCGGTTATATCGCTACCCAGCCCGGATCGGAAATTCATCCCCGCAGCGGGCCGGCCGTTCAGCCTGAGTACGTGGAGAAAGTCGCCCGAGCCCATGAAGAGGCGGGGTTTGATCGGGCACTGGTTGCCTACCATTCCAACAGCCCGGACAGTGCGTTCGTGGCGTCTTATGCGGCGAGTGTTACGCGTACGTTGAAGTTCCTCGTGGCCCATCGTCCGGGCTTTATTTCCCCCACCGTCGCCGCTCGGCAATTCGCTACGCTGGATGTGTTCACTGGCGGGCGTATTGCGGTGCACATCATTACCGGCGGGGACGATCAGGAGCTGCGCGCTGACGGCAGTCTCATTGGCAAGGATGAGCGTTACGCCCGCACGGACGAGTACCTCGGCGTGGTGCGCCAGGAATGGACGGCCGACAAGCCGTTCGATCATCAGGGTGATTACTACCGGTTCGAGGGCGCTCATTCGTTGGTCAAGTCGCCGCAGCAGCCTCACATTCCGCTGTATTTCGGGGGTGCCTCTCAGGCTGCGCTGGAAGTCGCCGGTAAGCATGCCGATGTCTATGCCCTCTGGGGCGAGACCTACGAGCAAGTAAGAGACATCGTCAAGCAAGTGCGGGCCGAAGCCGCAAAACACGGCCGGACAATACGTTTCAGTTTGTCGTTACGGCCGATTCTGGCGGAGACGGAGGAAAAGGCCTGGGCGCGTGCGGACGATATTCTTGAGCGGGCGAAGGCGTTGGCCCAAGCGTCGGGATTGGAGCGACATGAGCCGCCGAATGAAGGCTCGCGGCGTTTGCTGGAAGCAGCGGCCCAAGGTGCGCGTCTGGACAAACGCTTGTGGACCGGCATTGCCGGACTGCTCGGCGCGAAAGGCAACTCCACCTCGTTGGTGGGTACCGCAGAGCAAGTGGCCGAGGCGCTGCTAGATTATTACGACCTGGGGATCACGACGTTTCTGATTCGAGGTTTTGATCCGCTAGAAGATGCGGTGGATTACGGCAAAAAGCTGATCCCGCTGACGCGCGAACTGGTCGCGCGGCGTGAGCAGGATAAGAACGAAAAGGTCGCGTGAACGGCGGCCGTGGCTCTCGATTCCCGCTAAGCCCCGCGTATTCAGCAGGCCCCGGTCTGCTGACTACGCGCCGGATAAGACGCCGCCCTATTGAACTGTCGTCGGGCAAACAGGTTACACAGGCGCAGGCTCGGCTGGATTGATGCCGACAATAGCAATCAGCGGTTCATCCAGATAAAGGCCGTCATAGAGGACCGGAACGCTTGTGTGGTTGCCGCTCAGTGCAATCTGGAAGAAACGCCCGTCTGCATCGGCTTCAAAGGAGCGCAGGTAGGTCCTGTCCTGGTCTTCGTTGTAGTCGAGCTTCAAGGTGCCATTTCGTCCATCGCCCGTGCGGTCGAACCCCAGATCGAGAATGAACAGACGGTCTCCGCTTTCAAAGTCGGTGATAAGGTCCGAATGACTGACGTCCGCCGTGCGATAGCTGTCGGTCATGCGGTAATAAACGAAGTCATCAAGGCCGCTGCCACCGGTGAGTGTGTCCTTGCCCATGCCACCGGCCATGACGTCGTTACCAGCGCCCCCGTTTATGATGTCGTTGCCCTGAAAACCCACCATCTGATCATCGCCCACGCCGCCGGCCAAGACGTCATTGCCGCCGGTGCCGAGCACATCCATGTTATCGCGGGTCATCGTATTGACGATCTTGGGCCCGCTGGTGTTGCCGAAATCCACCGTGTCGCGATTCAGATCGGCCCTGAGATTGCCGCTGAACAGGATTTCAAACTGATTGCCGTCAGCATCGGCTTCCAGCGACTTCAAGGCTGTCTGCGTACCTGCGCCATTGACCACAACCTTCAGAGTGCCATTGAAGCCATTGCCCAGGCCGCTGAACCCCAGGCTGGACAGATCCACGAGGTCGCCCTCAGCTGCATTGAAATTAGTGACCAGATCCCGACCGGCAGTGTGCGCAAAACCTGTCGAGGTGCGGATGCTGTCGGACACGGAACTGAATACGAACTCGTCGGCGCCGGTGCCGCCAGTGAGGGTATCGCCGCCCCCGCCCCCCACCAGACGATCATCGCCGGCCAGGCCAGTCATGGTATCGCGACCCTCGTAGCCCATCAGGGTTTCTGCGCCAGCCGAGGTGCCGACAACGCTGTCGCCCGAATCACTGCCGGCAATCAGGCGCTGGAAGTTGGCGTTGGTCAGGGTGTAATCGCCACTCAGGAGCAGTTCGAACCGGTTGCCGCTTTCATCGACATCGTAGCTTCTGAGAATCGTCCGATAATAGCCGTCATCTGTATTGCTGACGATCTGAACGGTTCCGTGTGTGCCGTCACCAATGCCGGAAATGCCTAGCGCGGTCAGGTCAAGGCGATCAGCCTTATCGAAATAATCGATGTAGTCGACATGCGAGCCGCTACTGTCGCTGATGGACGCATAGCGCAGTACGGCGTTTCCATAGGCGTAGAAACTGTCCGAACCAGCCCCGCCGATCAGTACGCTGTCACCTCGACCCTCGATGTAATCGTCGCCAGCACCGCCGTAGATAACATTGAGATCGAAGGAACTGAAAAATTCATCCTTACCCGCGGTGCCGTACCAGAAAACCTTTTGTTGATCTGCCATTGAAACGCTCCCTGAGCTGCCGCCAGAGTGGGCGGCAACAGCTGTGATAGGCAAAGCGGCAGTTGGTTCGCGGGCCAGCAGTGGCCATTATCGACTTTCCGTGAGCAAAGGCTCTGCGGGCGTTCAGAAGATGCTTGAGGCCAGCGCAGTCGCTCTGCATGGAGCTTGAAGCGTACAGAGAAGCCGGTCGCCCCAAGCCAACCATGGCACCTCAAACAGAAAATGAACAACGCCCGGCGGGGCAGTCAATGACACGCACCGGGCGATTCACGTTCACACCACCTTCAGCACGATTTTGCCGACATGGTCACCCTGTTCCATTCGCTGATGCGCTTGTGCTGCGTCGGCGAGAGGAAAAATCCGGTCAATGATAGGCAGGCACTCGCCTTGCTTGAGCAACGGCCAGACATTGGTATGTACGGCGCGAGCAATCTCGGCTTTTTCCTCCGCGCTACGCGAACGCATCATCGACCCTGTCACCGAGCCTTGCTTTTCCATCAACGCCAGCAGATTGAAGTCCTTGACGGAGCTGCCGCCCAGAAAACCGATAACGACCAGTCGACCACGTCGTGCAAGTGACGCCACGTTGTTCTCGAAATAGCTTCCGCCCATGATGTCGAGAATCACGTCTACGCCCTTGTCCTGGGTTTGCCGCGCGATCTCCTCAGCGAAGTCCACCTCGCGGTAATTGATCGCTTCGCCACCCAGTGCGCGGATCCGGTCGCACTTTTCCTGGCTGCCGGCCGTTGCAAAAGCCTTGATCCCCAAGGCCTTGCACAGCATGAGCGCAGTAGTGCCGATGCCGCTGGTGCCGCCATGGATCAACACGGTGCCGCCCTTTCGGGCCTGGCCCAATTCGAACAGATTGGCCCATACGGTGAAGAATGTTTCCGGAATGGCGGCGGCCTGAATCATGTCCACGCCGTCCGGGACAGGTAGTGATTGAGTCGCTGCCACAACGCAGTATTCGGCGTAACCACCGCCATTGGTCAGCGCACATACCTTGTCGCCCAGCTTGAAGTCGGCCACCTTTGCGCCAACCGCGACGACCTCACCGGCCACTTCCAGCCCGGGCACAGGGGTCATGCCGGGTTTCATCGGGTACTTGCCAGAACGCTGTATGACATCAGGACGATTGATGCCGGCGGCGTGAACCCGGATCAGCAACTCATGATCACCCGGCGTTGGCACATCGGCCTGCATTATCTTCAATACTTCGGGGCCACCGGGTTCGGTGATCTCGATGTAGTTCATGCGGTTTGGCACATTCATGGGACACCTTTTGTTGACTAGGCTAATTGTTGAGAGAGCTAAAGACTCTGAAAGCTGAACGTCAAAGACATTCAGCCTTTTTAGCGGCCCATCGAATCAACCCTCGACGGTAAACCTCAGCCCGGCTTTCTCCGTCAGGCGCTTGAGCAGCGCTTCATTCAGCGCCGCCGCGGGCGTCCAGCAACCGCCCGGGGTCTCCTCACGTGTTACATCGAACGCCAGCGCCATCGCTGACTCGGCCAACATCTTGGATGTCGACAGGTAGCCCGGGTCCTCGTCGCAACTCACGGATGCCTTGAGCACCTGACCATCGGCCAGTTCAGCGATGAACAGCACGTCATAAAAGCCCGCCTCAAGCTCATTCTGTGTCGGCCCTTGCCCCGGTTGAGGATGACCGCCCTCATTAAAGGAGAAGCCCGCCAGACCAGGCTCATCGTCGTCGCTCGGCTGCGCACTGAGCATCAGCATTTCGTCGTACTGAAAGGACGTGCCCCACAGGTGCCCTTCCAGCAAGTTTGTGCGATGCACCGCCTTGGAATTGATGCCCGACATGATGAAAGGCCCGACCCAGGTCTGCGCCAGTTCATCCCTGTAAGGGGTCTGATCATCAGGTTGCTCGACGCCTCTGAATCCTGGTGTGTAGGCAAATGGATCGGCCACCAGTTCACCGAGAGCAGGATCCTGCGCCGCCGCTGCAACCACAGCGTCGACACTCAGGAACGTGCCACCCGACAGCACGCCTTGCATCTTGCGCACCCGCCCCCTGATCCGAGGTGCGTAGCGAGCGAACTTCTTCATGACCTGCTGCTGGGTGAACCATACGCCGAGGTCGAACGGCACCGAATCGAAACCACAGGAGAACACCAGTCGCGCGCCCGATGCCTGGGCTTGGGCCTGATGGCTGCCGATCATCCGGGCAATCCAGGGGATCTCCCCGGAGAGGTCAACGTAGTCCGTCCCCGACTCGGCGCAGGCGGCCACCAGGTCAGAGCCGTAGACCGAAAACGGCCCTGCGGTGGTGATCACCACCCGGGTCGTGGCGACCATGTCGCGCACGGACGCACGGTCCCGGGCATCGGCCACGATCAGCGGCAGCGCTGCGGCGTTTGCCCAACTGTCCCGAATGGCTTCCAGCTTGCTCAAGCTGCGACCGGCAATTGCCCACTTAACAGGGCCGTCAACGCCGTATTGAGCGAAGAGGTATTCAGCGACCAGCCGACCGGTGTAACCCGTGGCGCCGAAAATGATCACATCGAATGTTTGTTTACTCATGGAAAAGATGATTCCTGAAAGCGCCGCGAAGCGAAGGCGACACTCTAGCCATCCTTCCTACAAATGATTAGATGGTATGGTTGGAATAGACCTATAACCGCAGAGCATTAATTGTGCGCGACACCGTAACTGATCTGGTGGCCCTCCTGCGGGTCGCCCGTGAAGGCAGTTTTACCAAAGCGGCGGCGCAGCTTGGCGTTTCCCAACCTGCGCTGAGCCGCACCATTACCAAACTGGAATCGCGCCTGGGCGTGCAACTCCTGACACGCAGTACCCGCAGCGTCGCGCCGACCGAAGCCGGGGCGCGCTTGATCGACCGCATCGGGCCGCATTTTGACGGGATCGAGTCAGGGCTGAACGAGCTGAGCGAACTCAGCGGAACGCCGGCCGGCAGTCTGCGCATCACCTCTCTGGAGCACGCAACCCATCTGGTGCTTGCACCGGCTGCGCTGCAATTGATGACCGACTATCCAGGCATCAAGGTTGAGATCAACGACAGCTACGCCTTGGTGGACATCGTCGCCGAGCGCTTCGATGCCGGTATCCGCCTGGGCGCACAGCTGGCTCAGGACATGATCAGCCTGCCCATCGGCGGGGATTTTCGCATGGCCTTGGTGGCCGCCCCCGCCTATCTGGAACACCGCGCTAAACCACTGACGCCACAGGACCTGACCGAGCACGCCTGTATCAACCTGCGCCAGCCCACCTCGGGAGGATTGTGGGCTTGGCCTTTCGCCAAAAACGGGAGAGAAATCAAAGTACGCGCCGACGGGCATCTGGTGAGTAACAACATCTGGCTCATGCGTGATTTTGTCAGGGCGGGTGCCGGACTGGGTTACTTCCCGGAGCACCTGGTTGAGCAGGATCTGGCACAAGGTCGCCTGGTGCGGTTGCTGGAGGACTGGACTGAGACCGTCACCGGGTATCACCTCTACTACCCAAGCCGGCGCCAACACAAACCGGCTTTTCGTTTGCTTCTGGAAGCCCTGCGGGATCGGGCGGACCGCTGACTGTCTCCTTCAGGCCGAAACCGTCACAGCCCTCAAGCCGCATCCCGCTCCTGCTCCAGCGCTTGCGCCACCACACGACCGAAGGACGCCACCGGCGCCTGCAAGTTGCCGAGGAAGCGCGGGTAGATCAGCCACAGATCCATCACCGGCTTGAAATCCTTGAGCGGCATGACCGCCAGTGAATCGCGATGAACGCTGCGCTCCAGCAATTGACGCGGCACAAGACCCAAGCCCATGACGTCGGCGACGAGCCCCAGTTGCAGCTCGGTGCCGAAGGTTTCCAGATTGACCTTCAGGCTCAACCCCTGGTCAGCCAGCGTCCGTTGCAGCCCGGCACGGAAACCGCAGCCGTCGGGGTTGAGCACCCAGCCCAGCGCGTAGCAGTCGGCCAGTTTCACCGGCTTTTTCGGCAGCACGCTCTTGGCGCAGACCACCACCAGCTCCATCTTGCCGATGGACTCGCCAACGATGCCTTCGGGGAATATCTTGCCCGCAGGGAACAGCGCCGCCGCTGCGTCCAGTTCGCCGTTCTCGATTTTGCCAATCAGGTGGCTGCCCCAACCGGTAATCACTTGGGCGCGCAGGTCGGGAAATTGGCCGCGCAGGTGTTTCAGCGCATCCAGCAGCACGACGTCGCCGATGGTTTGCGGCACGCCCAGTCTGAGCAATCCGGTGGGCGGCGTGTCGCTGGCAACGAGTTCGCGTAACGAGTCCATTTCCCGCAGGATCGCCAGGCATTTCTGATAGACCTGATTGCCCATTGCCGTGGGCTTGAGCGGCTTGGTATTACGGTCGAACAACTCGACGCCCAGTGCCTGCTCGAAATTCTGCACCCGGCGCGTGATGGCCGGCTGGGTCAGGTCCAGGGATTCAGCGGCATGGCTGATTGACTGGCAGCGAATGACCGCCACGAAAGCATCGATGTCATCAATTTTCATTCGGATCGCACATGGAATAAGGGAAATAAGATAGGCAAAAATCATAATCGCCACAGAAGGCTGTGGATAGCCTCTGTTTAGCCACAGAACGGCCAGCAACCTGTGAGTCAGTTATCAGCTAAGTTTCGGTTATAACCTAATCATCAATGAATCGCATATTAGGCGGCTTAATTATGCTTATATTAAGCATTCTTCTGTGTCCGGAGCCGACATGACCCACATCCGACACCCTGAACGACTCAGGGCGTTCATCGGCGCGCTGGCCGAGCTGATCGATAGCAATCCGAGGGAAGGCGACCTGCTTTCCCGGGGTGGCAAGCTGCTGGGGCAACTGGTCAGCTATGACGACTGGCTGCCGGATGAGTTTGCCGTTCCCGATCCGACGCGCTATCAACAGTTTCTGTTGCACGCCGACTCACGGCAGCGCTTTTCGGTCGTCAGCTTCGTGTGGGGACCGGGCCAGAGCACGCCGATTCACGACCACCGCGTCTGGGGCTTGATCGGCATGCTGCGCGGGGGCGAGTATTCCCAGGGGTTCGCCCGCAGCGCCGATGGCCGACTGGAACAGGAGGGCCCGGCGATCCGCCTGGAGCCCGGCCATGTCGAGGCCTTGTCGCCGCGCAGCAACGACATTCATCAGGTCAGGAATGCCTTCGACGATCAGGTGTCGGTCAGCATTCATGTCTACGGTGCCAACATTGGCGCCGTGAAGCGCGCCGTTTACCAGCCCGATGGCAGCGAAAAGCTGTTCATCTCGGGTTATTCCAACGCCTTGCTCCCGAACATCTGGGATCTGTCCAAAGAGAACCAAGCTCAATGAGCCATAACACCCGTTCCTGCGCCGACATCCGCCGCGCCCTGCTCGCCCATGAAGAAGTCGCGCTGGTCGATGTTCGCGAAGAAGCCCCTTTCGCCGAAGCTCATCCGCTGTTCGCCGCCAACATCCCTTTGTCGAAGCTGGAACTGGAAGTGCTCGCGCGCATCCCCCGGCGCGACACCGCCGTGACGGTGTACGACAACGGCGAGGGTCTGGCCGAACGCGCCTTGCAGCGCTTTCAGGGCCTGGGTTACAGCGACGTCAGCCTGCTTGAAGGCGGATTGCAGGGCTGGCGCGACGCCGGCGGCGAGGTGTTCATCGACGTCAATGTGCCGAGCAAGGCGTTTGGCGAACTGGTGGAGCACCATCGCGAGACGCCGTCGCTGGCCGCCGAAGAGGTCAAGCAGTTGCTCGACGCCAAGGCCGACGTGGTGGTGCTGGATGCGCGGCGGTTCGATGAATACCAGACGATGAGCATTCCCTCCGGAGTCAGTGTGCCCGGCGCCGAACTGGTGCTGCGCGCGCGCGAACTGGCACCCGATCCCAAGACCCGAATCATCGTCAACTGCGCCGGTCGTACGCGCAGCATCATTGGCACGCAGTCGCTGGTGAATGCAGGCCTGCCCAACCCGATTTCCGCCCTGCGCAATGGCACGATTGGCTGGCTGTTGGCCGGCCAGACCCTGGACCATGGGAAATCCCTGCGCTTCCCGCCGGTCAGTGATGCAACCCGGGAAGTCGCTCGGGCGGATGCGCGCAACGTGGCGGACAAAGCGCGAGTGAAACGCGCCAGCCGCGGGGACTTGCCGGTCTGGCAGGCCGAGACGACTCGCACGACGTACCTGTTCGATGTGCGCACGCCGGAGGAATTCGAAGCCGGCCATGTGCCCGGTGCCCGTTCGACGCCGGGCGGCCAGCTGGTGCAGGAGACTGACCATTACGCCAGCGTGCGCGGCGCGCGGATCGTGTTGCTGGATGACGACGGCGTGCGCGCAAACATGTCTGCTTCGTGGCTCGCGCAACTGGGCTGGGAGGTGTTCGTGGTGGACGACCTGCGCCCAGAGGATTTCAGCGAAGAAGGCGCCTGGAACGCGCCGAGTCCGCCCGCGCCGCAGGTCGAGGAGATCAGCGCGCAGACATTACGCGAGTGGCGCGAACACGGTGGCGCGGCGGTGCTGGATTTCACTGCCAGCGCCCACTACGTCAAGCAGCATATTCCCGGCGCCTGGTGGACACTGCGTGCCGACCTCGCCAACGCGCTGCAAAACACACCGGTGGCCGAGCGTTACGTGCTCACTTGCGGCAGCAGCAAACTCGCGCGGCTGGCCGTGCCGGAGGTCGAAGCGCTGACCGGCAAGCCGGTGTTTGTGCTGAAAGACGGTACCGCCAGTTGGGTGGCTGCAGGCTTTGAGCTTGAGCACGGCGAGAGCCATCTGGCCTCCCCGCGCATTGACCGCTACCGCCGGCCTTATGAAGGCACTGATGCGCCGCGTGAGGCGATGCAGGCGTATCTGGATTGGGAGTATGGACTGGTCGAGCAATTGAGCCGCGACGGGACCCACGGGTTTTATGTGATCTGAGCCACGCTGCATTCCCTCCCCTTGTAGGAGTGAGCTTGCTGACGAAAACGGCGTTCCAGTCGCTGAAAATTCAGCAAGCACGCCCGCCAACTCACGGGCAACCGCTCCTGCAAAAAACGCATTGCCTCAATATATCTATGCAATGTTTTTATAGAGTCAAGCTAGATAATCACAAAAGTACATAATTAGAATATAACCAAAAGATACTTCTATTCCATTTCTTATCGGCATATGGTCAATCCCCTTGCCGACCCCTTCTCCAGGCGGAGGCCGAGAACCCTTTTTCATGCCTGGAGAGACGCACCATGCCCGCCCCTTTCACTCCCCTGCTCCGCGCCCGACACGTGATACTCGGCGCACTGCTCGCATTATCATTCAGCCAGACCACACAGGCCGCCGAGCCACTCCAGCCGCTGCTCGTCGCCAACCAGAAGTCCGCGCTGAAGGTGCTGCTGGAGGTGTCCGGCGAGCTGAAGGACGTACCCTACGAGATCAAGTTTTCCGAATTCCCCTCGGCGTCGCCATTAGGTGAAGCCCTGAACGCGGGGGCCGTCGACGTCGGCGCGCTGGGCGACGCGCCGTATGTCTTTGCGCTGGGCGCCGGTGCGGCGTTGAAGGTCATCAGCATTACCCACGTCAGTGGGCGCTACACGACTGCGCTGATTGTGCGCAACGACTCGCCGGTCCACTCGGTTGCGGACCTCAAAGGCAAGCGCATCGTCACCGGTCGCGGCTCCATTGGTCATTACCTGGCGATTCGCGCGCTGAACGAAGCCGGCCTGAAGACCAGCGACGTGAACTTCGTTTACCTGTTACCCAGCGAGTCGCGGCTGATCCTCGACAACGGCGACGCTGACGCCTGGGCCACGTGGGCGCCCTACACCACCGTCGCCACGCAGAACGGCGCGCGGATCCTGCCCAACGGGCCGGACCTGCTGACCAACCATTCCTATCTCGCCGCCACCAGCAAGGCCATCGCCGACAAGCGCGTGCAACTGGACGATTTCGTGGTGCGCCTCGACCGCGCCTACCGCTGGGCCAACGCCCACCCGGCCGAATACGCCGCCGCCCAGACCAAGGTCACCGGCCTGCCGTTGGCCGTGCATCTGGCCGTCAACCAGGACACGAAAATGGAACGCGTGAGCATCGATGACGGCGTCATCAAGGGCTTGCAGAATACGGCGGACATCTACCAGCGCGAAGGCATCCTCAACAAACACGTCGACGTGTCCCGTGGCTTCGACCCGGATTTCAATGCCATCCGCCTGGCCGCCGAGCCATCAGCCGAGCAAGCTGCCAGTCAGAACAATCCCCAAGCTGCGCGCTAAGGGAGCGGGCTAATTTGGAAGCCTGTGGAATGAGCGGGACAAAATCGATTTGAGGCGCGTGTGCGTTGTAAATCCCGCACACACAAAAACGCCGCTCTGTTGAGCGGCGTTTTTGAGAATTTGGAGCGGGAAACGAGACTCGAACTCGCGACCCCGACCTTGGCAAGGTCGTGCTCTACCAACTGAGCTATTCCCGCAAATGGCGTCCCCTAGGGGACTCGAACCCCTGTTACCGCCGTGAAAGGGCGGTGTCCTAGGCCACTAGACGAAGGGGACACAGCCTGGAAACACCATGGTGTTGTGTTCCAGTTCCAGAAACACATCCGAAGACGCTTCCTGGTTTCACTCAACTTCGCCCGAAAGCAAAGCTGCTTAAAAATGGAGCGGGAAACGAGACTCGAACTCGCGACCCCGACCTTGGCAAGGTCGTGCTCTACCAACTGAGCTATTCCCGCAATGGCGTCCCCTAGGGGACTCGAACCCCTGTTACCGCCGTGAAAGGGCGGTGTCCTAGGCCACTAGACGAAGGGGACACGCTACAACATTCACTCCCTGCTACGCTCTGCTGTGTGCTTTACGCTGCAAGTGGCGCGCATTCTATGGATGGATATAGGGGTCGTCAACCCCTCAGTGAAAATATATTCAAATCAATGACTTCGCCCTCTATTTAGGCAAAGGACGGCCGATACACACGTGTCAGCCGCCATGGGCAATATCAGGCGGAGTGACAGGACCACCTTCCCGCGATAGTGGATAGCCACTACACTCGCGCAAATTACTTGATTGAGGCTTGTGCGGTGACACCACTCTTTATCACCTTCTTGGTTGTAGCAGGCATCGTGCTCCTCATTGCGGTGGGCTATCTGAATCATGTCGCAGAAGGCAAAAAGGTCGAGCGCGCGCGCAGCATGGTCGAGCTCAACGACCGGCTACGCCGCTGCAGCGAGCTGTCCGAAACCTTCCCCGGTCAGTTGATGACGCCGCAGTTGAAGCTGCTGCTGGTTCGGCTGGAGCTGAACGTGGTCAAACGCCTGCTCGCTCTGGAAAAAAGGAACAACCCGAATCTTCAGGAGCGCCAGTCTGAACTGGAAGCCCTGGTAGCGCAGGGCGACGCGATCACCGTCAGCAACCCGCCCAGCCCGATTCAAACCGAAGCCAAGGCCAAGGACGTGCGCTTTCTGCTGGAAGCCATGCACGGCCAGGTGACGCGAGCGGCCCACGACGGTTTCCTGCAAACGTCCGAAGCCAAGCAATGGATTCGCGAGATCCGCAACTTGCTGGTGCTGCTGCACATCGAGTTCTTCAACAACCTGGGCCAGCACGCGATGAGTCAGGAACAGCCCGGTCAGGCGCGTCTGGCCTTCGAGCGCGGCGTTCAGTACCTGAAAAACCAGCCTGAACCCGCGCCGTGGAAAAGCCACTTGCAGGCCATGGAGCGGCAATTGGCCAAGGCGAACTCCATGGTGCTGGACACCATTGCACCGACCGAAGACGACAACAACGAGCTGACCGAAGGGTTGCGCGTCGTGGACGCCGAGGCAGAGTGGAAAAAGAAAGCCATCTACGACTGATGGCTCGACACCGACGCACCGCGCCAAGCGGTGCGTCGGGGCTTCACATCAGCAATCGGTCGAATTCAGGAAAATCGCCGCCAGCCGTTCAATCCCCGCCTGATCTTCCTCGTTAAAGCGCCCGACGCTCGGGCTGTCCAGATCCAGAACCCCGATCAGCTGTCCATCCTTCACCAGTGGCACGACCAATTCGCTATTGGAAGCGCTGTCGCAGGCGATGTGGCCGGGAAACTCATGGACATCGACCACGCGTTGGGTTTCGCGGCTTTGTGCCGCCGTACCGCACACGCCCCTGCCGAACGGAATGCGCACACAGGCGATCTGGCCCTGAAACGGACCCAGCACCAGCTCTTCGTTGCGGTTGAGGTAGAAGCCTGCCCAGTTCAGGTCGTCGAGCTGGGTATAAAGGAAGGCCGAGAACTGCGCGGCGTTGGCGATGAAGTCGCGCTCATCCGCCAGCAGGGATTCCAGTTGTGCAGCGAGCAGGCGGTAGCCATCAAGGCCCTCCCCTGCGGAATTCAAATCGATCATGCGTCTTGCTCCAGCATTTTCAAACCAACCCAGTAACGGGCGAACTGATACGCGCAACGGCCGTTGCGGTTGCCACGGCCGGTTGCCCAGCGCACGGCGTGAATCTCGAGCGCTTCATCGCGCTGCCATTGCAGGCCGGCCCTGATCGCCAGCTCGCCAATCCAGTGCTCCACCACATCCAGAAAATGCTCCTGAGTGAACGGATAGAACGACAGCCAAAGGCCGAAGCGGTCGGACAGCGCGATCTTGTCTTCGACGGCTTCACTCGGGTGAATCTCGCCGTCGTCACCGCGCTGCCAGTGAGCGTTGTCGCTCTCCTTCTCAGGCACCAAATGCCGGCGGTTGGAGGTGGCGTACAGCAGGACATTGTCAGGCGCCTGTTCCAGCGAGCCATCGAGCACGCTCTTGAGCACCCGGTAGTCGCCTTCGCCGGATTCGAACGACAGGTCGTCGCAGAACAATACGAAACGCTGGGGTGACTTCTGCAGTTGCTCGACCACGCGCGGCAGATCGCCCAAGTGGTCGCGCTCGATCTCGATCAGGCGCAGACCGGCCTTCGCGTGCTCGGCCAGCAACGCCCGGACCAGCGACGACTTGCCCGTCCCACGTGAACCCCAGAGCAGCGCGTGGTTGGCGGGCAGGCCGTCGATGAACTGCTGCGTATTGCGGCCCAGTTGCTCACGCTGGCGGTCAACGCCGATGAGGTCGGACAGGCGCATGTCCAGCGTGACGTCCAGTGGCATCAGGTAACCGCCGCGACCTTCGTGGACCCAGCGCGCGGCCAGGGTCGTTTCCCAGTCCACGGGCTGCCGAACGGCAGGCAAGAGAGGTTCGAGACGCGCCAGTACCGACTCGGCGCGCTCCAGAAATGCGTTCAATCGAGAATCCACGGTTTCTCCTTGATTTAACGGGTTAACGCGTGGCCGCGATCAGCTATGCTTGCCACGCGACGGACACAAGAAGTGACAGTGCCTTTTATGGATATAGCGATCACCCACCGGCTGTCATTCAAACAGGCCCGATTGACTGTGCTGATCGGCTTTGTATTGGGCACGCTGCTCAGCCTGTCTCAAATTGCGCTCGATTATGCCAGCGAAGACGCGTCCATCGATCGTGAAATTCGCTCCCTGTTGCAAATCAGTCATAACCCCGCCTCACGCATTGCCTACAACCTGGATGCAGAACTCGCCCAGGAACTGACCCTCGGCCTGCTGCACTCCCCGGCCGTGGTCGGCGCGCGGCTGACGGATAACAACAACGTTCAGCTCGCTGCGGTATCACGGCCGCTGGCGAAAAGCGCCTACCGCATGGTCAGTGATTTTCTGTTCGGCGGGAGTCGGCAGTTCGAAGACGTGCTGCACCTGGACCATATCCCCGATGAGTCCATCGGCACCTTGCACCTTGACGTCGATACGTTCGCTTTCGGCAACCATTTTCTGCAGCGCGCCGGCATCACTCTGGTCAACGGCTTCGTGCGCAGCCTGGTGCTGGCCGGCCTGCTGCTGGCGCTGTTCTATTTCACGCTGACCAAACCGCTGACGGGCATGATCCGTGCGCTGTCGGAACGTGATCCGCGCAGCCCCGTTCAACCTCCGGTGCCCTGCCCACCCGGCCACGAAGATGACGAAATCGGCGTGTTGGTGGCGGTCACCAATCGGCAGTTCGAGAGCGTTGCCAGTGAGTTTGCGCAGCGGCGGGAGGCTGAGAACCGGCTGACCGATCACCTCAACGAGCTGGAAGACATCGTCTCCGCGCGCACCCAGCAGCTCGAATCCAGCAATGCCCGGCTCAGCCAGTCAAACGAAGAACTGCAGATTGCGCGCAGCACGGCGCTGGACATGGCCCACGCACGCTCGGCGTTTCTCGCCCACATGAGCCATGAAATCCGCACGCCGCTCAACGGCTTGCTGGGCATGCTGGCGTTGTCCCTCGATGGCCCGCTCAGCGCAGAACAGCGCCAGCAGCTGTCCATTGCCCACGACTCGGGCAAGGTGCTGGTCGAACTGCTGAATGACATTCTCGACCTGTCGAAATTCGACGCCGGCCAGGTGGAGCTCGAGCGCATTCCGTTCGATCTGGCCACCTTGATCGAAGACACCGCCAGCCTGCTGTCGCAAAACGCGGCGCCGAACGTCGAGCTGACCTGCCTGATCGACCCGCGCTTTCCGGCGTCCGTGCTGGGTGACCCGACGCGGGTGCGGCAGATCGTCAGCAACCTGCTCTCCAACGCGCTCAAGTTCACCCGCGCCGGGCGTGTGGATGTGCGGCTGGGTCAGTATGGCGACCGCGTGCGCATCGAGGTGTGCGACACCGGCATCGGCATCGCCCAGGACGCCCAGGCGAAGATCTTTCAGCCATTTACTCAGGCCGAAGCCGCGATCACCCGGCAGTACGGCGGCACCGGCTTGGGCCTGACCCTGACCCATAACCTGACCGATGCCATGAACGGGCAATTGAGTATCGAATCCGCCGTGGGCGTCGGCAGCCGCTTCCGTGTGGACCTGCCGCTGCCGGCGCACACGCCGGCGCTGAAATGGCCAATGCTCAAGGGCAAAGTGCTGGTGGCCAGTGACGCGAACAGCGGGTTGCTGGAAATGCTCAGCCGGCTGCTGCCGGAATGGGGCGTGACCTGTCAGCCGCTGGCGGACGGCGCGGCGCCCGATGCCGGTGCGGACTTGCTGATCAGCGATTGCCCGGAATGCCTGGTGGCCATCCGAGAAGCGTGCACGGTGCCGGTCTTGCTGGTGACGGCGTACGGCAACTTCATGCCCGGCGAGCAGGTGGCGGCCCTGGCGCCGCTGCAACAGCAGGCCCGGCCACTCTCGCGCACTGTGTTGCATCAAAGCCTGGCGCGCATTCTGGACGCCGACGGTCAGGCAGGTATCCGCCAGGAACAGGGCGACCCTTCACCCACCCATCGGGCGCGTATCCTGCTGGTGGAGGACAACCCGGTGAATCAGCTGGTGGCGAAAGGCATGCTCGGCAAGCTGGGCTGCGATGTGGTCGTCAGCAGCAATGGCGCTGAAGCCCTGCAGCAGCTTGAGCAGGATCACTTCGATCTGGTGCTGATGGACTGCAATATGCCGGTGATGAACGGCTATGACGCGACGCGACGAATCCGGGAGAACGAGCGCTGGTCGGGTCTGCCGATCATCGCGCTGACGGCCAACGCGATGCCGGAAGAGCGTGAACACTGCAAGGCCGCGGGCATGAGCGACTACCTCGCCAAGCCTTTTCGTCGCGAGGAATTGATGGCGTTGCTGGATCAGTGGATCCCGGTAGAACTGCCGCATTAAACGCTGCACCGATCAGCCGGCCGCTTGTTCCTTCAGCAGCGCTTCGATGTCAGCCTTGATGTCTTCCGGCTTGGTCAGTGGGGCGTAACGTTTGACCAGCTTGCCGTCGCGGCCTACCAGAAACTTGGTGAAATTCCACTTGATGCCTTCCGAACCGAGCAAGCCCGGCGCGCGCTTCTTGAGCTGCACGAACAGCGGGTGGGCATGGCTGCCGTTGACGTCGATCTTCTTGAACAGCGGAAAACTTACCCCGTAGTTCAGTTCGCAAAAGTCGGAAATGGAGCCTTCGTTGCCCGGCTCCTGCTTGCCGAACTGGTTGCACGGAAAGCCCAGCACCACCAGTCCGCGATCCTTGTAGCCCTGCCACAATTCCTCAAGGCCCTTGTATTGCGGCGTGAAACCGCACTTGCTGGCGGTATTCACCACCAGTAGCGCCCTGCCGCCGAAGTCAGCCAGGGTCTTTTGTTCGCCCTTGATCGTTTGCACCGGAATGTTCAGCAATTCGTCGCTCATGGCGATGCCTCGATTGAGTAAACCGCAACGCTAGCGCGCCATTGCCTGGCGCGCTATCCCATTGTTACCGGTGATAGGCCTGCATCAGGCGTTGCGTGGCACCAGGTCCAGGCACACGGAGTTGATGCAGTACCGCAGACCAGTAGGCGGTGGGCCATCCGGAAACACGTGGCCGAGGTGAGCGTCGCACTTGCTGCAGACCACTTCGGTGCGAATCATGCCATGACTGACGTCGCGCACTTCGACCACTGCGCTGCCTTCCAGCGGGGCGTAGAAGCTCGGCCAGCCGCAGCCCGAATCGAACTTGGTCTTGGAGTCGAACAGCGGCTCGTTGCAGCAAATGCAGTGGTAAACGCCGTCGGTCTTGGTCTCGTTGTATTTGCCGCTGAATGGACGCTCCGTGCCCTTCAGCCGGCAGACGTTGTACTGCTCGGGATCGAGCATCGCTTTCCATTCTTCAAGGGTTTTATCCAGCTTAGCCACGGGTTGACCTCCGTAAATGAAAAAGCCCGATCTGTGTCTTTTCCACGGATCGGGTGGCACGTATGATTGCGCCTTCGTTGGACGCCAGTCTGTCACCCGCGTTTCTCGCGTACAAACCCATTTTGATGGCGTCATGCTCAGCGGTCCGCGCTTCTTCTTACAGCGGGCCGTCTCTTTTCGGGACCAATCACCATGCAGTTCAGCAAATCGAACAAGCTCGCCAACGTCTGCTACGACATTCGCGGGCCGGTGCTCAAGCACGCCAAGCGCCTGGAAGAGGAAGGCCATCGCATCCTCAAGCTGAACATTGGCAACCCGGCGCCGTTTGGTTTCGAGGCGCCGGACGAAATTCTGCAGGACGTCATCCGCAACCTGCCCATGGCCCAGGGCTACAGCGATTCCAAGGGCCTGTTCAGCGCGCGCAAGGCGGTGATGCAGTACTACCAGCAGAAGCAGGTCGAAGGTGTCGGCATCGAAGACATCTATCTGGGCAACGGCGTCTCGGAACTGATCGTGATGTCGATGCAGGCCCTGCTCAACAACGGCGACGAAGTGCTGGTTCCTGCGCCGGACTACCCGCTGTGGACCGCCGCCGTTGCGCTGTCCAGCGGCAACCCGGTGCATTATCTGTGCGACGAGCAGGCCAACTGGTGGCCTGATCTGGAGGACATGAAGGCCAAGATCACGCCGAACACCAAAGCGATGGTGATCATCAACCCGAACAACCCGACCGGCGCCGTTTATTCCCGCGAAGTGTTGCTGGGGATGCTGGAGATTGCCCGTCAGCACAATCTGGTGGTCTTCTCCGACGAAATCTACGACAAGATTCTCTACGACGACGCCGTGCACATCTGCACCGCCTCGCTGGCACCGGACCTGCTGTGCCTGACCTTCAACGGGCTGTCGAAATCCTATCGCGTGGCGGGCTTCCGTTCGGGCTGGATCGCGATTTCCGGGCCCAAGCACAACGCGGTCAGCTATATCGAAGGCATCGACATCCTGGCAAACATGCGTCTGTGCGCCAACGTGCCGAGCCAGCACGCGATCCAGACCGCGCTGGGTGGTTATCAGAGCATCAATGACCTGATCCTGCCGCCGGGCCGTCTGCTGGAGCAGCGCAACCGGACTTGGGAATTGCTCAATGATATTCCGGGTGTGAGCTGCGTGAAGCCGATGGGCGCGCTGTATGCCTTCCCGCGCATCGACCCGAAAGTCTGCCCGATCCACAACGACGAGAAGTTTGCGCTGGACCTGCTGCTGTCGGAAAAGCTGCTGATCGTTCAGGGCACGGCGTTCAATTGGCCGTGGCCGGACCATTTCCGCGTGGTGACGCTGCCGCGTGTGGATGATCTGGAGCAGGCCATTGGCCGGATCGGCAACTTTTTGAAGACCTACAAGCAGTAACGCAGCGTGCTGCAAGCGCCGGCTTTTGGATGAACGCTGGTGATGATTGACGACGATGTTGTCTGACTCACCGGGTTCGCCCCCAAGCCGGCTGCTGTTGTTCCGGGGGCCAGTCGCACCGCCCTCACCCTCTTGCCGATGAGGCTTTTCGCCAGCGCGACAGCAAACGACACAGTTTGAAATGATCGCCCGGTTGAATACACCCCGACATCACCTTATATACCCCCGCAGTACGTTACATATTCTTCCCGAGGAGAAACTCTTAACCATGATGCGCATTTTGCTGTTTTTGGCCACTAACCTTGCGGTCGTGCTGATTGCCAGCATCACCCTGAGCCTTTTTGGCTTCAACGGGTTCATGGCGGCCAACGGGGTTGATCTGAACCTCAATCAGCTGCTGATCTTCTGCGCTGTGTTCGGTTTCGCCGGTTCGCTGTTCTCGCTGTTCATCTCCAAGTGGATGGCGAAGATGAGCACAGGCACCGAGATCATCACCCAACCCCGCACCCGTCATGAGCAATGGCTGCTGCAGACCGTGGAACAACTGTCCCGCGATGCAGGCATCAAGATGCCGGAAGTGGGTATTTTCCCTGCCTACGAGGCCAATGCCTTTGCCACCGGCTGGAACAAGAACGACGCGCTGGTCGCGGTCAGCCAGGGACTGCTGGAGCGCTTCTCGCCCGATGAAGTGAAAGCAGTGCTGGCTCACGAGATCGGTCACGTTGCCAACGGCGACATGGTGACGCTGGCGCTGGTCCAGGGCGTGGTCAACACCTTCGTCATGTTCTTCGCCCGAATCATCGGCAACTTCGTCGACAAGGTGATCTTCAAGACCGAAGAAGGCCGTGGCATCGCGTTCTACATCGCGACCATCTTCGCTGAAATCGTGCTGGGCTTCCTCGCCAGCGCCATCGTCATGTGGTTCTCGCGCAAGCGTGAATACCGCGCCGACGACGCCGGTGCCCGCCTGGCCGGTACGGGCGCGATGATCAGCGCTCTGCAGCGTCTGCGTTCGGAACAGGGCGTTCCGGTGCAAATGCCCGAAAGCATGACGGCGTTCGGTATCAACGGTGGTTTGAAGCACGGCCTGGCCGGGCTGTTCATGAGCCACCCGCCGCTGGAAGAGCGCATCGAGGCGCTTCGTCGCCGCGGTTGATTGCGTAGAGGCTGCATCCAGAAAGGGCGACGTGAAGTCGCCCTTTTCTTTTGTGCTGATTTCTTTGCGCTGCGCTATCGGCGATACAGCCGATACGCATATTCCATGAGGGACGTCGCCCCCGCCTGCTTGAACTTCACACCCTCCTCCAGCACGTCCAGATCCGCGACGCGCTTGACTCGCCAGTCCGGGGAGAGCAACTGCAGCACCTCGTCCTCATCCACCGAGAACGGCGGGCCGGCAATCAGCGACTGATCGTAATCCAGCGTCACCAGCAAGCCGCAGGCATCGTTCGACAACAGATGATTGAGCTGTTTGACGTAACGCCAGCGCAGGTCCGGCGGCAGCGCGATCAGGGCGGCTCGGTCGTAGAATGCGGTGCAGTCGCCAACGTCTTCCGGCGTGAGGGCAAAGAAGTCGCCGCACCAGATCTCGCAGCCCTCCCCACGATAGACCTTGAGCGCGCCACGCTCTTCAATCGTGGGCTGCCAGCCGTTCTCGCTGAAGAAGCCAGCCACCGCTAACTCAGACAATTCCGCGCCCACCACGTGAAACCCCTGGTTGAGCAGCCAGACCATGTCGATGCTTTTGCCGCACAAAGGCACCAGCACGCGCTCCCCTGGCATGGCGGTGAGCTCTGGCCACAGGCGCAACAGGTGCGGATTCACAGACGCCTGATTGAAACCGATCTGATTGATCGCCCAGCGCTCATGCCAAAAACGCGGCTCCATAGACACTCCTGATATCCCGATCAAAACGGACGAAAACTTATATTAGATTTAGATGGATGCACTGCCCGATGATGCCACTCACCTTATACGCTCAGGACACTGCAAATGCTGCCTAGCCTGTTCATTTCCCACGGCTCGCCCATGCTTGCCCTCGAACCGGGCGAGAGCGGGCCGGCGCTCGCGCGTCTGGCCGCCGCCCTGCCGCGCCCCAAGGCCATCGTAATGGTCTCGGCGCACTGGGAAAGCAACGAGCTGCTGGTCAACGGCAATCCGCAGCCTGAGACCTGGCATGACTTCGGTGGCTTCCCCCCTGCACTCTTCGCCGTGCAGTACCCGGCGTCCGGCATGCCGGAGCTGACGCAGCGCGTGCTGGAGCTGCTGGCAGAGGCTGACCTGCCGGCGCGCATGAACACCGAGCGACCGTTCGACCATGGGGTTTGGGTGCCATTGTCGTTGATGTACCCGCGGGCGGACATTCCCATCGTGCAGGTTTCACTGCCCACGCGGATGGGCCCTGCCCTGCAGACACGCGTTGGGCAGGCGCTGAATCGGCTGCGTGAGGAAAACGTTCTGCTGATCGGCTCTGGCAGCATCACCCACAATTTGCGCGAGCTGGACTGGCAGGCGGGACCTGAGAGCATCACGCCCTGGGCCCTCGCATTCCGCGACTGGATGGTGGAAAAGCTCGCGGCGGACGACCTGGAAGCGCTGCACGACTATCGAAATCAGGCACCAAACGCCGCGCGCAACCACCCGACCGATGAACACCTGCTGCCGCTGTATTTCGCGCGGGCGGCGGGCGGACAGTTCAGCATTGAGCATCAGGGCTTCACCATGGGTGCGTTGGGGATGGACATCTATCGGTTTGGTTGAGGAGAGCTGATTCAGCTCCGTAGGACTGGCTTTAGCCGGGAAGAGGCCAGGTCAAACGCCATCGATTATGGGGTGTCACCTGCACTTATAGGGGACTCACTTATAGGGGACTGATTTATTTACAGCGCTTCATCGTAAATTAATCTGTCCCCGGTCAGTTGTGTGGCATCCGACGCCTTCTCGGCTGAAGCCGGTCCTACCCAACCAAAACCCACTCGGCCTCGTGCCTCCCCCTCCGTCTATGGGATCGGCGCCAAGACAAAACGGGGACAGATTAATTTACGGTGAAGCGTTGTAAATAAATCAGTCCCCTTCAAATAAGTGCCCTTCAAATACTGCCGCTGTATTTCGCGCGGGCGGCGGGCGGGGAATTCAGCATCGAGCACCAAGGCTTTACCATGGGTGCGTTGGGGATGGACATCTATCGGTTTGGTTGAGGGGGTTGGTTTTGTCCCCGTGGAGCGGCTTCAGCCGGGAAGCGCACTTATAGCGCACTTATAGGGGACTGATTTATTTACAGCGCTTCATCGTAAATTAATCTGTCCCCGGTCAGTTGTGTGGCAACGACGCCTTCCCGGCTGAAGCCGGTCCTACCCAACCAAAACCCACTCGGCCTGGTGCCTCCCCCTCCGTCTATGGGATCGGCGCCAGAGACAAAACGGGGACAGATTAATTTACGGTGAAGCGTTGTAAATAAATCAGTCCCCTTCAAATATACAAATAGTTGTAAATAAATCAGTCCCCTTCAAATAGTCATCCAAACGCAGTACTAGCCCCCAAATCCCACGCAAAAAAAATCCCCGAACCAGTCGGGGATTTTTTTATTCAGACGATCAGCTCAAGAGCAGATCAGTCCTCACGATAGCGACGCAGCTTCAGCTGCTTGCCGGCAACGCGGGTGTCTTTCAGCTTGGCCAGCAGGCGCTCGAGACCGTCTTCCGGCAGTTCGACGAGGCTGAAGCTGTCACGCACCTGGATGCGACCGATTGCTTCACGAGCCAGGCCACCTTCGTTGAGGATGGCCCCCAACAGGTTTTTCGCAGCGATGCCGTCACGGGCACCGAGCGCGGTACGGCAGCGAGCACGGCCTTCGGCCAACGGCACCGGGGCACGACGTTCGCGGTCGCCACGATCAGGACGGTCGCCTGCTGGACGCTCCGGACGATCACCACGTGGTGCGTTGTTCGGCACCAGTGGGCGTTCTTTCTCGATCGCGCCCAGGGTCAGCGCCTGACCGTTGGTGGCCTTGCGCAGCAGAGCAGCGGCCAGGGCACGCGGGGTGCAACCGATGTCGGCAGTCAGGCGGTCCAGCAGTTCGCCATGGCTTGCTTCGGCATCAGCGACCAGCGGCGACAGGCTGTTGGTCAGTTTCTTGATGCGGGCATCGAGAACGGCCTGGGAGTCCGGCAGGCGGACTTCGGCGATTTTCTGACCGGTCATGCGCTCGATCACTTGCAGCATGCGACGCTCACGCGGGGTGACCAGCAACAGGGCGCGACCTTCGCGACCGGCACGGCCAGTACGGCCGATACGGTGAACGTAGGCTTCCGGGTCGTACGGCATATCAACGTTGAACACGTGAGTGATGCGCGGAACGTCCAGACCACGGGCAGCAACGTCAGTCGCAACAACGATGTCCAGACGGCCATCCTTGAGGGAGTCGATGACGCGTTCACGCTGGTTCTGGGCGATGTCGCCGTTCAGCGCAGCAGCCTTGTAGCCTTTGGCTTCAAGGGCGCTGGCCAGATCCAGAGTGGCCTGTTTGGTGCGCACGAACATGATCAGGGCGTCGAAATCTTCGACTTCCAGCAGGCTCAGTACGGCAGAGGTCTTCTGGTCAGCGTGAACCAGCAGGTGAGCCTGCTCGATCGCGGTAACGGTCTGGGTCTTGCTCTGGATCTTGACGTGCTTCGGGTCTTTCAGGTGACGCTCGGCGATCGCGCGGATCGACTGCGGCAGGGTCGCCGAGAACAGCACGGTCTGACGGGTTTCAGGCATGGCCTTGAAGATGACTTCGAGGTCATCCATGAAGCCCAGCTTGAGCATTTCGTCGGCTTCGTCGAGAACCAGGTGGTTAACGGTGGCCAGGACTTTCTCGTCACGACGCAGGTGGTCACACAGACGACCCGGGGTGGCGACGACAATCTGAGCGCCGTTGCGAATGGCTTTCAGCTGTGGGCCCATCGGCGCGCCGCCGTAGACAGCCACAACGGTCACGCCCGGCATTTGCTTGGCGTAGGTTTCGAACGCGGTGGCCACTTGCAGGGCCAGCTCACGAGTCGGCGCGAGGATCAGCGCTTGCGGCTCGCGTTTCGCCGGGTCGATCAGGCTCAGGATTGGCAGAGCGAAGGCGGCGGTTTTACCGGTACCTGTCTGCGCCTGGCCGATCATGTCGTGACCGGCGAGGATGATTGGAATCGATTGCTGCTGGATGGCCGAAGGCTCTTCGTAGCCGGTGGCTACTACAGCTGCAACAATTGTCGGGTGAAGGTTAAGAGCGGCGAAGCCGCCGGTTTCCTGGGTCATGGGTCTGCCTCTGAGTGCATCCGCAAAGACCCATGCTTCAAAGCTGCGCGTGCCGTGTAAGACCCTAGAGTCACCCTGGCTGCTTTGTCGGCGGGGATTTGCGAAAACGTATTGATGAATGGATCGTCATGGGTGGTTCGTGACCGAACCGGTTCGAGAAGATGGCTTCGCGAACCCATACCGTGACGAGGGCCCTATGAAAGGCCGGCGCGCACTATACCGGAAATGCTGAAATAAGTGAGGATTTTTTTCGCGAATCAGCCCCTTGCGGCCAACTGTCACAGGCTTTGCGCAAAGCTGCGTCAGTGTCTACTTTTCATGTGCCCGGTATCGGTAGCGGGCAGAGCTTAAACGATTCACCCAGACAGTGCGACACCCCACCCTCCCTTTCTCCTCATCTGCAGGAAACAGCGACATGACCTCTTCGATCAAAGGCCACGTCAGCCGGGAACAGCGCGGCGCAATCATGCTCATCGGCCTGGACCGCGCCGCAAAACGCAACGCCTTCGACCTGGATATGCTCAACCAGCTGAGCCTGGCCTACGGGGAGTTCGAGCGTAACGACCAGGCGCGGGTCGCGGTGGTGTTTGCCCACGGCGACCATTTCACCGGCGGGCTCGATCTGGCCGAGGCCGGCCCGGCACTGAGAGAAGGCTGGACGCTCCCGCCCGGCGGTTACGATCCCTGGGGTCTGTCGGTCGGTCCGCGAGTCAGCAAGCCGGTGATCGTCGCGGCCCAGGGCTGGTGCCTGACCCTGGGCATCGAGCTGATGCTCGCCGCTGATATCAACCTGTGCGCGAGCAACGCCCGCTTCGCCCATCTGGAAGTGCAGCGCGGCATTTTCGCCTTTGGTGGCGCGACCCTGCGGCTGCACCAGATCGCGGGCTGGGGCAATGCCATGCGCTGGCTGCTGACGGGCGATGAATTCGACGCCCACGAAGCCTGCCGCATGGGCCTGGTGCAGGAGGTGATGGCCCCGGAAGACCTACTGCCCTCGGCGTTGCGCCTGGCCCGGCACATCGCCGACCGGGCACCCCTGGGAGTCCGCACCACCCTGGAGTCCGCGCGTCAGGCTGTGCTCGAGGGTGAAAGCGTCGCGGCGAAGGCGTTGCCGGCGCTGGTCCGGCGGGTGCTCGACAGCGAAGACGCCAAGGAAGGCCTGCAGGCGATGATGGAAAAACGCACCCCGGTGTTCAAAGGCTGCTAATCAGAGTTTGCTGACAGAGCCGGCTGAACGGGGATGCTGATCACGTCGCAGGCCGCAGCGTCTTGATCAGCGGCAACAGCGAATAGCCCAGCTGCGGCGCGAGGCTTTCGGCGCGCTGGGTCAGCGCGTCGATGTCGAGCGTCTGATCAAGGTCAGCGGGGACGATAAGGATGACGTTGCCCTCCTTCACCGGCAGTTCCCAGTAATGCCGGTGATAAAGCCCGCGCAGCAGCGCCGCCCCAAGTGGTTTGCCATCGTCCGACGCCCACTGGTTGATGATCAGCCAGCCGCCGGGGTTGAGGCGCTGTTGGCATTTTTCGAGAAACCCCCAGGCCAGATGGCCCACGGCAGGGCCGGTGTCGGTGTAGAGATCGACGAAAATCAGGTCAGCGTCTTCGGCGGTCGGCAGCAGGTCGAGGGCGTCGCCGATGCGCACGTACAGCCGGGGATCGTCCTGCAGGCCCATGTACTCCATGGCCAGACGCGGCACATCGGGGCGCAGTTCGATGGCTTCGACGTCGTCGAGGGGGAGAAACTTCAGGCACGCCTGGGTCAGCGTGCCCGCACCAAGGCCCATGAACAGCGCGCTTTCCGGGGCGGGATGGCACAGGGCGCCAATGAACATGGCGCGGGTGTAGTCGTATTCGAGCCAGGCCGGATCAGCCGTGAACGTGCAACTCTGTTCGATGGCGTCACCGAACTCCAGGAAGCGGTAATCGGCCACTTCAAGTACGCGGATTTTGCCGAATTCGTCGTGAACTTCGGCCAACACGTGCTCTACGCGTTCCTCGGTCATTGCTGTTCTCGTGCCCATGGTCAGAGTGATTCGGGATAGCGCCCGCAGGGATTAGCATCGCCGCGCTCAGCGATCGACGTAGCCGCGCACCGGGCCTGGCGTGCAAAAGGGAGCTGAAAGCGGCCCGCAAAGGCGCGGATTGTCGGCGAATCACGCCCCGCAGGTCACGCAAATTCTCGGAGCGAGCTGCTAACATGCCTGTCCGATCGCACTGACTTCGAGTTCAACATGAGCCAACCCTGGAGCCCCGACAGCTGGCGGAACCTGCCTATCCAGCAGCAACCTCAATACCCGGACGCCGAGCACGTTCGCCGTGTCGAACAGACCCTTGCCAGCTACCCGCCGCTGGTGTTTGCCGGGGAAGCACGCGAGCTGCGCCGACAGTTTGCCGAGGTCACCGAGGGCCGGGCGTTCCTGCTGCAGGGTGGCGATTGCGCGGAGAGCTTCTTCGAATTCTCGGCGGCGAAAATCCGCGACACCTTCAAGGTGCTGCTGCAAATGGCGATCGTCATGACGTTTGCAGCCGGTTGTCCGGTGGTCAAGGTCGGGCGCATGGCCGGGCAATTCGCCAAGCCGCGCTCGTCCAACGACGAGACGATAGATGGCGTGACCTTGCCGGCGTACCGCGGCGACATCGTCAACGGCATCGGCTTCGACGAGAAGAGCCGCGTGCCCGACCCTGATCGCCTGCTGCAGGCGTATCACCAGTCCACCGCGACCCTCAATCTGCTGCGCGCTTTCGCCCAGGGCGGTTTTGCCGACCTGCATCAAGTGCACAAGTGGAACCTGGATTTCATCGCCAACTCGGCGCTGTCGGACAAATACAGCCAGCTCGCCGATCGCATCGACGAGACCCTGGCCTTCATGCGCGCCTGCGGCATGGACACCTCGCCGCAATTGCGCGAAACCAGTTTCTTCACCGCCCACGAAGCGCTGCTGCTGAATTTCGAAGAAGCCTTCGTCCGCCGCGACAGCCTGACTAATGACTTCTACGATTGCTCGGCGCACATGCTGTGGATCGGCGACCGCACGCGGCAGCTGGACGGCGCCCATGTGGAATTCCTGCGCGGCGTGAAGAACCCGATCGGCGTCAAGGTCGGCCCGAGCATGAACACCGACGACCTGATCCGCCTGATCGACATCCTCAACCCGGACAACGACCCGGGACGCTTGAACCTGATTGCGCGCATGGGCGCCAACAAGGTCGGCGACCATTTGCCGGGGCTGATCCGTGCAGTGGAGCGCGAAGGCAAGAAGGTGCTGTGGAGTTCGGACCCGATGCATGGCAACACGATCAAGGCCAGCAGCGGTTACAAGACCCGCGACTTCGCCCAGATCCTTGCGGAAGTGAAGCAGTTCTTCCAGGTGCATCAGGCCGAAGGGACCTACGCCGGGGGCATCCACATCGAGATGACCGGACAGAACGTCACCGAATGCATCGGCGGCGCGCGTCCGATTACCGAAGATGGCTTGTCGGACCGTTACCACACCCACTGTGATCCGCGGATGAATGCCGATCAGTCGCTGGAGCTGGCGTTTTTGATCGCCGAGACGTTGAAGCAGGTGCGTCGGTAGGGGGGCTGCGTCTGACTGCCATGGCCCCTTCCCGGCTGAAGCCGGTCCTACTAACGGCGCGCTGTTTTCTGTAGGACTGGCTTTAGCCGGGAAAGCCTCGGATGTCAGACCCGAGAATCTACATTTGATTACAGGTGATCGAAGCCGCTGGCCACAAACGCCTCCCGCAAGCGCGCCGCACTGGCGCGCTGGCAGTTGATCAGCACGTGCGGCAGTTCCAGCCAGTTCGCCAGTTGCCGCAGGTGCATCGCCAGGGCGTGCATGCCTTCGTCATCCAGTCCGGGTTGCTCTTCGTGAACCCCATGGACCGCCAGACGCCCTGCCGCCCGTTCAGCACGCAGGTCGATGCGCGCGGCGATGCGTTCGTTGTGCAAAAACGGCAGCACGTAATAGCCGTAAATCCGCTTGTGCGCCGGGGTGTAGATCTCCAGACGGTAGTGGAAATCGAACAGCCGCTCGGTGCGCGCCCGCTCCCAGATCAAGGAATCGAAAGGCGACAGCAACGCGCTGGCCGCCACCTTGCGCGGCACCGTCAGGCCAGGAAGCGTATACGCCGGTTGCTTCCAGCCCTGCACCTGAACCCGTTGAACCGCGCCCTCCTCCACCAGCTCTGCCAGCCCGCGCTTCGCCGGGGCCGGGTCCTGCCGGAAATAATCGCGCACGTCCTTTTCGGTAGCGACGCCCAGCGCTTTGACCGCATGCAGCAGCAAGCCGCGCTGTGCGTCGGATTCGCCAATATCGGGGTGACAGACGATCGCCGACGGCAGAACGCGCTCGGGCAAATCGTACAACCGCTCGAAACCGCGACGGCCGACGACCGTGACCTCACCCGCTGCAAAGAGCCACTCCAGCGCATGCTTTTCGGCGCTCCAGTCCCACCACGGCCCGGCCCGATCCTGTCGGGTGCTGATACTGCCCGCACCCAACGCGCCCTGCTCGCGAACGGTCTGTAACACCCGGGCGATGGTGGTTTGCTGCTCGCGACCAAACTTGGCCAGTTGCTGATAAATGCCCTCTCCCTGGGCCGCGCGCTGCATTCGCCAGCGCATCATCGGATACAGTTCCAGGGGCAGCAACGACGCCTCGTGGCCCCAGTATTCGAACAGCTTGCGCTGCCGACCCTGGCCCCATGCCGCCTGTTCCAGCAACGTGCGCGGGTAAGGGCCGAGCCGGGAAAAGAGCGGCAAGTAGTGCGATCGCACCAGCGCGTTGACCGAATCGATCTGCAGCACGCCGAGCCGTTCGATCAGCTGTGTGACGTGGGCTGCCTTGATCGTCGCAGGCGGCTGGCGACTGCTGAAGCCCTGGGCGGCCAGCGCCAGCCGGCGCGCGTGCTTGAGGGAAAGTGGCGGGTGGATCGGCAGTTCGGCGGGCATTGCAACCTCCATGGCGGTGCCCAACGCTAACCGATCATCCGCTGCCCTGTCAGCGCTTCATCGGGTCATCCCAGAAAGGACGCTGCATTTCTTCGTAGACATCCGCCCGACTCAGGCCCAGATCCTTCAGCGCATCATCGCTCAGCATGGCCAGTTCGACGCGCTGCTGATGCAGCTTGCGCCAGCGAGCAACCTGCGCCACAAATCCTTTCCACCAATGTTTCAGCGCGAATGCCCGCGACAGAGGCTTTGCGACCAGTACATAACCTTTTTGACCTTTCATCGTCCTGCCCTCCAGTGGGGATGGGCAGATTCTCTCGCCGGGCCTAAGATCAATCCAACGAATGTTTCTTATGCACTGCATCTGGGAGATTGATGCATGACCACCTACCCGAGTATCGACAGCGAACTGCTGCGCACCTTTGTCGCGATCGCCGACGAGGGCGGTTACACCAAGGCGGGCGAGGTGGTGAATCGCACGCAGTCGGCCGTCAGCATGCAAATGAAACGGCTGGAGGAGGACGTGGTGCGGCGCCCGTTGTTTCTGAAAGACGGCCGCACCATCAGCTTCACGGCGGAAGGCCAGGTGCTGCTGGGCTACGCGCGGCGGATCCTGAAACTGCACAGCGAAGTGTTCAACACCCTGCGCGAGCCGCACATGGTCGGCACGGTGAAGATCGGCACGCCGGACGATTACGTGATGCGCTTTCTGCCGGGGATTTTGCAGCGTTTTGCCCAGGCCTATCCGCTGGTGCAGGTGGAAGTGCATTGCGAGTCTTCGTCGCAGTTGCTGCAACGCCAGGACCTGGACCTGAGCATTGTCACCCGCGAGCCCGGCAAGGAAATCGGCCAGATCCTGCGCCAGGAGCGGTTCGTCTGGGCCGTCGGCGCAGGCTTTTGCCCACAGGAGCAAACGCCGATGCCGCTGGCGATGTTCAACACCGACTGCTTTTGCCGGCAGTGGGCAATCAACGCGCTACAGGCGTCCGGCCGCGAGTTCCGGGTGGCCTACACCAGCGCGAGCCTGTCAGCGATCATGGCGGTGGTCAGCGCCGGGCTGGCGGTGACCGCGCAGTTGCAAAGCCTGATCACCTCGGACCTCGAAGTGCTGGGAGAACAGCACGGGCTGCCGCAATTGCCGTCGGCGAGCATCGTGCTGCTGCGCAACCCCAACAACCCGTCGCCGATCACCGAGTGCCTGGCCGATCACATTGCCGAGGGGTTCAGGCTGTAAAAAGACTCAGGCTGTGAGATCACAGCTTGAAGCACAGCATGATCGCGCAGATCACCAGAAAGCCGCAGAACAGCGAGCGCAACGTACGCTCCGGCAAACTGTGCGCCAAGGCGACGCCCCAGCTGATGCTGGCCAGCCCGCCGATGGCCAGGGGAATGCCCATCAGCCAGTCGACGTGGCCGTGCAAGGCGTAAGTGGCCAGGGTAATCGTGGTGCTCGGCGCCGCCAGTGCCAGCGCCAGGCCCTGAGCGGCCACCTGCGTTGCGCCAAACAGGCCGGTCAGAATGGGTGTCGCGATCACCCCGCCGCCGACGCCGAACAGCCCGGCGGTGACGCCCGAGCCCACGCCCAGCAGCCACAACCATCGGGTGTGGCGCAATTGGGCGCCTGCAGTGCCCTTGCGCCAGACCATCTGGATCAGGTTGAACAGCGTCAGCACGATGAGAAACCCGACGAAGCCCAGGCGCATGCTTTGCGGGTCAACGCGCACCGCCCACAGTGAGGTCAGCCAGGACATCGTGAAACTGGGCACGATGAGCGCCAGCGCATGGCGCACCGACACCCGATTGCGCTGGTTGTAACGCCACAGCGCCAGCAGCACGTTGGGCAGCACCATCAACAACGCCGTGCCCTGGGCCAGTTGCTGATCGAGCCCGAACAACACGCCCAGCGCGGGAATGGCGACCAGCCCGCCGCCAATGCCGAACAGTCCACCCAGTGTGCCCATGGCGGCGCCCAGCAGCAGGTACATCAATACGTCGACAATCACGGGCGTTCCTCTGATCCGATTTCAGCGCGCATGCTACGCAGTCAGCGCCGTCGAGGAAATCCGCGTTGACGATTCCAGGGTGTACCACCGATTCACAGCATTGTCGGCGCCTGCCGCCGATCGATAGAAAGCTACACGCCCAGCCATTACCGAAATTATCTGGTGCATTAAACATCTGGGTACTAAATTACCGACCATTACTGACCGAGCGAGGGACACCCATGAACGCCAACGAGCCATCCCAAAAGGCTGGCGCTGGCAGCTGCGACGCGCTGCTGCTGGACAACCAGCTGTGTTTCGCCCTGTACTCGACGTCGCTGATGATGACCAAGGTGTACAAGCCGCTGCTGCAGGCGCTGAACCTGACCTACCCGCAATACCTGGCGATGCTGGTGTTGTGGGAGCGCGACGGCCTGACCGTCGGAGAAGTGAGCACGCGCCTGCTGACCGATCCGGGCTCGCTGACGCCGCTGCTGAAACGACTGGAAGCTGAAGGCCTGATTCGCCGTACCCGCAGCAAGGAAGACGAGCGCGTGGTGCTGCTGACCCTGACCGAGCAAGGCAAGGCGCTGCACAAAAAGGCGCAGAGCGTTCCGCAATGCATTCTGGCCGCTAGCGGCATTAACCTTGAACAGCTCAAGGCCCTGCAGAAAGACCTGCTCGCCCTGCGTGGAAATCTGCACGAGAGCCTCTGATCGGCTGCCGTAATCGGCAATTCTCAAAAAGCTCAAAATTTAATGTGCGCACTCAGCAGTAGCGCAGTACTGCACATCAGTCTGCTGGCTTTGAACAAGCCGAAGCCCAGGCGCCGGTCGATGCAGCCCGCCAAGTGCCCTAACTCCAATGCCACGCGCGGCAACGTCGATGTCCGTCTGCACATGACTGTCTGACACTCGCCCACACGCACAGTGAAGCCCCTGAACTCGCAAGAGTCAGGGGCTTTTTGCTGAGTACGAATAGACACTTTCTGCAAGAAATGGACGACGCGCTTTTCATTTCCGTCCTACATCATCGCAGGCAAGACGCTTCGGTTTCCGGCTTTGACCCTGATCATCATTTCTGTCCGACCCGCTCAATCATTCCGCATTGATTGATACGGCCTCTCTCAGAATGATCACGACTCAGGACCTGGGCATGACGACCTCACTCGCTCCGATGTACACCAATGAAGTGACAGGCGAATTTCTTCAGTCACTCGACGAGCCCACCTTCACCTCTGAGCAAATGGCTGAATTTCACGAAGACGCCGTGGCGGTTATTCGCAGAAACGAAGCCTATTGCCTAACCCATCCGCCCATCGGCATCTACCGGCTTGCCACTGAAGGCAGCCAGACCCGCAACGGCGGCATTGTTCAAAAAACGCAGTCGACCATCACTTGCATCCTGGAGAACGGCGAGCAAGTGCGCTTAGCGCACAAGGGAGACTGCGTTCTTTATCCGGATGGTTCCACCGCCCACATCATCACAGGCGCAGGCCACAGCAATGGTCACGTCGCGTTGGTGGGGAGCCGCTTGTGCAACGGCGACGAGATCATCAACACGCCACAGCCCCACAGACCGTTCGTAGCCCGCCAGGGCGTCCCTTTGGCTGCCGACTTCCTGCCTGCCGTTGGCAGCGCTAACGCCGAATAACACCCCACTTGGTTCCATTGCGCGACCTGCCCATCAGGCTTTCGCGTGGATTCCCCACATCTCCACTCTTTCGCATGGACGCGACACCTGAACAGGGAACGAGCACTGATGGCTACCGGTTATTACATCCGACTGAACGACAAGACCAGCTGTGGCGGATTCGTCACGCAAGCAACCTCCCGCATGGTGTTGCACGGCATTGAACAGTCGCGAGAGGGCGACGCGGTGAAGTGCGGTGTCGACGGTAAAACGTATCGTATCAGCGGCGGAATTTCCCACATGACCAGTGACGGCATTCGCCTGGCCGGCACCCTGGACAGTGTCAGCGGTTGCCCCTGTAAAGCCCGGTTGGAGCCGTCGCTGTTCTGTGCCACCTACGAGAACGAGGAGAGTTCGGCGGCAGTAGCCGGCAGGCCTTTTTCCGCCGCTGGTTACAGGCAGGGTGCTGCCGTTGCAACTACGTCGATGCCACTCAGCGCACGTACTGCCAACGCGGAGATGGAGCAGGACCTCGAAGAAGAGGAAGAAGAAGTCGAGCAAGAGCAACTGATCACTCTGCGCCTTGGCGTGTTCTTTGATGGCACCGGGAACAACCAGGCCAACAGCGAAACGGTTGCAGGTTGCATGGCGCGGGATGTCGGGCTGGAAAATGAAGCCGAAGAAATTCAGAAGTTCTGTGCCGAGTTTGGCTATGGGATTGACGGGAGTGCGCCAGACAACAGCTTTGGGAATGACACCTCGAATGTGGCGCGGCTTTATGATTTGTACATGGACCATTCCGACGTCTCGATCGAGCCGGATGCTGAAGAAGCGGCATTAAAGGTTTATCTGGAAGGTATTGGGACTGTCAGCGGTGGTGAGGATGATCTGTGGGGGCAAGCAACTGGGAGAGGTAAAAACGGGGTTATTGCGCGGGTTGAACGGAGCTCTGAACTAATTCTAAAGAACTTAAGGCCGTTTATCCGGAGCAACCCGGATGTACTTATCTCACGGATCGAAGTGGATATTTTCGGTTTCAGTCGCGGTGCCGCTGCTGCTCGTCACTTTGCCAATGACCTGCGCAAAGGGGCTGACAGCCTTATAGCGAAAGTATTACCTGCGGACTCACCTTTATTTGCCAAGAGTTTCTGCTGGCGAGTTCAGCACGACATTCAACTGAACTTTATTGGCCTCTTCGATACCGTGCCGGCCATTGTCACACCGTTAATGCTGGATTTCAGCCCCGGCAATGACCGCAACGGGGTGCTCAACCTGGGACTTCCAACCGGTGCCGCTCGCAAAGTGGTGCAGTTCGTGGCGCGGGATGAGCATCGATTGAACTTCGCCCTGATCCGCACCGAGAACGATATCGCTCTGCCCGGCTCGCACTCAGACATTGGCGGCGGCTACCGGCCTCGTATGCGTGAACGGCTGCTGGTCGCGAAACCGGCAAGTAGTCGTGAACGAAAGACCACGCCTAATGAACAGTCCCTTGCCTTTTTACAATCCATTCAAAGCGTCGGTCCTTTGGTCAAACGCCTGGTCGATCAGGGGCTTGAGGTGGATATACATTGCCGCTCCGAAGACGAAGAGCGCACGCAGGAAAATCAAATCCCCCTTCACAAGCAGGTTTACGTCATCACCACACTTGATCGTGAGGTGGAGGGAGATTTGTCGAAGATTTATCTGCGGGTGATGCGTGAGATGGCAGTACAGCACGGCGCCCCGCTCGATGTTATCAACGAGCACGACCAGCGCCTTTCCTTGCCGACTGATCTCGCCACCATTTCAGCGAAGATTCTGGGTTATGCAACAGGCAGGAGAACAACGCTTGATCTGACCACCGCTGAAGAGGATTTGTTGTTACTACGGTACATACATCTTTCAGCCGGTTGGAATGCGGTGAAAGACAGGAATAGAACAAGCATCGGACCAATGTTTATCAACCGGCCAACCGATGACTACCAGCGGATCGCTCATGACAATCGGTAAGTTCAAAGCGCAGCTTGGATGCGTTTTGGGTCTGATCTTCAGCGGGTGCAGCACAATTTATGACGACGTAGAACTTCCTTACGACTCTTGGCGATTGGGCTTCTTTGCTCCCAACTATATGGAGGTCTGGATCGAAACCGCTGACGCTGTGGATATCAACGACAGATGGTTCAAGCGGGCAATGAGTGGCGTAGCAGCCGTGCAGACGCCTCCTAATTTAACGGGCAATCCGAAGGGCTGGCCAAAACATCCGGGAGCAGGCGCTGGAAAACAAGTCTCGGGTGCTAATCTTCCTCGCTTTATATACGTGCGTTGGCAATCTCTGGCCGAACCGAAGACCTATCAAGCCTACATAGAACTACCTGAGGGCATTCGCAAAGCCATGCTGAAAGGTGAGCGCGCATATTGCAGGGCAGATAACAAATGGATCAACGATTATAGAGACCTGATTACAGTGGGCTTGGCTCCGGGAGGCGTGACTAAGACCTGGATTCAGGGAGGCTGCCTAAATGCAATTGAAGTCAGCCGCGTGCAGGGTCACATAGTCGAGAAAGGTCCTCATGAAGGCCATTCAAACGGTCATTACTATCGCCCTCCCAATGAGGCATCGCAGGCCTACATCGACAAGTTCGGCATCCCTTATGACTCTTGGTGAAGGCCGATCAGAAAACATCAACGTCCTGCTCGGATGCGTTTTGAGCCTGATCCTGAGCGGATGCAGTAGCGCTAACGACTACGGGGTGGAGCTGCCTTATGACGCATGGCGACTGGGCTTCTTTGCTCCCAACTACATGGAAGTCTGGATTGAGACAGCCAATGTCGTCGATGTCAAAGGCCGGTTATTCAGACGGGCCATGAGTGGCGTGGCGGGGATCCAGACGCCACCCAATCTCCGGGGGAATCCAAAAGGCTGGCCTACACGACCGGGCGACGGAAAAGGTAAACACGTGTGGCGTGCAGATGTCCCTCGGCAGGTCTACGTGCGATGGCAGTCGTTGGCCGAGCCACAGACCTACGAGGCTTACATTGATATCCCGAAGCAAATTCAGCAATCCATGCTTGAAGGGGGGAAAACCTATTGCGATACAAGCAAGGTATGGATCGATGACTACCGAAAGAATCTGGTGGTAGGTCTGGCTCCTGGTGGCGTTGTCAAAACCTGGCTCATGGGAGTTTGTATTGACGCAGTCGAAGTCAGTCGGGTGCAAGGCAAGGTGGTTGAAAAAGGACCTGACCAAGGGCGTACAAACGGTCGTTATGCCTTGGAGCTAGAACCAGAGTCGCGAGCATACATCGACAAGTTCGGCATCCCTTATGACTCTTGGTGAAGGCCGATCAAAAATCATCAACGTCCTGCTCGGATGCGGTTTGAGCCTGATCCTGAGCGGATCCAGTAGCGCTAACGACTATGGGGTAGAGCTGCCGTATGACGCATGGCGACCGGGCTCGCTGACGCCACTGCTCTAACGCCTGGAAGCCGGAGGCCTGATCCGCCGGACCCGCAGCAAGGAAGATGAACGCGTGGTGCTGCTGACCCTGACCGAGCAAGGCAAGGCGCTGCACAAAAAGGCCCAGGGCGTTCCGCAATGCATTCTCGCCGCCAGCGGCATTAACCTTGAACAGCTCAAGGCCCTGCAGAAAGACCTGCTCGCCCTGCGTGGAAATCTGCTCGAGAGCCTCTGATCAGACCCCTTCATCGACTCACCTCAAAAATCTCGAAAATTTATCTTGCGCACTAAACATTGGCACAGTACATTTCACTTCACTTGCTTAGCGCACAAAACTTTAGCGCAAAGCAGACCCTGATTCATTCAACGCTATTCAACCCATCAGCACGTGAGGAATTACCATGCAAGCGCTCTACACTGCAGTCGCAACCGCAACCGGTGGCCGTGATGGCCGCGCTGTTTCCGACAACAAAATTCTCGACGTCAAACTGGCCACCCCGAAAGAACTGGGCGGCGCTGGCGGCGAAGCCACCAACCCAGAGCAACTGTTTGCTGCCGGCTACTCGGCCTGCTTCATCGGCGCACTGAAATTCGTCGCCGGCCAGAGCAAGAAAACCATCCCGGCTGACGCGTCGATCACTGCCCACGTCGGCATCGGCCAGATCCCTGGCGGTTTCGGTCTGGACATCGACCTGCACATCAGCCTGCCGGGCCTTGAACAAGCCGAAGCCCAGGCGCTGGTCGATGCAGCCCACCAAGTCTGCCCTTACTCCAACGCCACACGCGGCAACGTCGACGTTCGTCTGCACGTGACTGTGTAAAAACCTGGCGTAAGGCCTCGCCTCCAACCCTCGTCTGACCGGGAGAAGAACATGAACACGTTTGGCAAGATTCTGGCTGGCTCGCTCCTCGCACTGTCCATCGGCAACGCTTTTGCTGCGACCGATACGGGCGTCGAGCACAACACGCAGGCGTTTCTGGACGCGCTGAATTCCGGAAGCGGCAAGCCGATCGAACAGCTTTCGCCCAAAGATGCCCGCGCCGTCCTGACCGGTGCCCAGGCCGGGGTCAAGTTGACCCTGCCCAAGGCCGATGTCAGCCAGAAGACCATTTCGGTGGATGGCCAAGACATCAGCCTGACGATCGTTCGTCCGGCCGGCGTCAAAGGCACCTTGCCGGTGTTCATGTATTTCCACGGCGGCGGCTGGGTGCTCGGCGATTACCCGACCCACGAACGTCTGGTGCGGGATCTGGTCGAGGGTTCGGGGGCAGTGGCGGTGTTCGTCAACTACACCCCATCACCTGAAGCCCACTACCCGACGGCGATCAACCAGGCCTATGCGGCGACCAAATGGGTCGCCGAGCATGGCAAGGAAATCAACGTCGACGGCAAGCGTCTGGCGGTGGCGGGCAACAGCGTCGGCGGCAACATGGCGACAGTTGTCAGCCTGATGGCCAAAGACAAAGGCACGCCGGCCATCCGTTACCAGGTGCTGTTGTGGCCGGTGACTGACGCCAACTTCGATACCGGTTCGTACGATCAGTTTGCCGAGGGTCACTTCCTCACCCGCAACATGATGAAGTGGTTCTGGGACAACTACACCACCGACCCGAAACAGCGCGCCGAGATCTATGCCTCACCGCTGCGGGCCACGACCGAGCAGCTGAAAGGTCTGCCGCCTGCCCTGGTGCAAACCGCAGGGGCTGACGTGCTGCGCGACGAAGGTGAAGCCTACGCCCGCAAGCTGGACCAGGCCGGTGTGCCGGTGACGGCGGTACGTTACAGCGGCATGATTCACGATTACGGGCTTTTGAACGTGATCAGCCAAGTGCCGGAAGTGCGCTCGGCAATGCTGCAGGCTTCGCAAGAACTCAAGGCTCATCTGAAGTAAATGCGTCAGCGGGCGTCAACTCGGCGCCCACAAAAAAGCCCGACTCGATGGTCGGGCTTTCTCGTGTCCGGCGTTACATCACCGGCATTACAAAAACTGTGCTTATTTGGCACGGCCTTTGTAGGAACCGCCTTCACGGGTATCGATTTCGATCTTGTCACCGATTTCGATGAAGTCAGCCACCTGCAGCTCGGTGCCGTTGGCCAGTTTGGCCGGCTTCATGACCTTGCCCGAGGTGTCGCCACGAGCCGAACCTTCGGTGTAGTCAACGGTGCGCACGATGGTGGTCGGCAGCTCTACGGAAACCAGACGCTCTTCAAAGAAGATCGCTTCGCAGACGTCGGTCATGCCTTCTTCAACGAATGGCAGAACGGCTTCGATGTCTTCGGCGTTCAGCTCGTACATGGTGTAGTCGGTGGTGTCCATGAACGTGTAAGTGTCGCCGCTGATGAAAGACAGCGTGGCTTCTTTACGGTCCAGGATCACGTCGTCCAGCTTGTCGTCGGCGCTGTAGACGATTTCAGTCTTGTAGCCGGTCAGCAGGTTCTTCAGCTTGGTTTTCATGATCGCGCTGTTACGGCCCGACTTGGTGAATTCAGCTTTCTGAACCAGCCAAGGATCGTTTTCCAGCTTGATCACGGTACCGGGTTTAAGCTCTTTGCCAGTTTTCATTACGAGTATCCGAATTTGGATGAAAGATCTTTCTAAGCCCTGTACGAAAAGCCACTTTTCGTACAGGGCTTAATACAAGGCCGCGTATCATATCCAACTTTGGTAAAACCTTACCAGCGCAGTCGTCAGATCCTCCTGCAAGGCCTGTTCCAGACACCAGCGCCGGGCATGGGCGGCGAGTTCATCGGTGTGCTGATCCAGCGCATTCCAGCCCTGAGTCATGGCTGTTCCGCCATTCCAGCTGCGCCAGACCTCGGTCAGCGCCTGCCCTGCAGCCTCCGACAACCCCCCCCGATACAGCTCCAGAAACGCATCGAGCTTGGCCCAGTGGGCATCGTCATCCTGCTCATAGATGTGCCAGATCAGCGGCCGCCCCGCCCATTGCGCGCGGACGAAGGAGTCCTCGCCGCGCACCACGTTGAAATCACAGCACCACAACAGCGAATCGTAGTCTTGCTGATGCACGAACGGCAGCACCTGAATGGTCAGGGCATCGCGCGCATGCACGGCGCCCGCCGTCAATTCATCCACGCCCAACCAGCGCTGAACGTCGCCCAGAATGCGGCCCTCAGGCACCAGCAAATGGGTAGTGCAATCAGCCTGGGCCAGGCAATCCAGCCAGCTCCCGAGCCCGGCGTGTTCGTAGGCAAACAGTGACATCAGCCGCGCATCGGCGTGGGGCGCGATGTTCAGGCGCTGGAGGAAGGATTGTCGTGCGGCGGGATTGGCCTGGAACGTCTGGCGCTTTTCGATCAAGCCGGCTTCACGCAACAACCCGCCGGTCTTCGCGGTGAATCCGGGGAAAAAGAAGTACTTGCGCAGGCCCGAAGACTGGATCGACGGCAGGCCGTGGCAGCCCGACACCCAGTCTTCGGCACTCAGGTACTCGAGGTTGAACCACAGCGGCCGTTTCTCTGCCCCGAGCATGGCGTCGATGTAGTCCGGTGGCAGGCGACAGGCAAAGGCCTCGACCACGACGTGCGGCAGCTGCAACGGCTGCCAGGTCTTGGGCCATGCCGCTGGCCAGCGACAGACGATAACGCCATCCTGCATTTGCTGATCAGCCAGGGGGTCGGCACCCGGGCACAGCCGGGCGAAGGCGTTCAGGTCATCGATCCAGAGGCGAACCTGCAGGTCGTGTTCGGCGACCAGTTGTCGGGCCAGGCGAAAGGTCACGCCGACGTCGCCGAAATTATCGACAACGCTACAGAAAATATCCCAAGAGGCTTTCATCCGGGCTCCCTGAGGATGTTCAAAAAACCGATTGTCCGTCATTGCGGCGCAGAATCGCCAGCCCCGGTCGTGCGACAATCGCCGCCACTGCTGGCCACATGCATACAAGTCTGGAGTCTGTCATGTACGTCAACCCACGCGAACTGTCCGTCACGCTGCGCCCGCTCAAGCTGATCCTGTCGATTGCCGCCGGCATCTGGCTGGGGGTTCTCGCTGTCCTGCTAAGCCTGTGGCTGATCTATAAACTGCTCCCCGCCGAGCAGACCCAGGCACTGAACAATGCCGCGGCGCAGATAACTGCCCCGCCCGCGGCCAGACCAAAACCCGAAACTGATAACCCGATGTTCGATCAGTACCGGCAGATTCTGCGCGACAGCGAAACGCGGCAGACCCAGGAGGCTGAGCAGGCGGAGCGGCAACGCAGCTTCAACGGCCCGAAATGTCAGTTCTGGATGCAGCAGAACCAGACCGCGCCCAGCGAGAAAAGCCGTGCGAGCGTCTATCAGTTCTGCGGTTGAATCCCTTTTTGTCGAGCCATTCCATGCCACCGAATACGCCATGCCCGTGAACAAGCAAACCGTCCTGCAGTGCATCGTCGAGAAACTGCAGGTCGACCTCGATGTGGCCGTGCGTGCCGCGCAAACGGCGTACGAAACCGCGACCCACGAAGAGAACATCGCCGAGAACAAGTACGACACGCTCGGGCTGGAGGCGTCCTATCTGGCGGCGGGTCAGGCGCGGCGCGTGGAAGAAATCCGCCAGTCGCTGAACCTCTGCCGCCACCTCGTGCTCAAGCCCTTCGATGAGCAGCGCGGCATTCAGACCGGCGACCTCATTGCCCTTCAGGCAGGCAACGGCGCGCAACAGCGGTTGTTTCTCGCGCCTGACGCGGCGGGGCTGAAACTCACGGTCGAAGAGCAGGTGATTACGGTGATCACCGCACGTTCGCCACTGGGACAAAGCCTGCTTGGCAAGTTCGATGGCGATGAGGTGGAAGTGGTAGTGAACGGCAGCCGTCAATCGTTCGAGATCACGCAAATCCTGTGACCCACTGATCATTTGCAGGGTTGTAGCGTCCGAGTTTTTGTGGGTAAGGTGCGCAGTCGCACCACAAAGGGTGAACCCCGGAACACGGAGCCGGGGACACGGATTTAACCAAGGAGATATTTCATGACGAACGTCATCACTTTCCCTGACGCCCATGAACGTGATCGCCTCAAGTCCAGTGACCACCACGGGTTGAGATACCTGAACAAGAAAGAGCGACAACTGATCGACCGCCTGCGCATGACCAGTCACGCTGGCCGCCAGTACGTTTACGACTACGCCAGCATCATGCAGCGTTCCAAACCGCTGTACCCCGAGCCGGTGGACTGACGCGGCGCAACCGGGACACGCGCCGGTTCAGCAGAGGTTCAGTACAACGCCAATGAGCGCGGGCCTATAGTGGGCAGGTGTTTCTGTCCTCAGGAAAGCATCATGCCCACTGCCACGCCCAGGCCCGTCCCCTCGCCCGTCGAACCGAGCGCTGCCGCTGCGCCGGCAGATCATCTGCGCTTTCACAAACGCCACGCCCACCTGGCGCCGACCTTTGGCACCGATGCCTTCGCCCTCAAGGCCGAGGCGTTTGCGCGCTTTTTCGGCACGCCCACCTTTCTCGGCGCCCAGACGTTTCTGGTGGTGCTGTGGGTTGGCGCCAACCTGAGCGGGCTGGTGTCATTCGATCTCTACCCGTTCATCCTGCTCAATCTGGCGTTCAGCCTGCAATCGGCCTACGCCGCGCCGCTCATTCTCCTCGCGCAAACACGACAGGCTGCCCGCGACAAGGCCAGCGCCGATGCCGACGCGCTCCACCGCGAGGCGTTGGCAACGGCTAATGAAGAACGCATGGCGCGAGCGGCGCAAAACACCGCACAGATGCTGGAACTGCTGGAACAAAACACCCGGCTCACCGAAATGACCAAAGTGCTGACCGAACGGGTGGAAGCGCTGACGGCGGACATGCACAAGCATTTCGTAAAACGCGATGGGCATGTCTGATCTGGAGCCGGTCGCAGAACCCTGTGGGAGTGACCGCCACAGGCCCTCCGAAATCACATCCCGTTGAACGATCACGATCAAGCGCTGCCCCAAACTTCATGGCATTCATGATCCCCCGTCAAAAGTCCCGTGCCCGCGCTGTGGTTTTTCCCTGCCAGCCGACGCGGGATACTGGGAATCTGCTTCCTTCATCCCTACCCCCTCGAACTCTGGAGTCTTCCCATGACTGTTCCCGCATTTGGCCTCGGCACCTTCCGTTTGAAAGATCAGGTCGTCATCGACTCGGTCAGCAACGGCCTGGATCTGGGCTATCGCGTCATCGACACCGCGCAGATCTACGGCAATGAAGCCGAGGTCGGTCAGGCCATCGAGCAAAGCGGCGTGTCCCGTGATGAGCTGTACATCACCACCAAGATCTGGACTGACAATTTCGCCGCCGACAAGCTGATCCCGAGCCTTAAGGAAAGCCTGGCCAAGCTGAAAACCGATCACGTCGACCTGACGCTGATCCACTGGCCGTCGCCGAAGGGCCAGGTGCCTGTCGCCGAATTCATGGGCGCACTGCTGGAAGCCAAGCGGCAAGGCCTGACCCGCGAGATCGGCATTTCCAATTTCACCGTGGCGCTGATGGGTGAAGCCATCGCTGCGGTCGGTGCCGAGAATATCGCCACCAACCAGATCGAACTGCACCCGTACCTGCAAAACCGTACCGTGGCCGCTTTCGCTCAACAGCACGGGATCAAGATCACGTCCTACATGACCCTGGCCTACGGGGAAGTGCTGAAAGACCCGGTGATCGAGCAGATCGCCCAGCGCCACAACGCGACGCCTGCGCAAGTGACCCTGACGTGGGCCATGCAACTGGGCTATGCGGTGATTCCGTCGTCGACCAAACGCGCCAACCTGGAAAGCAACCTGAAAGCCGTCGACCTTACGCTCAGCCAGGACGACATGGCGCAGATCGCCCAGCTGGACCGCGGCCATCGCCTGACCAGCCCGGCCAGCCTTGCGCCGCAGTGGGATTGATAAAGCGCTGATTCTGGCTTCGGCCAGAATCACCCCAATCAGCGCCCCCTAATAACGCACCCGAACCATAAACAGGCGCCCTGCCTGGACCCTCCCCCGAAATTGGTTCGCTTCCCGGCTGAACCAATCCCGCTCCTCCTCGCGAACCAGACTTCCGAACCTTTGCCGATTGGCCCGAAGCGGCGGGATCACGCCTGCCCTTGTGCCGGCCATCGGACCTTGCGGGTGAACCAATTTTCATTGGCATCGCTATTGCACTCCTATTCTGCAGCCAGGCCCTGCTTCACGCAGCCCATGGCCTCCGGTTCACCCCCGTGACGAGAGACGCAGATGGACAGCATCGACACCGACGCAACCCACGACACTTCGTCAAAGATGGCCCTCGACGCGTTGCGCCAACTGGTCGCGCAGCAGGCGGCCTTCCCGCAACGGCCGTTGCCGACCGAGCGCGATCTGGCGGTGGATTTCGGCGTCAGTCGCCGGGCCATTCGCCGCGCGCTGGCGGTGCTCGAAGCCGAGGGGCACATCTGGCGGCGGCAGGGCAAAGGCACTTTCGTCGGCCCTACCCCGCCGAGCGCGGCCATGAGCTTTGCCAAGCTGTCGAGCCGGACCAATTTCAGCGAGGTCATGGAAGCGCGCATCTATCTGGAACCGGCGCTGGCGTCACTGGCCGCCCTGCGCGCCAGCGGCGAACAGATGGCGATCCTGCGCCGGCTCGCCGAGCGCACCACCCACCAGCAACATGCCAGCGAACCCGACGCCGAAGGCATCGAGCTGTGGGACAGCGCGCTGCATCGCGGGATCGCCGAAGCCGCCGGCAACCGCCTGATGCTCGATATCTTCGAAATGCTCGACGCCATTCGTCTTGACCCGGCCTGGCGCGACCTGCGCCAGCGCGCCCGCAACACCGATCGCCTGAGCACCTACAGCCACGACCACCACGACATCATCGGCGCCATCGAGAGCCGCGATCCGGCCAAGGCCGCCACCGCCATGCGCGGGCACCTGCGTGCGCTGCAACAGGCGCTCGATCACGTCATCCAGCAAGACCTCGAGGCCAGCGTATGAGTGCTTCACCCGCGAACACCCCATCGGTATTGAGCGTCAGCGACCTCACCGTGCGCTTCAAGGATGCCCCGGCCAATGTCGTCGACGGCGTGTCGTTCGCCATTCAGCCGGGCAAGACCCTGGCCATCGTCGGCGAGTCCGGCTGCGGCAAAAGCGTGACGTCCATGGCGTTGATGGGCTTGCTGCCCGACACCGCCACCGTCCAGGCCAGCGCCTCGAATCTGCTGGGCGAACCTTTGATCGGTATGTCCGACGAGCGCCTGCTGGACGTGCGCGGAAACCGCATGGCAATGATCTTTCAGGAGCCGATGACCTCGCTCAATCCGGTGTTCACCATTGGTGACCAGATCGCCGAGAGTGTGATTCGCCATCAGGGTCTGTCTGCCAGCGCCGCCCGCCAGCGCGCGCTGGAAATGCTGGAAAAGGTCCGCGTGCCCGATGCCCTTCAACGCCTCGACGCTTACCCCCACGAGCTGTCCGGCGGCATGCGTCAGCGCGCGATGATCGCTATGGCACTGGCCAACGACCCTGCGCTGATCATCGCCGACGAACCCACCACCGCCCTGGACGTGACCATTCAGGCGCAGATTCTTTCGCTGGTCGCCAGCCTCCAGGCCGAAACCGGCACCTCGATGATGCTCATCACCCACGACCTCGGCGTGGTCGCCGAAGTGGCCGACGAGGTCATCGTGATGTACGCCGGGCGCGTCGTCGAAAGCGGTTCGGTGAAGACCTTATTCGATGATCCGCAGCACCCTTACACCATCGGCCTGATGGGCTCGATGCCCTCGGTTGGCCCTCGCGAAGGGCGTTTGGCAACGATCAATGGCCGTGTGCCGACGCCGGCTGAAATGCCTACGGGCTGCCGCTTTGCCAGCCGTTGCCCGTTCGTCATCGCTGCCTGCCGGGAAGCCCGTCCGCCGTTGCAGGAAGTCTCCGCCGGGCATTTCGCCGCCTGCATTCGTGTGCCACTTGAACAGCATCTGGGAGTCAGCGCATGAGCCTGTCAGGCCCACACATCGTGAACAACGGGGTGGCTGAATCGGCGCTGGAAAAGCCGATTCTGGAAAGCATCGCGGTGAGCAAACACTTTCACAGCGAAGCCGGGTTGTTCCAGCGCAAGAAGCCACCCGTGCAGGCGGTCAATGAGGTTTCCCTGGCCGTGCGCCGGGGCGAAACCCTGGCGCTGGTGGGTGAGTCCGGCTCGGGTAAATCGACCCTGGGCCGGGTGCTGCTGAACCTGCTCAAGCCCACCGCTGGCGACGTCATTTATGAAGGCCGCAACCTGGGCAACCTGCCCGCCGACAAGCTGCGTCAGGTACGCCGCGATCTGCAGATCATTTTCCAGGACCCGTTCGCCTCGCTGAACCCGCGCATGAGCGTGGAATCGATCATCGGCGAGCCGATCTGGCTGCATCGCGACGACAGCCGCAGCGCGCGTCAGGACAAAGTCGCCGAGCTGCTGCGCACGGTGGGTCTGGCGCCGGAGCACGGCAGCCGCTTTCCCCACGAATTTTCCGGTGGTCAGCGTCAGCGCATCGGTATCGCCCGGGCGCTGGCCTCGGAACCACGGCTGATCCTCGGCGACGAACCGGTGTCGGCGCTCGACGTTTCGGTGCAGGCCCAGGTGGTGAATCTGCTGGAAGACCTCAAGCACCAGTTCGGCCTGACCCTGCTGATCGTCGCCCACGGCCTCGCGGTGATCCGCCACATGAGCGACCGTGTGGCGGTGATGTACCTCGGCGAGATCGTCGAACTGGCGCCGGTCAACGCGCTGTTCGAAACGCCGTTTCATCCTTACACGCAAGCGCTGATGGCCGCCGTGCCGGTCAGCCATCCCGATCTGCGCCGTCCGCGGCCGTTACTCGGCGGTGACATGCCAAGCCCGAGCAAGCCGCCGTCCGGTTGCCGCTTTCACACCCGTTGCCCCCACGCCAAGCCGCTGTGCCGCGAGGCGAAGCCGCTCTTCGAAAGCGTCGAGCCGGGGCGTCAGGTGGCCTGCCATTACTGGCGCGAAATCGCCAATGCCGGCGCCGGTTCGCTGATCGTGCCCACGCCCAGCGCCGCCTACAGCCAGCGCCTGAACCTGTTCAAAAGCCATCAAGCCCTTTCTCTGGAGAGTCAGCCATGAAATTCGCCCACCTGATGACAACCACGTTGTTGCTGCTCGCTGCGAATGCGGCTGTCGCCGAAACCACCCTGCGCATCGGCATTCAGGACGACCCTGACATGCTCGACCCGCACCGCTCGCGCACTTACTCGGGGCGTCTGGTCTACACCGCGCTGTGCGACAAGCTGGTGGACGTCAATCCGGACCTGACCTACGCGCCGCAACTGGCCACCGCCTGGAACTGGAGCGAGGACGGCAAGACGCTGACCATGACCCTGCGCGACGGCGTGACCTTCCACGACGGCGAGGTATTCGACGCCGCCGCCGTGAAGTTCAACCTCGACCGTGCGCGCACCCTGCCCGACTCCCTGCGCAAGAGTGAACTGGCGTCGGTGGAAAGCGTTGAGGTGATCGACGCGAAGACCGTGGCGATCAAGGTCAAGCAGCCCGACGCGACGCTGATCTCGCAGCTGTCGGACCGCGCCGGGATGATGCTCGCACCCAAGGCCTCGGCGACCGACGTGGCCTCCAGGCCGGTGTGTTCCGGGCCCTACAAATTTGTTCAGCGCGTGCAGCAGGACCGCATCGTGCTGGAGCGCTTCGACAACTACTGGAACAAGCAGGCGTACCACTTCGACAAGGTGATTTTCCTGCCGATTCCGGACACCTCGGTGCGCCTGGCAAACCTGCGTTCCGGCGACCTGGACATCATCGAACGCGTCGCGCCCACCGACGTGAAGACCGCCAAGGCCGACAGCCACGTGCAGGTGTTCAGCACGCCGGGCCTGGGCTACATGCAGCTGATGTACAACACCAACAACGGCGACAAAGCCAACACCCCGATGGGCAAGGACAAGCGCGTGCGCAAGGCTTTCGAGCTGGCGATCGACCGTGACGCGATCAATCAGGTGGTGTTCGAAGGCCTGTACGCGCCGAGCGCCCAGCCGTTCCCGAAAAACAGCCCGTATTACGACAAGGACTTGCCGCTCCCGACCCGTGACGTCGAAGCCAGCAAAAAACTGCTTGCGGAAGCCGGGGTCAAGACGCCCCTCGCCGTGGAGCTGAAAGTCGCCAACAACCCCATCGCCCAGCAGGTCGGCCAGATCATTCAGGCGATGGCGGAAGAAGCCGGCTTCAAGGTCAATCTGATCGCCACCGAATACGCCACGCTGCTCAGCGAGCAACAGGCCGGCAACTTCCAGATCGGCATGAGCGCCTGGTCGGGCCGCCCTGATCCGGATGGCGACATCCACCAGTTCGTGACCTGCAAGGGCGGCCAGAACGACGGGCATTTCTGTGACCCGAAACTCGACGAGCTGCTGAACAAGGCGCGCACCGTGAACGATCAGGCCCAGCGTCAGGCCATCTACTTCGAGGCCCTGCGCCTGCTCGCCGAAGACGTGCCGACCAGCTACCTGTACTTCGATCCGCGAATCATCGCCATGCGCAGCAACCTCACCGGTTTCGTGCCCAATCCCGATGGTTTGATTCGCCTGAACAACGTCGCTTTCAAATGACAGCGGCGCCCGTGGACAACCGCTTCGGCCGCGAGGATTCGTCATGCTGACATTCATCCTGCGACGCCTGCTCAGTGCCATTCCGACGCTGATCCTGGTTTCGCTGTTTGTCTTCACCCTGCAAAAGCTGCTGCCCGGTGATCCGGTGCAGGCCATGGCGGGTGAAGAGCGCGACCCGGCGGTGATGGAATACCTGCGCGAGAAATACCGGCTCAACGACCCGCTGCCGCTGCAGTATGTGCACTGGGTCGGCAATGTCCTGCAGGGCGACTTCGGCACCTCGTTGCGCACTGAGCAACCGGTGACCGTGCTGCTGGCCTCAAAGCTGCCGGTGACCATCGAACTGGCGGTGCTGGCGCTGATCATCGCGCTGGTGATCGGCATTCCGACGGGGGTGATCTCGGCGGTGCGCAAGGGCACGTCGGTGGACTACGCGGCCAACGTGTTTGCCCTGTCGGGGATCTCGATTCCGCACTTCTGGCTGGGGATTCTGTTGATCATGATCTTCGCCGTGAAGCTGCAATGGCTGCCGGCCTCGGGCTTTGTGCCGCTGGGTGAAGACGTCGGGCAGAACCTGAAAACCCTGATCCTGCCGGCCTTCGTGCTGGGCGCCGGGCTGTCGGGCGTGCTGATGCGCCACACCCGCAGCGCGATGCTCGAAGTGCTGCGCGCCGACTACGTGCGCACGGCACGGGCCAAAGGTCTGTTCCCGCGCACGGTGATCTTGAAGCACGCCCTGCGCAACGCGCTGATGCCCATCGTCACGCTCACTACGCTGCTGTTCGGCGAATTGCTCGGCGGCGCGGTGCTGACCGAGCAGGTCTTCAGCATTCCCGGCTTCGGCAAAATGATTGTCGATGCCGTGTTCAACCGTGATTACGCCGTGGTGCAAGGCGTGGTGCTGTGCGTTGCGATCGGCTTTCTGCTGCTCAATCTGCTGGCAGACGTGCTCTATCGCCTGATCAATCCGCGTCTGAGGACTGCCTGATGACTTCGATTGCGACCCATCCTTCGGCGCCGCTGAACGCGCCCTCCCAGGCGCCGTTGAGAGAACCATTGCGACCGCGCACCCGCTCGCCGTTCGTGAAGAAATTCCTCGCCAACAAGGGCGCGGTGGTCGGCGCGGTGGTGCTGATCATCTTCATTCTCGCCGCGCTGCTGGCGCCGTGGATTGCGCCCCATGATCCGCTGAAAGCCAACTTCCTCGCCGTGCGCAAGGCGCCGTCGCTGATCTACTGGCTGGGCACCGACGAGCTAGGCCGCGACCTGTTCTCCCGCCTGCTCTGGGGTGCGCGCAGTTCGTTGCTGGCCGGTGGGGTTTCGGTGGCGATTGCCATGGTCATTGGCGTGCCGCTGGGCCTGTTGGCCGGTTACTTCGGCGGCAAGCTCGACGCGGTGATTTCACGCATCATGGAAGCGCTGCTGTCGTGTCCGTTTCTGGTGCTGGCGATTGCCCTGGGCGCGTTTCTCGGCCCGAGCCTGAGTAATGCGATGATTGCCATCGGGCTGTCGGCGATGCCGATTTTCTCGCGCCTGACCCGCGGTCAGGTGCTGGCGATCCGTCACGAAGATTACCTGGAAGGCGCCCGTGCCATCGGCCTGCCGGACCGCTGGATCATCCTGCGCTACGTGCTGCCGAACGTGCTCTCGCCGCTGGTGGTGCAAGCGACGCTGACCATCGCTTCGGCGATTCTGGCGGAAGCGAGCCTGTCGTTCCTTGGCTTGGGCCAGCAACCCCCCTCGCCGTCCTGGGGCTCGATGCTCAACACTGCGAAGAACTTCATGGAACAGGCGCCGTGGATGTCCATCGCCCCCGGCGTGGCGATCTACATTACGGTGCTGTGTTTCAACCTGCTGGGCGACGGGCTGCGTGATGCCCTCGATCCGAAAAGCTGACGGCGGTCGCGCTTAAACGCCGAAGCTGCGCCTCTATAACCGATCAACTGCCAAGAAGAGAACGACTGCATGTTCGATGATCTGGATTACAGCCAACCCTACGCGTCCGCCCGCTCGCCGGTGATGGGCAACAACATGGTCGCCTGCTCGCAACCGCTGGCCGCCCAGGCCGGGTTGGACATGTTGCGTCAGGGCGGCAACGCCGTTGATGCTGCCATCGCCGCCGCCATGGTGCTGACCGTGGTCGAACCCACCGGCTGCGGCATCGGCAGCGACGCCTTCGCCATTGTCTGGGACGGCAAGACGTTGCAGGGCCTCAACGCCTCGGGCCGCTCGCCGCAGGCCTGGACGCCGGAGCACTTTGCCGGTCAGCCGGAAATGCCCCAGCGCGGCTGGGCCTCGGTGACGGTGCCGGGCGCGGTATCGGCTTGGGTCGCGTTGTCCGAGCGCTACGGCAAGCTGCCCTTCGCCACCCTCGCCGCACCCGCCATCGGCTATGCGCGGGACGGCTATCAGGTGACGCCGATCATTGCCGAACTGTGGCGTCGCGGCGCCGGGTTGTTGAAGGATCAACCCGGCTTTGCCGAGTGCTTCCTGCAAGGCGGCAAAGCGCCGAAGGCCGGGGAGAAAGTCGTGCTCAAGGATCACGCTAAGACGCTTGAGCTGATTGCCGAAACTAAGGGCGAGGCGTTCTATCGCGGCGAACTGGCTCAGGCGATGATCACTCACGCCAACGCCAATGGCAGCGTCATGAGCCTTGAGGATCTGGCGAACCATCGGGTGGACTGGATCGATACTTTGTCGGTGCCGTACGCCGGCGCCGTGGTCCACGAGCTGCCGCCGAATGGTCAGGGCATCGCCACGCTGGCGGGTCTGGGCATCTTAGAAGCGCTGGGCGTGGGCGAGCAGCCGGTGGACAGCGTCGAGACCGTGCATCCGGTGCTGGAAGCGATGAAGCTGGCGCTGGCCGATCTCAACCAGCACGTCGCCGACAACGACCACATGCGCGTCGCCGCTGAACACATGCTGGACCCGGCCTACTTGCGCGACCGCGCGGCGTTGGTCGGCGAACAGGCAGAAGACCCGCTGCACGGCGCACCCAAGGCTGGCGGCACGGTGTACCTGTCGGCGGCGGACGAGAGCGGCATGATGGTCTCGTTCATCCAGTCGAACTACATGGGTTTTGGTTCCGGTGTGGTGGTGCCGGGCACGGGCATCAGCCTGCAGAATCGCGGCGCGGGTTTTACCCTGGACCCTGATCACGTCAACACCGTGGCACCGGGCAAGCGACCGTTTCACACCATCATTCCGGGCTTTGTGATGAACGCCGACGGCACGCCGCTGATGTCGTTCGGCTTGATGGGCGGGCCGATGCAGGCGCAGGGGCATTTGCAGATGATGCTGCGCATCCTGCGCTACAAGCAGAACCCCCAGGCCGCCGCCGACGCGCCGCGCTGGCGTATTGAGTCCGGGCTGAAGGTCGCAGTGGAGCGCTCGTTTGATCCGCAGGTGATCGAAGCGCTGCGCGCCAAGGGCCACGACGTGGAAGTGGAAGACCCCAGCGGCGTGTTTGCCTTCGGCGGCGCGCAGATCATCCAGCGCACGGCCCATGGGTATGTGGGCGGGACCGATCCGAGGAAAGACGGGCTGGTGGCGGCGTATTGAGTCACCCGGGATTGTAGGACCGGCTTCAGCCGGGAAGAGGCAGGGCCTGCTGAGCCCTAATGTTTTGATCCACCGGGGACAGATTAATTTACGGTGAAGCGCTGTAAATAAATCAGTCCCCTTTACCGCGGTAAATAAATCAGTCCCCTTTACCGGTCCCCTTTACCGTTTACACGAATTCATTCGATTCACTCCCTGATTCAGCCAGACACCACCGCAACAATCCCCACCAGACTCAACACCATCACTGTGCAACCCAGCACCGCCACTTCACGCAATGGCGGCGGAATGCGCTCGTGGGTGATGCCCCGGGCGCTTTTGCGGTAGCGCGCGTTGAGGCCGATCTGGATCAGGAGGCCCGCCATCAACGAAAAAATGACCGGCAGCAGCGCCACCCACCCAAACGGCGGAATCCAGCGCAAAAACAGAATGCACACCCCGATCAACGTCAGCAGCGTCCGGCGCCAGGCCAGCAGTGTGCGTTCGGGCTGCAGACCGGGATCGTCGTGGCGCAATAGCGTCGACGGCACGGCATGACCGCGCCGGTTCAAGACGCGCCGTAAATCAGAAAGACGATCAGCCCCGCCGCCACCAACGCGCCCCCCATCGACAGAATCGGCACCAGCACCGGCAACGGCAGCGGCTTGCGTTGACGCATCGCCCGTTCGACTTTCAGCCAGCGCACACAGGCACTGGCGCTCACCAGCAAGGCCAGCACCAGCAACGACAGGGCCACAGCACGACGAAGGCCGGGGCTGAACACGTCGCTGGTGAAGGCTTCGACCGCGATACCGCCCGCCAGGAACGCCAATGCCGTGCGGATCCAGGCGAGAAAGGTGCGTTCGTTGGCCAGGGTGAAGCGCGGGTCAGGCTCGCAGCCGCCGCCGAGCAGCGAAGCCGACAGCCGATCACGCTCGGGCGGCGTGACGGGGGCGCTTGCTGGAGGAGTGGCGGGAGGAATGACGTTGCCGGGCTCGGGGGAATTCATGTCGCACCGTGGTCGGGTAGATGCGACGGATCATACCGGTCATGCCGGGTAAAGGCCCGTGTCCACAGCGACATGGGGTTGCCTGTTGCCGCAACGTGCATAACCTGTAGGAGCGTGGCTTGCCCCGCGATCGGGGACGCAGTCCCCGTAAATCCTGGCAACGCGCTGTGTCTGGAAAAACGCGTTGGGCGGGCCACGACGGGTTCCCCGCCGATCGCGGGACAAGCCACGCTCCTACAGTCGGATTATCGGTTCGCCAGGTCCACCCACACTGCGCCATCGGGATACTGATAGCGCTCCAGCGTCTCGGCGTGCATTTCGATGCTGTACCCCGGCCGTTGCGGGGGCATGTAGCGGCCGCGGCGGATGACCACCGGATCGAGGAAATGCTCGTGCAGGTGATCGACGTATTCCAGCACGCGTTTGTCCAGGGAGCCGGACACGGCGATGTAATCGAACAGTGAGATGTTCTGCACGTATTCGCACAACCCGACCCCGCCCCCGTGGGGGCACACCGGGATGTCGAACTTTGCGGCCATCAGCAACACGATCAGCACCTCATTCAGCCCACCCAGCCGTGCCGCGTCGAGCTGGCAGAAATCCAGCGCGCCGGCCTGGAACATCTGTTTGAACATCACCCGGTTGTGGCAATGCTCGCCGGTGGCCACGCCAATCGGCGCGATGCGCTGGCGGATCGTCGCGTGACCGAGGATGTCGTCGGGGTGGGTCGGTTCTTCGATCCACCAGGGCTCGAACGCCGCCAGACGGCGCATGTTGCTGATCGACTGCTCGACGCTCCAGACCTGATTGGCGTCCATCATCAGGGTGCGTTCCCAGCCCAGTTCGTCCCGCAGGATCGCGGCGCGGCGCAAGTCTTCTTCGATGTCCGCACCGATCTTCTGCTTGATATGGGTCCAGCCTTCGGCCACGGCTTCGCGGGCCAGCCGGCGCATCTTCTCTTCCGAATAACCCAGCCAGCCCGGCGCGGTGGTGTAGCCCGGATAGCCCTCCTCCCGCATCTGCGCCTCGCGCTTCGCTTTGCCCGGCACTTGGCGACGGAGCAGAGCGATGGCTTCTTCGGGGGTGATGGCGTCGGTGACGTAGCTGAAGTCCAGGCATTTCACCAACTGCTCGGGGGTCATGTCGGCCAGCAACTTCCAGACCGGCTTGCCCTCGACCTTGGCCCACAAATCCCACACCGCATTGACCAGCGCGGCGGTGGCCAGATGGATCACGCCTTTTTCCGGCCCCAACCAGCGCAATTGGCTGTCGCCGGCCGTGATGGTGTGCCAGAACGCGCCCATGTCCGCAGTGATCGATTCCAGGCTCAGCCCCACCACGCAGGGCGCCAGGGAGTGAATCGCGGCGGCGCAGATCTCATTGCCCCGCCCGATGGTGAACGTCAGGCCGTGGCCTTCCAGCCCGTCCGGTGAATCGGTGTGCAGCACGACATAGGCAGCGGAATAGTCCGGCGCGCTGTTCATTGCGTCGGAGCCGTCGAGGGACAGGGAGGTGGGAAAGCGGATGTCGCGGACGGAAATGGATGTGATCTGCATGAACGGCCCTTATTTTTTAGAGACGGGCGGCAGCAAGGCTACCCTTGATGAACTCACTGTAGGACGGTTTGCGATACAGGCATAATCGCCAAATCCTAATCATCGATATCAAATCCGATATGTCAGATTCACCACCCTCCCCCGATCTGCCTGGCCCTTTCCCGATGCTGAAAATCTCCAGCCGGCAGATCGCGTTGCTCAACGCGTTGGGCGAACTGGGCAATCTGCGCAAGGCTGCCGCCGCCATTCACACCACCCAGCCCGCCGCCAGCCTCTTGTTGCAACAGCTGGAAGAGCGCCTCGGCGTGCAACTCTTCGAACGCTTGCCGCGCGGCATGCAGCCGACGCTGTCCGGCGAGGTGATGATTCGCTACGCCCAGGGCGCGCTGCATGAGTTCGAATACGCCGAAGCGCAGCTGGCCGAGCTGGCACGCGGGTCCACGGGGATGGTGCGCATCGGCACGGTGATGGGCCCGGTGCCGACGCTGCTGACCCGCGGCGTGCTGGCGTTCAAGGCCGCGCACCCGAAAGTGCGCATCGCCCTGGAAGTCGGCACCAGCGATGAATTGATACCGGCACTGATTCGCGGCGATTTCGATGTGGTGCTGGGCCGGCTGCCCGATCAGCTCGACGGCCAGAGCCTCGATATTCAGCTGTTCGAACAAGGCGAATGCATGCGCATCATCGCCCGGCCGCAGCACCCTCTGGTGAACCACAGCAACCTGACCCTGACGGAGCTGGCGCCGCTGACCTGGATCCTTCACCCCATCGGCAGCCCCATGCGGCGCCAGGTTGAGAACGCATTGCAGGCAGCGCAATTGATTGAGCCCCTGGACATCATCGAAACCCGTTCGATTCTGGCGACCACCTCGATGCTGGAATCCTCGGACATGATCGCCGTGGTACCCAATGACGTCGCCCGGCACTACGCCCGCTACGGCATGGTCGCCATTCTGCCGGTGGAGTTGCCGTTGAGCATGGCCAATCTTGGCCTGATGACGTCGAAAGCCCGGCCGATGTCGGCAGCGGTGAAGGCACTGCTCGCTTTCCTGAGCTCACGTTTCTAAAGTCGAAGAGGGTCGGACGAATCGATAACCCCGCGTTATCGCTCAATCGAAACCTTTCATTGGGAAATTACCCACCGGCTTCATAGAGTGGCTGAAAATCGGCCAGAAACGTCCGCACTTACGGGGCGGCTGCTAGAGAGGTCGTGAATAACAATAACCGGCCAGCCACGGGGCCGACCCCGACGCAAGCCGTCGTCTCGCCCCGCTGATGCAGGCCGCCACCGTCATGAGAGGCCGCATGGAACTCATCGCCAAAACGCCTGCGTTCGACAGCAGCGCGCTGTTCATCCGCCTGAATCCCCTCGATAACGTGCTGATCGCTCGCCAGGCGCTCAACGAAGGCACGCACCTGGACGAAGAAAACGTCACCGTCTCGCAGCCGATTCCTTCCGGGCACAAGGTCGCGGCGGTTCGGGTCGAGCAGGGTCAGCCGCTGCGGCGTTACGGCCAGATCATCGGCTTCGCTTCACAGCCCATCGAAGCCGGGCAGCATGTGCATGTGCACAACGTCGAGATGGGCGACTTCTCCCGTGACTACGCCTTTGGCGTCGATGCCCACGAAACGCCGAAAACCGAAGCGTTCTTTCAGGGCATCGTGCGCGCCGACGGCCGTGTCGCGACGCGCAATTACATTGGCATTCTCACCTCGGTGAACTGCTCGGCCACCGTGGCCCGGGCCATCGCCGACCGTTTCCGCCGCGATATCTTCCCCGAGGCACTCGCGGACTACCCAAACATCGACGGCGTGGTCGCGCTGACCCACGGTTCGGGCTGCGCCATCGATTCCAAGGGCGAGGCCATCGACCTGCTGCGCCGGACCCTCGCGGGCTACGCCGTGCACCCGAACTTTGCGGCGGTGCTGGTGGTGGGCCTGGGCTGCGAGACCAACCAGATTCAGGACATGCTCGACAGCCAGGGCCTGAAAGCCAGTGACCAACTGCGCGCCTTCACCATTCAGGGCACCGGCGGCACGTCGAAGACCATCGCCAGCGGCATCGTCCAGGTGCAATCGCTGCTGCCCCAGGCTAACCGGGTCACCCGCGAGACCGTCAGTGCCCGGCACCTGATCGTCGGCCTGCAATGCGGCGGCTCCGACGGCTATTCCGGCATCACCGCCAACCCGGCGCTTGGCAATGCGGTGGATCGGCTGGTGGCGGCGGGCGGCACGGCGATTCTGTCGGAGACCCCGGAGATTTACGGCGCCGAGCATTTGCTGACGCGGCGGGCGGCGACTCAGGCGATCGGCGAAAAGCTCGTTCAGCGCATTCACTGGTGGGAAGACTACTGCCAGCGCATGAACGCCGAGCTGAACAACAACCCGTCCGCCGGGAACAAGGCCGGCGGGCTGACGACCATTCTGGAGAAGTCCCTGGGCGCGGTGGCCAAGGCCGGCTCCACCAACCTGATGGGCGTGTATGAATACGCTGAAGCCGTTCGCGCCCAAGGCCTGGTGTTCATGGACACACCGGGCTACGACCCGGTCTCTGCCACGGGGCAAGTGGCCGGCGGCGCCAACCTGATTGCATTCACTACCGGTCGCGGTTCCGCCTACGGTTGCGCGCCGACGCCGTCGATCAAGCTGGCGACGAATAACCGCGTGTTCGAATTTCAGCAGGAAGACATGGACGTGAATTGTGGGGGCATCGCCGACGGCACGACGACAATCGAAGAACGCGGCGCGTACGTGTTCCAGATGATGCTGGACATTGCCTCCGGCGCCCGCAGCAAAAGCGAACAACACGGTTATGGGCAAAACGAATTTGTGCCGTGGCACATCGGTGCGGTGACCTGACAGGACAGGCTGCCTTGGTAGGACCGGCTTCAGCCGGGAAGCTGTCTGGCTTTCAGTGGGACCGGCTTCAGCCGGGAAGCTGTCTGGCTTTCAGTGGGACCGGCTTCAGCCGGGAAGCTTTTCCAGCGTCACACCGCAACACGGATGGTGCCCAAACCGGACCCTTCCCGGCTGAAGCCGGTCCCACAGGGGAAATGCGTCGCCTGCTGCACCGCGTTTTCCTGGTAGGACCGGCTTTAGCCGGGAAGCTTTTCAAGCCCTTACAACAATAAAAAAGGTGCGCAATGAAATCCCTAAAGACCTACCAGACGATCACCATCGTCTTCCTGATGCTGTTCGGGATCGTCAATTATCTGGACCGCAGCGCGCTGTCCATCGCCAACACGACGATTCAGAAAGACATGCTCATCAGCCCCTCGGAAATGGGCATTCTGTTGTCGGCGTTCTCGCTGGCTTATGCCTTTGCGCAGTTGCCGATGGGCATGATCATCGACAAGCTCGGCAGCAAGATCGCCTTGGGCGGCGCGCTGATGGTGTGGTCCCTCGCGCAGACGGCATCGGGCTTCGTCAACAGCTTCAGCGGCTTCTTCGCCCTGCGCGTACTGCTGGGGATCGGCGAAGCACCGATGTTTCCGTCAGCCGCCAAAACCCTCAACGAGTGGTTCGAGGAGCACGAGCGCGGCACCCCGACGGGCATCGTCTGGTCGGCGACCTGCATCGGGCCGTGCCTGGCGCCGCCGCTGCTGACGCTGTTCATGGTCAACTTCAGCTGGCGCGGGATGTTCATCATCACCGGTGTGCTCGGCATCGTCCTGTCGCTGTGCTGGCTGGTGTTCTACAAAAGCCGCGCGCAGTACCTGAAGGCGCTGGCGGCTGAGGGCCGTGAACCGGCCGTTCAGGTGGTTCAGGCCGATGCTGCGCCAAAGGCTTCGTTCTTCGCCGGCTGGCTGGACCTGTTCAAGCACCGCAGCACCTGGGGCACGTTCCTCGGTTTCATGGGCGTCATCTACATGCTCTGGTTGCACCTGACCTGGCTGCCCGGCTACTTCCAGCGCGAACACGGCCTTGACCCCTATCAAACCGCCTGGGTGGTGTCGTTCGCCTATGTATTCGGTGCGATTGGCACCATCGCCGCCGGACGCATCTGCGATCGGCTGGTCAGGCGCGGCGTCGGTGTGCTCAACAGCCGCAAATACACAGTGATCGGCGGGCTGGTGTTCGCTGCGGTCTTCACCCTGCCATTGACCTTCGTTACCGGCCTGAGCGGTTGCGTCGCCCTGCTCTGCCTGGCGCTGTTCGGCATCAACCTGTCCAGCGCCACGGCGTGGATGGTGGTCAACACCGTAGTCGACACCAAACGCGTGGCGTCACTGGGTTCTATCCAGAATTTCGGCGGCTACATCGCAGGCTCCATCGCGCCGATCGTCACCGGGTTCAGCGTGCAATATTCCGGCACCTTCGCCACGGCCTTTGCGGTCAGCGCCATCGTGGCGTTGCTCTCGGCGGTCGCCTACTTTTTGCTGCTCAAGGCGCCGATACCCGAACACACCAACACGGCGCAGAAGGACTGGCAGGCGAATCTGGATGAGGTGCAAGGGCGTCGGGTTTGATCGGTGCTCCTTCAGCGGATTCCCGGGACCTCGCACCCGGTCCCAGGAATGCTGCAGTAGCCCGCCGAACGCAACCCCGGTGTCAACATCAGCCAAACTCGCACACGGCTCTATAACCACGTCACGCCCACACCGCAGCACATCTCCCGCAGATGATTTATACGCCATAAATTTCCCTTCAAAATCCCGCACTTGTCCTACGCTGTGATTCAGACGGGTCGCTGTTGCGATGCTGCGTGTCCGAACGAGTGGATTGTTCGTCACAGTGGCGGGTCTGAAATCGTGACAGTCAGCGAGGGTGGGGTTTGAGACAGGTAGAAGGATCGGAGTTCGGCGTCAGAAACCGACGACTCAAACGCATGCCCGTATTGTGGCTGGCGGGGCTGTTTACCTTGTTGGTGTGCATCTCCATCACGAGCATCACCGTCTGGCAATTGCGCCAGACGCGCATTCACGAGCTGGAAATCGCCAACACCAACGTCGCCAACCTTTCGCGCTCGATGGCGCAGCACGCCGATGACGCCTTCGATCAGGCGCACATCGCCGTGTCCGCGGTGGTCGAGCGGCTTTCATTCGACGGTTTCGGCGCCGCCAGCGGTTCGCGGATGCACGATTATCTGCGCGCCACTGCCGCCAGCGTCGAACAGCTCCAGGGCCTGTTCATCTACGACAAGGACGGCAACTGGGCGGCCACCTCCCTCAACCACATGCCGGCCGGCGCCAACAATGCCGACCGTGAGTACTTTCGGTTCCATCAATCCATTGCCAGCAGCCTGCCCCACGTCGGTCCCGCCATCCAGAGCCGCACCACGGGTGACTGGATCATCCCGGTGTCGCGACGGGTGGACGATGAAATGGGCAACTTCGCCGGTGTGGTGCTGGCCACCGTCGAACTGAATTACTTCGAACGGTTCTTCGAGCGCTTCGACATCGGCAAGCATGGCGTCATCACACTGACCATGGCCGACGGGACCGTGTTGGCACGACGTCCGCTCATTCAAAACGTGCGCGGTACCTCCATTGGCGACGGCGAATTGTTCCGCCTTTACGTCCGCGAACACTACGAAGGCACGGCGAACGTCGTCTCGATGCTCGACCACGAACAGCGCCTGTACGGCTACAAGAAACTGGACCGCTACCCGATGGTGGTGCTCGCCGGTCTGTCCCAGCGCGAAGTGCTCGACGAGTGGCGGCAATACGCCTGGCGCTCGCTGGCGATCATCATCTGCGTGGTGGTCGCCAACCTGCTGTTTGGCGTGTTGCTGTTCCAGCAGATCCGTTTCGGCCTCAACGCCGAATCACAGCTGCGCATTGCCAGCCACTCGCTGGAAAAGCTCGCGCTGCAGGACAGCCTGACCGGCCTGGCCAATCGTCGGCATTTTCAGGAGATTCTCGGTCTGGAGTTTCTCAACGGGCAGCCGAACTTGCATCCGCTGAGCCTGATCATGATCGACATCGATTTTTTCAAGAGCTACAACGACAACTACGGGCACGTCGCCGGCGACAAATGCATCGTTGCCGTGGCCGAGTGCATTCGCAGCAACATCAATCGCACCGGCGACCTGGCGGTGCGTTACGGCGGGGAAGAAATGGCCGTTTTCCTGCCCTACAGCGATATGCAGGGCGCGGTGAGCCTGGCGGAGAAAATCCGGCTGGCCGTGCTCACTCGAGCCCTTGAACACCACGGCAACCCGATCGGCATCGTTAGCATCAGTCTGGGGGTGTATGGCTGTAAAGCGCAGGAATGCGAGACCCTGGAAGACTTCGTCAAACGGGCGGATGCGGCGCTGTACGCCGCCAAACACCAAGGTCGCAATCGCACTGTGGCCTGGCAGGAGACGAAGCTGCTCAGTGCGCTGCCCGCGCCGTAACCATCTGCGCGACCTTGCCGCGAAACAGCTCCAGACGGTCGGCCGGCGCGTCGTATTCAACCACCAGCGCGCCCACCTCCTCACACTGCGCGACCTGGTAATGCGCAATGCTGGAGAGCTTCTCGTTAATCACCGCCACCGCCACCTGACCGCTGCGCGCCACCACGGCGCGCTTGAACTCGGCGACGTCCATGTCGAACGCGGTCACGCCTTTCAGCGCGTCCAGCGCACAGGCGCCGAGAAAGCACAGATCGAAATTGAAGTGGGCCAGTTGCTGAATGGTGGTGAAGCCGTAGGTGCTACCGGCGACGGGACTCAAGCGCCCGCCCAGCAAAATCACCTCCACCGACGGCAGCTTCATCAGCTCGACGGCGATCAGCGGCGCGTTCGTGGTGACGGTCAACGGCATGTGAGGATCAAGGGCTTTGGCGATGGCCAGATTGGTCGAGCCGCCGTCGATAAACACGTGCTGCCCGGCGCTGATCAATCCCGCCGCCGCGATACCCAACTGACGCTTGCGCCCGGGCTCATGCTCGACACGCATGGCCAGCGGCCCGTCCGACGCCAACGAAATCGCCCCGCCGTACACGCGTTTGCACAATCCGGCAGCCGCCAGCGCGCCCAGATCACGACGAATGGAATGCTCGGACACATTGAATTCAGCCGCCAGGTCCGCGGCGATCACCCTACCGTGCACGGCCAGACGCTCGGAGATCAAACGCTGGCGCTCGCCGGGAAATGCTTCAGGGTTGGCAGACATGAGGCCTCGGTAAAGGGCTGAATCGATCAGAAACGAGCAGGATCATGCGGCGACGCCATTGGCAAAGTCAATGTGGCGGCGATTGAGTAGACCCAGCTGGGCAGTGGATCTAACTGCGGCCAGACCACCGCCTTCGTGAGCAAGCTCACTCCCACATGGCCAGTGCTCGCCGTCGGACATCGCGGTTGCCTGAATGAACGGCCGGCGCCTCCAGTCTCTCAACTTGCGCCAATTTCCAAGAAAACAGAACACCGTGTGGGAGCGAGCTTGCTCGCGAAGATGCCGGTACATTCGCCGGATTTTCAGCGATGAAATACCGTGTCCTTGAGCCATGGGACGCGCCACCCCGGTCACGCCCACACGATCAATGTTGGCTACCCGCAGTGCAGCTTCAGGAAGACGGACGATCTGCCCTCCGCCCCACTTGAAGCGTCACTGCAACAACGAATAAACCAATGCCGAAATCGAGATCAACCCGATCACCACCACAAACACGTTCGACAGTTTGCCCGCATACCGGCGCATGGCCGGCACTTTGCGCACGGCGTACATCGGCATGAGGAACAGCAGTGCGGCAATGACCGGGCCGCCGAGGGTTTCGATCATCCCCAGAATGCTTGGGTTGAGCGTCGCCACCAGCCAGCAGACCACCAGCATGAAGCCTGCGGTCAGGCGATCGAGCAGACGTGGCGAAGGACGGCGGCCGGTCTTCATTACCAGACCTTTGAGGCCTTCGCTCGCGCCGATGTAGTGGCCCAGAAACGACTTGGTGATCGCGACGAAAGCAATCAGCGGCGCCGCAAACGCGATGGTCGGGTTGCTGAAGTGGTTGGCCAGATAAGACAGGATCGACAGGTTTTGCGCCTTGGCTTCCGCCAGTTGCTCCGGCGCCAGGGTCAGCACGCAGCTGAAGACGAAGAACAGCACCATGACCACCATCAGCAGGTGGGCGCGGGCCAGGATTTGCGAGCTGCGCGGTTCGGCCTGCTCGCCGTATTGACGCTTCTGGTCGACGGCAAATGCCGAGATGATGGGCGAATGGTTGAACGAGAAGACCATCACCGGAATCGCCAGCCACAGGGTGTGCAGCAACGACGAGGGTGCCGGAAAGCTGCTGGCCGTGGTGAGAATGCCGCCGTTCCAGTGGGGAATCAGAAACACCGCGAGGAACAGCAAAGCCACGATAAACGGGTACACCATCAGGCTCATGGCCTTGACGATGATCTGCTCACCGCAACGCACCACCGCCAGCAAGCCAAGGATCAGCACAAACGCCAGCAGCGCCCGGGGCGGCGGCTGCACATGGAGTTGGTGCTCCATGAAACTGCCCACGGTGTTGGTCAGCGCCACGCTGTAGATCAGCAGGATCGGAAACACGGCGAAGAAATACAGCAGCGTGATCAAGGCACCGGCTTTCCTGCCGAAATGCTGCTCGACCACTTCGGTGATGTCCGCTCCATCGCGCCCCGACAGCACGAAACGGGTCAGCCCGCGGTGCGCGTAGAAAGTCATCGGAAAGGCCAGCACGGCCAGAATCACCAGCGGCCAGAACCCGCCGATACCTGCGTTGATCGGCAGAAACAACGTGCCTGCGCCGATGGCGGTGCCGAACAGCCCGAGCATCCAGGTGGTGTCGTTGCGGTTCCAGGTCGTTACGCTCGCGGGGGCGGCGTCGACGGTGTGTTCGACGCTGTTGGCCTGATCATTCATCCGGTCGATTCTCCGTTGCCGGTGATAGCTACATGGTCAAAAGCGCGTCGAAAAACGTGGCAGTCGGCGCCCCTGACCGGTTCTCTACAGGGAAAGGGGCGCGATTGTCCGGGATTGGAGAGCAGAATCAAAGGCTTGTCGGACCAAAAGCGTGCGGAACCGGAGGATGAAAGTTTCAAACCGGCTTAACTTCCGGCGCAAATAAGTAACTCTTCTTACTTATCAAAGCGGAAACTTCCCACGCGGGATATGCAAAAATTAGTTCGCGAAACGAATTGTAAATCCACGGCAGTACACGTTTACGTCCTCCTGCACTAGGCTCTCGATCTACATTCAACCGCCCATGGAAGGCAACTCATGTTCAAGACTTTCGCTGTTATCACATTACTCACTGCCAGCTCGTTCGCCAGTGCAAACACTACCTCCGATCAATGCGCAACACTTGACAAGCAGCAGGCCGCAATGCTGTTCGACCGCTGGAATAACGCCCTGAAAACCGGCGATTCGAGCAAGGTGGCGGCGAACTACACCGCCGATGCCGTGCTGCTGCCCACCCTCTCCAACCAGCCCAGAACAGACCTTGCGGGCAAACTTGATTACTTCAATCACTTCCTTAAAAACAAACCGGTGGGCACTGTCGACAGCAGCACTGTGATGACAAGTTGCAATACCGCAATCGACACAGGCCTTTACACCTTTCGTTTTAACGACCACTCAAGCGTCAAAGCGCGTTACACCTTCACTTATGCACACGTGGATAACCAGTGGCTGATTACATCCCACCATTCCTCAGCCATGCCCGAGTAACGCTCATTCAGTAACGAGTAACGCTCATTCAGTAAACAGCCGGCCTGACGTCCAACGCCAGGCCGACTCACATTTCAGACCCTTCCCACACATCACTCGCCTGCGGCGTCGCGCCGCAACGGCATGCTCAGCTCCACCCGCAAACCGTCCTGACGGCTGTCAAAGCGCAGCGAACACGCACAGCGTTGAACGATGGCCTGGACAATCGCCAGGCCCAGGCCAGCGCCGGGGCTTGTGCCGTTGCGCCAGAAGCGCTGGGTGAGCTTGTCCAGGTCCGGTTCGGGAATCCCCGGTCCATGGTCGCGAACGCGGAAATGCGCCTGCCCGTCGAAGGTTTCAACACTCAGTTCCACCTGCGCCGCGGCCTGGCTGTGGCGCAGCGCGTTGTCCAGCAGATTGCGCAGCGCGGCCACCGCCAGCGCCGCCGGCATCTGTACGGCGGCGCTGGACAACTGCGACGGCAGTATCAGGTCGATGCGCTGCTCGTCGCCGTGACTGGCGTCGTGAATGGCCAGCCGAGCGACCTGTTCGGCGTCGCACTGCACACCGTCATCGAACGACAGGCTGCCCTCGACCCGCGCCAACAAAAGCAGCTGTTCAAGGGTGCGGTGCATGCGATCGGCGCCCTCCTCCGCATGGGCCAGCGCTTTATCGCGTTTTTCGCCCTCGGTCATGCGCGCCACTTGCAGATGGGTTTTGATGGCAGTGAGCGGGCTGCGCAGTTCATGGGCGGCGTCGCCGGTCAGCCGACGCTCGCGCTCAAGGGTCTGGGCAATGCGCTGAAACAGCTGGTTCTGGCTGACCAGCAGCGGCTGCAACTCGCTGGGCAGGTTGGGCACGTCCAGCGGCTCGACCGAGTCGGCGCTGTGCCGATTCAAGGCATCGCGCATGCGGTTGAGCGGCGCCAGCCCCCGGCCGATGCCGAACCAGACCAGCGCCAGGCTGCCGAACAGAGCGACCAACACCGGCACCGACGCCGCCAGCAGCACCGAGTGCCCCAGCACGTCGCGCTCGATCTGCCGGTCGGCGGTGCTCACCCGCACGTTGCCATGCATCATCGTGTACACGCGCCAATGGTCGCCGTTGATCATCTGGTCATGGAAGCCGCTGGCGTCGGCCTTGAGCGGTTCGCTCGGCGAGCTGTCGGTGCGCGCCAGCACCTGCCCGCGCAGGGAGCTCAACTGACACGCCATGCCGTTGGGCAACGCCGGATCGTCGGCCCGCAGCGAGCGGGTGTCGCTGCCGGTGGGCATCTGCATCTGCTCGAGCAGTCCGGCGACCATGCGCGCCGAGGCCTCAAGGCGTTGATCGAGGGACTGCATCATCTGCGTGCGCAAGTCGCGCAACATCCACGCCGCCGCCAGCACCCAGATCAGAATGAACGCCGAGCCCAGAATCAGACTCAGCCGCGTGCGCAGGCTCATCATGGCGTGGGCTCAGAATCATGGCCGGCCGGGCCGAGGCGATAACCGAGCCCGCGGACGGTTTCGATAATGCGGCCACCCAGCTTGCGCCGCAGGTGATGGATATGAACATTGAGGGCGTTGCTCTCCACTTCGTCGCCGAAGCCGTACACGCAGTCCTTCAACTGTTCGCCCGAAAGCACGCGACCGCTGTTGTTGAGCAACGCTTGCAGCAGGGCCTGTTCCCGGCGGGACAGATCGACCGGCTGACCGGCAAGGCGGGTTTCCCGGCTGCTCGGGTCATAGCTGAGCACGCCATGTTCGATCACATTGACGCTGCGCCCGGCCATGCGTCGCACCAGGGTGTGCAGGCGCGCGCTGAGTTCACGCAGGTCGAAGGGCTTGAGCAGGTAATCGTCAGCGCCGGCCTGCAAGCCGTCGACACGGTCGGTGACGGTATCGCGAGCGGTAAGAATCAGCACCGGGATTTCCACGCCCTGCTGGCGAATCTGGCGCAACAGCTTCAGGCCATCTTCATCGGGCAGGCCGAGGTCGAGGATCATCACGTCGAAATGTGCGGCCGACAGCATCGCCCGCGCCGATGAGGCCGTGGCCACGCGGTCCACCGTCAGGCCTTGGGCATCAAGGCCTGCGACGATGCCGCTGGCAATCAGGTCGTCGTCTTCACAAAGCAGTACGTGCATGGTCGGCCCCGAAAAAAAGGCGATTGAAGCGCAGAGGGATTAACGGCGGATTATGCACGAGCCGCCGCAGACACGACGCGCCGCACAGCGTTAATCGACTGTTAATCGCCACTGCGCAGGCTGCGCCCCATTCATAAGGATTGGAAGGTGAGCATGCGTAGGTTGTGGTTGATGATTCTGATGCTGATCCCGTTACTGGCGCAGGCAGTGCCCGGCGGGGATCCCTTCCCGGCGAAATCCGGTCCTTCACTCTTCAGCGAGAAGCCTGATTTTCTGTCGGCGAAGGACGCCTTCATTTTTACCTCGGAGCGACTGGCGTCCGGGCAAACCCGCCTGTACTGGCAGATTGCGGACGGTTATTACCTGTATCAGCAACGGCTCAAGTTCGACGGACTGAGCCAGGAGCAGCAGCCCGGCCTGCCGACCGGCGAGGACCATCACGACGAGTATTTCGGCCAGCAGCAGGTCTATCGGCAGGCCCTTGAACTGACAATCCCGGCCTCGGCCAACGGTCAGATCAAAGTGAGCTGGCAGGGCTGCGCCGATGCCGGGTTGTGCTATCCACCGCAAAGCCAGCTCGTTGATGTGGGCAGCGGCAACGCGCAACCGGCCAGCACTGAAAAAGGCAACAACGTCGGCAATCAGGCAGAGGACGAGGCACTGGCGAGTGGCCTGGCGCAACGTTCACTGGCCCTGAGCCTGCTGGCGTTTTTCGGGTTGGGTCTGCTGCTCGCGTTCACGCCGTGTTCACTGCCGATGCTGCCGATCCTGGCCGGCGTGGTGGTCGGCAGCGGCGCAAGACCCGCCCGGGGCTTAGCGCTGGCCAGCGTTTACGTGCTGAGCATGGCGATGATCTACGCCGGGCTGGGCGTGGTCGCCGCGCTGTTGGGCAGCAACCTGCAATCGACCCTGCAACAGCCGTGGCTGCTGAGCAGTTTCGCGGTGCTGTTTGTGGTGCTGGCGCTGCCGATGTTCGGCTTCTTCGAGCTGCAGTTGCCGGGCTTTCTGCGCGATCGTCTGGAGAAGGCCGGGCGTCAGCGCCACGGCGGCAGTCTGTTGGGCGCCTCTGCGCTCGGCGCGCTGTCGGGACTGATGATCGGCCCGTGCATGACCGCCCCACTGGCCGGCGCGCTGCTGTATATCGCCCAGAGCGGCAATGCGCTGCACGGCGCGCTGGTCTTGTTCGTCATGGGCGTGGGCATGGGCCTGCCACTGTTGCTGCTGGTCACGCTCGGCACGCGCTTTCTGCCAAAACCGGGCGCCTGGATGAATCTGATCAAAGGCCTCTTCGGCTTCCTGTTGCTGGGCACCGCGCTGATCATGATTCGGCCGTTGCTCGCCGAGGTACTGTGGTTGGGGCTGTTCGGTGCATTGCTGATCATCTTTGCCTACAGCGCCATCGTGCAGACCCGGCCGTTGCAACGCGCCTCACGCCTCTGCGCACCCGTCGGTCTGCTCGTGGGCCTGTGGGGCATGATGATGGTGATCGGCGCGGCGGCGGGTGGCGACGACCCCTGGCAACCGCTCAAGGTCTACAGCGGGTCGAAATCATCCACCCCAAGCGCGGCCCATGACGCGTTCACCACGATCAATGAACCGCAGGCCCTGGACCGCGAACTCGCCGCTGCAGCAGCCGCTGGGCAGTGGGTGCTGGTCGACTATTACGCTGACTGGTGCGTGTCCTGCAAAATCATGGAAAAGACCTTGTTCGCCAAAGCTGAAACCCTGCAGGCCTTGAACGGCGTGCGCCTGCTGCGCCTTGATGTCACAGCAGACAACGACGCCAGCCGGGCGCTGCTTGATCGTTTCAACGTGCCGGGCCCGCCGACGCTGGTGTGGATCGCACCGGACGGCAGCGAACGACGCGACCGGCGTATCACCGGAGAAGTGGGCCTCGACGGGTTTTTGCAGCACTGGCAAACCACCCGGGGGCGCGACTGATGCTGAGTTTTTCCGTGGGGCCGTTCGCCCTGTCGCTTAATCATTTGCTGCTGCTTGTTGCCTTGGCGCTGGCCACTTTGGTCGGCTGGATCAGTGGCCGCAAGCAGCGAATAAACCCGGAACGCGCCGTCTTCGGCCTGTTTATGTTCGGACTGCTGGTGGCGCGTCTGGCGTTCGTCGCGCGCTACTGGGCGCAGTATGAAAGCGACCTGCTGCGCATCGTTGATATCCGCGACGGCGGCTTCAGTGCCTGGCCCGGTGTTCTGGCAATTGTGGTCGGCGCCGCTGTCATCGCGTGGCGCCGACCGTTGCAGCGCAGGCCACTGGGATGGGGGGTCGCCAGCGGATTGCTGTTCTGGTGGCTGAGTAGTCTGGCCATTGAAAGCCTGCGTCGGGATGTCCCGCTGCCGGATCTGACGCTGCGCAACGGCGCCGGCGAGTCCGTGCAGCTGCGCGATTACACAGGCCGCAAACTGGTGATCAACCTGTGGGCGACGTGGTGCCCGCCATGCCGCCGGGAAATGCCCGTGCTGCAAGCCGCGCAGCAGGCCAATCCCGACGTCGTATTTCTGTTCGTCAATCAGGGAGAAAGCCCCCGTGAAGTGGCGACGTTTCTCAGCAGCCAGGGTCTGCAACTGGACAACGTGCTGTTCGATGACAGCGGCGAACTGGGCCGCCGCGCCGGTTCAGCCGCCCTGCCCACCACGCTGTTTTACGGGATGAACGGCCGTCAACTGGACGGGCATCTGGGCGAACTGTCCAGCGCCAGCCTCACCCATTACCTGGACGGCTTCAGCCAGCCGTCGAGCGCTTCTTCACCGACGTCTTCACAGCCTTCGTCACCCCCTTCTTCGCAACAGAGGACCACCCCATGAACATCATGCGCCCTGCGCTCATCGCTATCGCCGTTTCGCTCAGCCTGCCAGGCGCGCTGGCCCACGCCGAAGAACTGCCCGCCCCGATCAAGGCGCTGGAAGCCAAGGGCGCGACCATCAAAGGCAGCTTCGACGCGCCGGCAGGACTGAAGGGCTACGCCGCCGAGTACCAGAATCAGGGTATGGCGCTGTACCTAACCCCGGACGGCAAGCATGTGCTGGCCGGCAATCTGTTCAATGAAAAGGGCGAGGACCTGAGCACCGCGCCCCTGCAGAAGCTGGTCTATGGGCCGATGGCCGAGGCGATGTGGGGCCGCTTGGAAAACAGCACCTGGATCGCCGACGGCGCCAAGACTGCGCCGAAAATCATCTACCTGTTCAGCGACGCCAACTGCCCGTACTGCAACCTGTTCTGGGAGCAGGCGCGGCCTTGGGTGAAGTCCGGCAAAGTGCAACTGCGCCACATCATGGTGGGCGTGATCCGCGAGGACAGCGCCGCCAAAGCCGCGAGCCTGCTGGCCGACGTGAACCCGGAACTGGCCCTGCAGAACCACGAGCAGGCGGGCAAAGCCAGCACGCTCAAGGCCATGCAGAACATCCCCAAAGACATCCAGGCCAAGCTCGACGCCAACATGAAACTGATGGAAGGCATGGGCCTTTCCGCCACGCCGTCGATTTTCTACAAGGACGAGGCCGGGCACCTTCAGCAGCAACAAGGCGCACCCCGGCCTGAGGCGCTGGCGAAAATGATGGGGCCAAAATAGCCGGATATCCGCTGTCGTAAGCGGGTGGTGGTGGACGGGGCGCTCTGACCGGTGGCAGCTCGTGTTTCAACGCGGGTACTGCACCGGCCTGTCATCCGTGTAAAAATGTCGACCACCATTTCAAGAGCCACACTCGGGAGGCTCGCTCCATGCGTTACGCCGAAGATCACAAAGCCCAGACCCACCAGCGCATCCTTCAGGAAGCCGCCGCACGCTTTCGCCGTGACGGCATCGGCGCCACCGGTTTGCAGCCGTTGATGAAGGCATTGGGCCTGACCCACGGTGGTTTTTATGCCCACTTCAAATCCAAGGACGACCTGGTCGAGAAATCCCTGCGCTGCGCCGTCGACCAAATGCTCGCCTCAGTCGCCGAGAAACTGGCCGAAGACAACTCGACCCAGACGTTCATCGACTTGTACCTGTCGACCGCCCATCGCGATCACCCGGAAAAGGGCTGCCCATTGCCGACCATGGCGTCCGAACTGGGCCAGCGCGGGCAACCGAGCGAGATCACCGACGAGTTGATCCACCGCATGCTCGCAACCCTTGATGCAGGCATGCCGGCCGATGGGCAGAGCAGCGACAAGAGCGTGATGCTGATGTCCGGGCTGGTGGGGGCGATGGTGCTGGCGCGCAGCGCAAAGGATCCGGCGCTGGCCGAGCGGATTCTGGAAACCACCCGCGATCAGCTCAAGCAACTGATCGAGGGCTGAGGCTCACTTCCCTGCCCTTTCTCGGCAGGAAAGCGTTACGTTTGTTTCACTGATGCCTCAGGGATGCCAGCGACGGAACAGCACGCTGGCGTTCACGCCCCCGAAGCCAAAACCGTTCGACAGCGCGTACTCGATGTTCATCGGGCGCGCCTTGCCGCGGACGATGTCGATGCCCACCGCCGCCTCGTCCGGGTTCTCCAGATTGAGGGTCATCGGCGCGATCTGATCGCGGATCGCCAATGCCGTGAAGATCGCCTCGATCCCGCCTGCTGCGCCGAGCAGGTGCCCGGTGGCTGATTTGGTCGACGTCACCGCGACGCCATTCTGGTCACCAAACACCGTTTTGATCGCCGCCATTTCACCCTTGTCGCCCACCGGGGTGGACGTGGCGTGGGCGTTGACGTGCTGGACGTCGGCAGGCTGGATGCCCGCCTGACGGATCGCTGCCTGCATCGCTCGACGCGCGCCACTGCCATCCTCCGGCCCGGCAGTCAGATGATAAGCGTCCGCGCTGGTGCCGTAGCCAACCAGCTCGACGATGGGCGTTGCACCGCGGGCAAGTGCGTGCTCCAGGGTTTCGATAACGATGATCCCCGCGCCTTCGCCCATGACGAAGCCGTCGCGGTCACGGTCGAAGGGCCGCGAGGCGCGCGCAGGCGTGTCGTTGAAGCCATGGGAGAGCGCACGGGCGGCCGCAAATCCGCCCAGGGCGACGCGGTCGATACAGGCTTCGGCGCCACCGCAGATGGCCACGTCCGCCTCCCCGTTGCGAATCAGCCGCGCGGCATCGCCGATGGCCTGGACGCCCGCCGCACATGCCGTCACCGGGGCGCCCAGCGGGCCTTTGAAACCGTGCTGGATCGACACATGCCCGGCTGCCAGATTGACCAGAAACGACGGAATGGTGAACGGCGACAAGCGCCGCGGCCCGCGGCTGTCCGTAATGCGCACGGCCTCGGCGATGGCGCCGAATCCACCGACGCCGGCGCCGATGATGGTCGCGGTGCGTTCGCGCTCCTCTTCGGTGGACGGTGCCCAGCCCGCCTGCGTGACCGCCTGTTGCGCAGCACCCAGGGCGAACAAGATGAAGCGGTCCATCTTCTTCTGCTCTTTGGGCGGCGCCGCAGCGTCAGCATCGAACCCGGCTTCAGGGTCTTGCTCCAGTGTCGGCACCGGGCCGCCGACTTTGCCCGGCAAATCAGCCACCGTCCCCTCAGGCAACTGCACAATGCCGGAGCGGCCTTCGAGCAACCGCTTCCATACCGCTTCGACGCCGGAGCCCAATGGCGTTACCAGCCCCATACCCGTCACTACGATGCGACGCTCACTCATGGGTTCACCTTCTCCTCGTTTTTGGCAGTGGCCGGCACCCTTACGCGCCAGCCGTTTTGTAACGCTGCGCCGCGTGCTGCAGCGACAGATTCGGGCCCAGCGCCAGGCGTGCCTGGGTGAACGCCTGCCAGTGCGCGGCGTCGGGCAGCGACGGAATGGTCACCCGCTCCTGCTGATCAAACCCGGCCAACGCGGCGTCGACCATTTCGTTGACGTCCATGACCATTTCCGGCGGGAAGGCGTTGATGTCCATGCCCGCGCGCTCCCAGATTTCAGTGCGTGTGGCACCGGGCATCACCGCCTGAACCTGCACGCCCCGTTCGTTCATCTCGGCGGCCAGCGACTGGGTCAGGCTCAACACATAGGCCTTGCTGGCCGTGTACACCGCGTTGAAGCGCTCCGGCAGCATGGGCACAACGGAAGCGATATTGATGATCGCCCCGGTGCCGCGCGCCGCGAAACCGGCCGCTGCGGCTGATGCCAGATGGGTCAGCGCCACGATATTGAGTTGAATCAGGCGGTCCACCTCGCCCAGATCCGATTCGGCAAGGGGCGTACTCAGTGCAACCCCGGCGTTGTTCACCAGCAAAGTGACCGATGCGTCCGAGCGCAAACGCTGCTCGAGAACGCTGACGTCGTCGGGCTGGGTCAGGTCGGCTTTCACCACCTCGACGTGGATCGAATGCTTTGCGCGCAGATCGGTTGCCAGTGCTTCCAGCCGCGCCTGGTCACGGGCCACCAGCACCAGATCGAATCCGCGCCGCGCCAGCCGGTCCGCGTAAGTGAAGCCAATGCCCGACGAGGCGCCGGTGATGACAGCTTTGCCTTGAGTCTGAGTCGTCATGAACGTTCTCCGTGGGAAGGTAAGCGTAGCGGCGGAGAGATATTACATCCGTAATTTAAAAAATAATATGTCAGTCGACATTTTTCATGTCGTGCGTGATTGGCCAGCCCTGGTTTATTGCAGGCATAAAAAAGACCGATCAGTGATCGGCCTTTGCTCACAGGGTTTTAGTTGATCGACAGCTTGTCGCGGTTCTTGTCCAGCAGCGCTTTGCCGATGCCCTTCACTTCGAGCAACTCGTCCACCGCCGTGAAGCCGCCGTGTTCTTCACGGTAAGCGACGATGGCGTTGGCCTTCGCGGCGCCAATGCCGGACAGCTCTTTCTGCAGGGTTTCCGCACTCGCGCTGTTGAGATTGACCTTGGCGTCCTGCATGCCCGCCGGCGCGGACATGGCAGGTTTGGCGGCTTCAGGCGGGGTGGCGGCAGGGGCGGCAGTCACGGCGAGGGACGTACTCGCGAGCAGTGCGAAGATCAGAGAGGACAGGTAAGAAGTACGCATGAGTCATGCTCCATCGGCATCGTAAGTGGAAGCAGCATTCCTGAGCTGCTTCCCAAACCTAGCCGATGGCGGCAGTGCGTCAACGCAGGGATCGGTGACCGGATATGTCCTGTCTCGCAGGCTCCGTGCACAGCGGCCTGGCGCCCGTTTCAGCGATCATTTGGCTGCGTAAGAAAAGGTTTCCGGTGTGCGTGTACTCAGGGTTCCCGACGACGCTGCTGATGAATCCAGTCAACGATATCGCCCTCGGGCGCATAGCCACTGACGGTGTCCCCGAGGATCTGCCGCACGCGGGTGTAATCATCGTCGTCCAACGCCTTGAGCAGCTGCGAAAGGCTTTGCTTGAAGACGTCCCACGTGAGGAAGTCTTCCTGGGCGCTCATGATCATCGGGTGGCGAGTCGCTGCCACATTGTTGCCGATCAGCAGCTCCTCATAGAGCTTCTCGCCAGGCCGCAGTCCGGTGAACTCGATGGCAATGTCGCCCTGGGGGTTGTGTTCCGAGCGGATGCTCAGGCCCGACAGATGCACCATCTTCTCGGCCAACTCGATGATGCGCACCGGCTCGCCCATGTCGAGCACGAACACGTCGCCGCCCTGCCCCATGGAACCGGCCTGGATCACCAACTGCGCCGCTTCCGGAATGGTCATGAAGTAGCGGGTGATTTTCGGGTGCGTGACCGTCAGCGGCCCACCGGATTTGATCTGCTGATGGAACAGCGGGATCACCGAACCGGACGACCCCAGCACATTGCCGAATCGCACCATGATGAATCGGGTCTTGTTGACCTGATGCACATTGGAGCGGTCGCCGAACATCACCGGCGCGGTTTCCCGGCTCAGTGCCTGCAACGTCAGCTCGGCCAGGCGCTTGGTGCTGCCCATCACATTGGTCGGGCGCACGGCCTTGTCGGTGGAGATCAACACGAAGTTTGCCACGCCGGCCTGCAGCGCGGCTTGGGCCGCATTCAGCGTACCGACCACGTTGTTGAGCACACCCTCGGCGATGTTGTGCTCGACCATCGGCACATGCTTGTAGGCCGCTGCGTGGTAGACCGTGTTGACCTGCCAGGTCTTCATCACGTCCAGCAGCTTGGCGTGATTGCGAATCGAGCCCAGGATCGGCAGCAACTTGACCTTGAGCGACTCGCGGGCCACCCGCCGCTCCAGTTCGGTGAGGATTGTGTACAGGTTGAATTCGCTGTGATCGAGCAGCAACAGCGTGGTCGGCTTCAGCAGCAGGATCTGTCGGCACAGCTCCGAGCCGATAGAGCCGCCCGCCCCTGTCACCAGCACACACTGATGCTTGATGCAGTGTTCGAGCAGTTCTTCCTGGGCAGGTACGGCGTCGCGGCCAAGCAGGTCGGCAATGTCGACTTCCTGCAGATCGTCGACCTTCACCCGGCCGGCGGCCAGATCAGAGAAATTCGGCACGCTGCGAACATGCAGCGGGAAGCCTTCGAGGAAGCCGAGGATTTCCCGGCGGCGCGCACGGGCTGACGACGGAATCGCCAGCAGGATTTCCTGGGCGCCGGTCACATCGATCATCTGCTGAATGTGCTTGGGCTTGTAGACCTGCAGCCCGGAAATGACCCGGTTGGAGATCGAGTCGTCGTCATCGATAAACGCCACGGGACGCATCGACCGGCCCATGCGCAAGGCGGCAACCAGTTGATTACCTGCCGCGCCGGCGCCGTAAATGGCCACTTTGGGCAGGCCATCGTCACGGGTCGCGAACGGCACATGGCGAGCGGCAGAGAACCAGTCGCCGAGGAAGTACTGACGCATGGCCAGCCGCAGGCCACCGATCATCACCAGGCTCAGCCACCAGTAATTGAACATCACCGATCGTGGCACAACGTGCTGGTGGTTGCTGTAGAGGTAGACCACGACCCCGAGAATCAGGGCCGAAAGGCTGACGGCTTTGATGATCGCGATCAGCGCGTCGTTGCCGAAATAACGCATGACCGCGCGGTACATGCCGAACCGAATGAACAGCGGGATGGCCACCACGGGGGCGCTTGCGAACAGCCAGGTATGGATTTCCAGGGGATTGATGAGCTCGTCGATGCCCAGGCGAACGACGAACGCCATCCACAACGCGAACCAGATCAGACAGACGTCTGCGGCGACCTGCATGATCCGCTTGTGCCGGCGAGGCAGCGCCAGCAGCGAAGTGCGAATTTTCTCCATTGTCCCCTCAAGCACGCGTTCAAACTCCTTTCAGTCGACCCTTGCACCGGCCATTGATTCCTGTCCCGCAAGGGAATCGGATCAACAGCATCAGCGCCAATGTCCACGCTCAGCTTTTTTCAAGCGCCCCTGCCTTGAAGATGACTGCCAGGGCGAGCAATGGAGCGTAAGCAATGATCACGCCGAGTGCCCCGTCCAGCCCGAAACGGGTGACACCTACAGCGACCGGCAACAGCCAGCACAGATTGATTACACCGACTGCGGACGTCACGGGAAGGTGCTTGCCAAAACGGCGCGAGGCGAATTGATAAGCGTGACTTCTGTGCGCCTCATAGACCTTGTCGCCCCGAATGAGCCGACGGATGAGGGTTACGGTAGCGTCTACGATGAACACCCCGAGGAGGATAAGCCATACCCACAAGAACTGCGAGGAAATCCACGCGCCCTGCAGCGACAGACAACCGAGCATGATGCCGAGAAACCCGCTGCCGGCGTCGCCCATGAAGATCTTTGCCGGGGGGAAATTCCAGGCCAGAAAGCCCGCCACTGCGCACGCCAGCAGGACCGGCAGCCACACCAGCGTGGCGACACCGCTGAGGGCGTAGATGATCGCCGCACCGACGCAGACGCAGATCGCCTCGACGCTGGCAATGCCGTCGATCCCGTCCATGAAGTTGTACAGATTAAGCAGCCAGACCAGATAGAACGCCGCCAGCACGTTGACGATCAAGCCCGGGGCGAGGGTCATGCCGAACACGCTGACCGGCGGAAGACCTCCCAGCCAGAACAACGCCCACGCTGCCGCGAAGAAGTGCCCCAGCAGGCGCCATCGCGCCGCGATGTGGCCGTGATCGTCGAGAAACCCCAGCGCCGCGATCAACGCGCCCGCGCCGAACATGGCCAGGAACGGATCGCGCCCTATCAGCCCTGCACAAAGCATCCAGACCAGTGCCACCAGGTAACTGATGACAATCGCCACACCGCCGCCCCGTGGCGTCGGGATCGTATGAGAGCTTCTACCGTTGGGAATATCGAGCAGGCTCTTGTGCAATGCATATCGTCGCAATACATGCGTCAGCGCAAACGACAACACCCCAACAGCAACCGCGACCCACCAATAATTCATGCTCGATCCGTAACCAGAAAATGCTCGACGGTCTTTTTCAGGCCGTCCTCTACCGACACCGGGGGCTGCCACTGCAACCGTTCGCGATTTTTGCTGATGTCCACCCGCAGCGAACCCAGCACCCGCTCGGCCGCCGATGTGCGACCCAACAGTGAGGCGCCGAGCATGATAAGGGATTCGGGGACGGGAATAAGCCAACCCGATGCACCAATGTGCGATTTGAGGCGGGCGGCCAGTTCGGTGGTCGACAGGTCGCGGCCGTCGCTGACCAGAAAGACCTGGTTCGCGGCGGCAGGATGATCGATGCAGACGCGGATCAGGTCGATCAAATTGTCCAGCGAGACCAGGCTGCGCGCATTGTTCACCGAACCGAGCGGCAACGGCACACCTTTGCGCAGGGTGCGCATCAGTTGCAGGAAGTTCGCCTTGACGCCGGGCCCATACACCAGCACCGGACGGATGATGACCACTTCCATCGCAGAGGTCTTTGCCAGCGCCAGAAGGCCCTGTTCTGCCTCGTGCTTGGAGATGGCGTAGGGATCGCTCGGATTGGGCGCGTCGTCCGGACGAAAGCATTGGCCCCGCGCAGTGGACTCGCCGTTGACCTTGATCGTGCTGATAAAGATGAAGCGCCGGACACCGGCTGCGGCGGCCTGCTCAGCGAGGTTCAGCGTGCCGAGGGTGTTGACCTCCCGGTACAGCGAAAGGGGGTCAGCCGCGGTGTCGTGCATGACATGCACCCGCGCTGCAGCATGAACGACCGTATCGACGTCGTGCAGCACTGCTCGCCGTGGGGTGTCGGCAGTCAGCCCGGCAACAGTGGCCGTCGTGACGTTTGCAGAAGAATGGGGCATCGCCCGTCGGCTGACCGCAACAATGTGCGTGTCAGGCAGGTGTGCAAGGTGGTCAACCAGCGCTGTTCCCAAAAATCCCGAACTGCCTGTTACCAGGATTTTTCTGGTCATATCCGATCCATGCACATAAGAATTCGTCGTCGATCATGACGGCCGCTGCGGGGCAGCGGCGCCATTGTAGACGATTGGCTCGCGGCCCTGCCATTCAGTCAGCAGGACCGCTTGCCAAGTGCATCACTTGCCGTTGATCAACGCTTCGATCTCTTTCACCTTGGCTTCGACCAGGGCTGGATCACGACGGCTCTCGACGTTCAGACGCAGCAACGGCTCGGTATTCGAACCGCGCAGGTTGAAACGCCACTCAGCGAACTCAAGGCTGATGCCGTCGGTTCTGTCGATGTTCGAGCAGGACGGCGTGTAGTGCTCCAGGATCTTGGCGATGATGGATTTGACGTCGTCGACCTTGTAGTTGATCTCGCCGCTGCACGGGTAGGCCGCCATGCGCTCATCGACCAGCTGCGAGAACTTCTTGCCGGACACCGACATCAGTGCAGCGACCAGCAGCCACGGGATCATGCCGCTGTCGCAATAGGCGAAATCGCGGAAGTAGTGGTGCGCACTCATTTCGCCGCCATACACGGCGTCTTCAAGACGCATGCGCTCCTTGATAAAGGCGTGGCCGGTTTTGCACAGCACCGGCGTGCCGCCCGCCTGCTCGACCTGATCAATGGTGTTCCAGGTCAGGCGCGGGTCGTGAATGATTTTCGAGCCCGGGTGTTGCTTGAGTAGCATTTCTGCCAGCAGGCCCACCAGGTAGTAGCCCTCGACGAAACGGCCCTGCTCGTCAAAGAAGAAGCAACGGTCGAAATCGCCGTCCCAGGCCAGACCCAGGTCGCAACCGTGCTTGAGCAGCGCGTCGCGGGTGATGCTGCGGTTTTCCGGCAGCAGCGGGTTCGGTACGCCATTAGGGAAGTTGCCATCCGGCTCAGCGTTGATGATGACCCACTCGAACGGCAGCTGGGAGCGGATCGCCTCCAGTGCAGGACCGACCGCGCCATTGCCCGGATCAGCGAGGATCTTCAGTGGACGAAGATCGGCGTCTTTGACGTAGGTCAGCAGGTGCTGAATGTAGGCCGTTTTGTCCGGCTTGGACTGAACGCTGCCGTGCTGGGCGGCAACCTGACCGAAATCGCCCGCATCGACGCGCTGGCGAATGGCATCAAGGCCGGTGTCACCGCTGATAGGACGAGACGACTTTTGCACCAGCTTCATGCCGTTATAACCCTTCGGGTTATGACTGGCCGTGACCATCACGCCGCCGTCTGCTTCGTAGTGGCTGGTGGCGAAATAGACTTCTTCGGTGCCGCACAGGCCGATGTCGATGACATCCGCGCCGGCTTCCTGGATGCCTTTGATCAACGCTTGAGCCAAGGCCGGGCTTTCAAGACGCATGTCTCGGCCCACGACGATATTTTTGGCACCCAGTTCGACAACCATGGACCGCCCGATGCGGTACGCGATGTCATCGTCAAGGTCATTAGGCACCTGACCACGGATGTCGTAGGCCTTGAAGCAGCGAGTCTGAAGAGCGGGATAGTCGGAATTCATGTGTAAAAACCTATGCGACGAAAAAACCCGAAGGTTCCTCTGTTCAGTAGAAGCAGCTCGAATGAAGAACTGCACGCAACCCTCGCGCCTGAAAGCTTGAGGCGTGGGTTAGGCATTGAAAAAGGGAATTAGTTATAGGTGCGCTTGTAATTATCTTCAACGCAAGCGTTGAGGTGTCTGGCGCGCGGGGATTCTATCAGGGCAGGCGTGACGCTTTGGGCTTCCTGCGCAGACGCGCGACTGAAACCAACAGCGGGCCAATCAACATGCCCACCAGCAGTGCGAAGATCACCGGCACGGCAACAGGCAGCTCGGGCGTGTTCCAGCCAAAGAATACCAGTGCGACGGTTTGCTGGTTTTCCAGCACAAATACGAGAATCGCCGCTGCGATCAACAGGGCGATAACTAAAAAGATCAGACGCTTCACATTTCGCATGAGAACTCCTCAAAGAGCTATTGGAGCTCGTGCTCCTCTTCTTCGTTCACCCGGTCGCGGAGCTCTTTGCCTGGCTTGAAGTGAGGGACGAACTTGCCATCGAGGCTGACAGACTGGCCTGTCTTTGGATTGCGGCCTACGCGAGGCGCGCGATAATGCAGGGAAAAGCTGCCGAAGCCGCGTATTTCAATACGGTCGCCCGTCGCGAGGCACTGCGACATCTGCTCAAGCATGGTCTTGATGGCCAGCTCCACATCTTTGGATGAGAGCAGTCCTTGATGGGTGACAATTCGTTCGATCAACTCCGACTTCGTCATGTTTTTCCCTTCTTTTTCAAGCAGCTAGGTAAAGCGCTTTGAAGGTTTTAGCATGACCTGAAGCATTTGAACAGAGTATGTCCAGACTTAAATCAACCGAGCTTGAAGATCGTCAACAGGCACTGGCCGAACATGCCGCAAAAACACCCGCCCACAAAAAAGGGCGACCGAAGTCGCCCTTTTTCAATGGTCAGACAGAACTCAGTTCTGTTTTTCCATTTGAGCACGCAGCAGGTCACCCAGAGTGGTAGGACCAGTGCTTTCAGCGGTTTCAGGCTTGCTACGCAGGCTCTGAATCGCTTCTTTCTCGTCTTCAACGTCTTTCGACTTGATGGACAAGCTGATCACGCGGCTCTTGCGGTCAACGCTGATGATCTTGGCTTCGATCTCTTCGCCTTCTTTCAGAACGTTACGCGCATCTTCAACGCGGTCACGGCTGATTTCGGAGGCTTTGAGGGTCGCTTCGATGTCGTCGGCCAGAGTGATGATGGCGCCTTTGGCGTCAACTTCTTTAACGATACCGCGGACGATAGCGCCTTTGTCATTGACAGTGACGTACTCGGAGAACGGATCGCTTTCCAGCTGCTTGATGCCCAGCGAGATGCGCTCACGCTCTGGATCAACCGACAGGATCACGGTGTCAAGCTCGTCGCCCTTCTTGAAACGACGTACGGCTTCTTCGCCCACTTCGTTCCAGGAGATGTCGGACAGGTGAACCAGACCGTCGATGCCGCCGTCCAGACCAATGAAGATACCGAAATCGGTGATCGACTTGATGGTGCCGGAGATCTTGTCGCCCTTGTTGAACTGGCCAGAGAAATCTTCCCACGGGTTAGATTTGCACTGCTTGATGCCGAGGGAGATACGACGACGCTCTTCGTCGATGTCCAGAACCATGACTTCCACTTCGTCGCCAACCTGAACGACTTTAGACGGGTGGATGTTCTTGTTGGTCCAGTCCATTTCGGAAACGTGTACCAGGCCTTCCACGCCTTCTTCCAGCTCTGCGAAGCAGCCGTAGTCGGTCAGATTGGTAACACGCGCGGTAACGCGAGTGCCTTCCGGGTAACGAGCCTTGATAGCAACCCATGGATCTTCACCCAGTTGCTTCAGACCCAGGGAAACACGATTGCGCTCGCGATCGTACTTCAGGACCTTTACATCGATCTCATCGCCAACGTTGACGATTTCCGATGGATGTTTGATGCGCTTCCAGGCCATGTCGGTGATGTGCAGCAGGCCATCGACGCCACCCAGATCGACGAATGCGCCGTAATCGGTGAGGTTCTTGACGATACCCTTGACCTGTTGGCCTTCCTGCAGCGATTCCAGCAGAGCTTCGCGCTCGGCGCTGTTTTCGGCTTCCAGGACACTGCGACGGGAAACGACAACGTTGTTGCGCTTCTGGTCCAGCTTGATGACCTTGAATTCCAGCTCTTTGCCTTCCAGGTGCGTGGTGTCGCGCACTGGACGGACGTCAACCAGAGAACCTGGCAGGAACGCACGGATGCCGTTAACGTCGACTGTGAAGCCGCCTTTAACCTTACCGTTGATAACGCCCTTGACCACTTCCTCAGCTGCGAAAGCCGCTTCCAGAACGATCCAGCACTCGGCACGCTTGGCTTTTTCGCGGGACAGCTTGGTTTCGCCAAAGCCGTCTTCGACCGCGTCCAGCGCAACGTGGACTTCATCGCCGATCTTGATGGTCAGCTCGCCAGCATCGTTGTGGAACTGCTCCAGCGGGATGAGGCCTTCGGACTTCAGACCAGCGTGAACGGTGACCCAACCAGCCTGGTAATCGATATCGACGATGATCGCGGTGATGATCGAACCGGCCTGAAGGTTAAGAGTCTTTAGGCTTTCTTCGAAAAGTTCAGCAAAGCTTTCGCTCATTTTAATTCCTGTTGATAAGGGCGAAGAATACGCCCATCTGCCACGCTCCAGACAACGTGGGTTTCGTTCATATGAAAGAAAGCCTGCGGGACTATGACTGGTCTCCCACATGGCTTTCTGGTCATCCGGCGAGATCGCGGAGTGCGACTTCACTCAGGATGCGTTCAAGCACCTGCTCGATGGACAATTCGGTGGAATCCAGCTGAATGGCGTCATGCGCCGGCTTGAGCGGGGCTACCGCTCGCTGGGTGTCACGCTCGTCGCGGACACGGATCTCATCTAGCAGACTCGGCAGACTAACATCGTCACCCTTGGCCTTCAACTGCAAATATCGCCGTCGGGCACGCTCGTCGACGCTGGCCGTCAGAAAAATCTTCAACGGCGCGCCGGGAAAGACCACCGTGCCCATGTCGCGACCGTCGGCAATCAGGCCCGGAAACTCCTGAAACGCCCGCTGGCGCTGCAGCAGTGCTTCACGAACAGCGGGCAACGACGCCACCTGCGACGCGCCACTGCCGACATGCTCATTGCGGATGGCCGACGTCACGTCCTCCCCTTCGAGGATAATGCGCTGACCGTGGTCATCGGTCGCTGCCATGAACTGCACGTCCAGGTGCGCAGCCAGCAGTTTCAGTGCTTCTTCATTGGTCAGATCGACGCCATGGTTGACGGCCGCGAAGGCCAGCAGCCGATACAGCGCGCCGGAATCCAGCAGGGACCAGCCCAGACGTTTGGCCAGCTTGCCGGCCACCGTGCCCTTCCCGGAACCGCTGGGTCCGTCGATCGTAATGACCGGAGCTTGAACTTTCACGATTGCCCCTCTTGCGTTACACGAATACCCACCTGAGCACACAGCGTCAGGAAACTGGGAAATGAAGTCGCCACATTGGCGCAGTCCCGGATATGAATCGGGCTGGCCGCACGCAGCGACGCGATACTGAATGCCATGGCGACGCGGTGATCGCCCTGCGCGTTGATTTCACCACCGCCGAGGTTTCCACCATCAATAATGATGCCATCTGCGGTCGTTTCAACGTTTATGCCGAGCGTCGCCAGACCGTTGGCCATGGCGCGAAGGCGGTCTGATTCCTTGACGCGCAATGCCTGAGCGCCCTTGAGGACCGTTCGCCCTTCGGCGCAAGCGGCGGCAATCAAGAGCGCCGGGAGCTCGTCAGTGGCCAGCGGTATCAGGGCCAGCGGGATATCGATACCCCTGAGACGGGCATGGCGCACGTGCAGATCAGCCACCGGCTCACCGCCCGCATCGCGCGGGTTGTCCAGCGTGATGTCCGCGCCCATCAGGCGCAGGATATCGATGACGCCCGAGCGCGTCGGGTTCACACCCACCCCTTCGACGATCAAATCCGAGCCCTCGGCGATGGAGGCTGCCACCAGAAAGAACGCCGCCGAAGAAATATCGGCGGGCACTTCGATGCGGGCGGCCTTGAGCTCAACCCCTGACTGCAACGCGACTGTCGCGTCATGAGCGGAAACCGAATGACCCAACCCTTGCAGCATGCGCTCGGTGTGGTCCCGGGTCGGGGCTGGCTCGTGCACCATCGTTGTGCCATTTGCGTAGAGACCGGCGAGCAACAGCGCGGATTTCACCTGAGCGCTGGGCAATGGCATGTCGTAGCGGATGGCCTGAAGACCCTGCCCACCGCGAAGGGTCAGCGGCGGCCGGCCGTCTTCTGCGGTGTCGATCACGGCGCCCATCTGGCGCAACGGTTCGACGACACGGGTCATCGAATGCCGTGACAGCGAGGCATCGCCGGTCAGCACGCTGTCGAATCGCTGCCCGGCCAACAGGCCACAGAGCAGGCGCATCGACGTGCCCGAGTTACCGAGGTAAAGCGGCCCCGGCGCCGGTCGCAGCCCGTTGAGGCCGACGCCATGAATGGTCAGGCGACCGTGGTGTGGGCCCTCGATGACCACACCCAGGTCGCGGAATGCCTGCAACGTCGCCAGCGCGTCCTCACTCTCGAGAAAGCCTTCGACGACGCTGGTGCCCTGGGCCAGGGACCCGAGCATGATCGCGCGGTGTGAAATCGACTTGTCACCCGGCACGCGAACCTGTCCCCGGACAACGCCGCCAGGCTTCCCGATAAACTTCAGGTCGGCGCACGCGGCTTGTTCAACGTAGGCACGACGGGCAAGGATCTTGCCGAAATGCTCGCGTGCGACCCGGGCCCGGGTGAACACACCGAGCAACTGGTGGCCATCGCCTGCATCCACGGCATCGCGCAGCGCATCAAGGTCGCTGCGGAAGGTGTCGAGGGTGCGCAGCACCGCCTCGCGATTCGCCAGGAAGATGTCATGCCACATCACCGGATCACTGCCGGCGATGCGCGTGAAGTCGCGGAAGCCCCCCGCCGCATAGCGGAAGATGTCGAGGTTTTCGTTACGTTTGGCCAGCGAATCCACCAGGCCGAACGCCAGAAGGTGCGGCAAATGACTGGTCGCCGCCAGCACTTCATCGTGGCGCTCGACCTGCATGTGCTCGACGTCGGCGCCCAGTGCCGACCAGAGACGGTCAACCAGCGCCAGCGCCAATGGATCGGTTTCGGCCAGTGGCGTGAGGATGACTTTGTGCCGCTTGAACAGCTCGGCGTTGGAGGCTTCCACTCCGCTCTGCTCGGAGCCGGCAATCGGGTGGCCGGGCACGAAGCGCGGCGGCATCACACCGAACGCTTCACGCGCGGCGCGGACCACATTGCCTTTGGCGCTACCGACGTCGGTCAGCACGGCATTGCCCAGGTCCATTCCAGCCAGTACGCCGAGGAGCTTTTCCATGGCCAGAATCGGCACGGCCAACTGAATGACGTCAGCCCCTACGCAGGCGGCAGCGAGATTGTCTTCACAGCGATCGACCACGCCCAGCTCCACGGCCAGTGTGCGCGATTGCGGATCGAGATCGACGCCCACGACTTCGCGACACAGGCCACTCTCCTTCAAGCCCTTGGCGAACGACCCTCCGATCAGGCCGAGCCCGACCACCACCAGGCGGCCGATCATAGGCGCAGCGGGTTGCAGCGACGTGACATCAACCACGTGCCAGAACCTTGCTCAACGCCTCGATGAAACGACTGTTCTCGCTCGGCAAACCGATGCTCACCCGCAGGTGATTGGGCATGCCATAACCACCAATCGGGCGAACGATCACACCTTCACGCAGCAATCCTTCGTAAACCGAAGCGGCCTCGCGGCCCAGGTCTACGGCGATGAAGTTGGCTTTGGAGGGAATCCAGCTCAGGCCCATCTGACCAAGCCCCTCTTCCAACTGCTGCATGCCGGCTTCATTGAGCTGACGGCTTCGCGCAACGTAGTCCACGTCGCCCAGCGCAGCGCAAGCGGCGGCCAGCGCGAGGCTGTTGACGTTGAACGGCTGACGCACGCGGTTCAGCACGTCGGCCACGACCGGCGAGGACAACCCATAGCCGACGCGCAACGACGCCAGGCCATAGGCCTTGGAAAACGTCCGCGACACCAGCAGGTTTGGATAGGCGCTCAGGAAGTTAAGCCCGTCAGGCAGCTCGGCGCTTTCGGCGTATTCGATGTAGGCCTCGTCCAGCACGACCAACACGTTGTCAGGCACCTGCGTGAGGAAATCCGCCAGCGCGCTTGGCCCGAACCAGGTCCCGGTGGGGTTGTTGGGGTTGGCGATGAAGACGACTCGGGTGTTGCTGTCGATGGCGGCGAGCATGGCCGGCAGGTCGTGACCCCACGCCTTTGCCCTGGCGACGTGAGCAGTCGCGCCCACGGCCTGGGTGACAATCGGATAGATGGCGAACGCGTGTTCGCTGAACACCGCATTCAGCCCCGGCGCCAGATAGGCACGGGCGACGATTTCCAGAATATCGTTGGAGCCGTTGCCCAGCGTCACTTGCTCGGGCTGCACGCCACAGGCTTGCGACAGCCGCTGCTTGAGCTCGAAACCGTTGCCGTCCGGGTAGCGGGTCAATTCCGCCAGCGCGTCGTTGATCGCCTGCAACGCCTTGGGGCTGGCGCCCATCGGGTTTTCATTGCTCGCCAGCTTGATGATGCGCCCCGGATCGATATCCAGTTCACGCGCCAGTTCGTCCACCGGTTTGCCGGGAACGTAAGGCGATAGTTTTTGCACGCCGGGCTGTGCCAGCGTGAGGAAGTCGCCGCTCATGTACCGCTTTACCTCTTCAGTGAAACCCGTAGGGCTACAAGTCCGGACGCAGGATCAAAGCACTGCCTTCGGATAGGAACCCAACACCTTGAGCGCCACGGCTTCCTGGCTGATCTGCTCGAGGACGGCCTTGATCAGCGGGTCGCGGTGGTGGCCGACGAAGTCGATGAAGAACACGTAGGTCCATTTCCCGCTTCGCGAGGGGCGCGTCTCGATGCGCGTCAGGTCGATGCCGTTTTGGTGAAACGGCACCAGCAGTTCATGCAGCGCGCCCGGCTTGTTGCTCATCGACACAATGATCGACGTTTTGTCGTCACCGGTCGGCGGCACTTCCTGGTTGCCGATCATGAGGAAACGCGTGGCGTTGTCCGGACGGTCTTCGATCTTCTCGGCAATCCGCGTCAGGCCGTAAAGGCCCGCCGCCATATCACCGGCGATCGCCGCCGAGTTCCACTCGCCCTTGACCCGCTTGGCCGCATCGGCGTTGCTGGCAACGGCGATGCGCTCGACGTTCGGGTAGTGCGCGTCCAGCCATTTGCGGCATTGCGCCAGGGACTGGGCGTGGGAATAGATGCGGCTGATGCTGTCAGTCTTGGTGCTTTCGCCCACCAGCAGATGATGGTGGATGCGCAGCTCGACTTCGCCACAGATCACCATGTCGTGCTCAAGGAAGCTGTCCAGCGTGTGGTTGACTGCACCTTCGGTGGAGTTTTCCACCGGGACGACGCCGAAATTCACCGCACCGGCGGCCACTTCACGGAACACTTCATCGATCGCAGCCATCGGCTTGCTGATGACGGCGTGGCCGAAATGCTTCAGCGCGGCAGCCTGGGTGAACGTGCCCTCGGGCCCCAGATAAGCGACCTTGAGCGGCTGCTCCAGCGCCAGGCACGAGGACATGATTTCGCGGAACAGCCGCGCCATCTCTTCATTGCTCAACGGGCCACGGTTGCGCTCCATGACACGTTTCAGGACCGCCGCTTCACGCTCAGGCCGGTAGAACACCGGCACCTCGCCCGCTGGCAGGTCGGCCATCTTGACCCGGGCGACTTCCTGGGCGCAGCGGGCGCGTTCGCTGATCAGCTCCAGAACTTTTTCGTCCAGGCTGTCGATGCGGACCCGCAGAGCCTTGAGTGCTTGTTCAGACATTAGCCGTGTTCCTTCTCGAACTCTGCCATGTACGCGGTCAGGGCGTTGACCGCACTGAGGTCGATGGCATTGTAGATGGACGCGCGCATGCCGCCGACCGAACGGTGGCCTTTGAGGTTGAGCAGGTTGCGCGCTTCGGCACCCGCGAGGAACGGCTTGTCCAGGCGATCATCGGCCAGACGGAACGGCACGTTCATCCACGAGCGGTCGGACGGGTTGATCGGGTTGCTGTACAGGCCGCTGGCATCGATGAAGTCGTACAGCGTGCGCTGCTTGAGTTCATTGCGCGTGGCCATGGCTTCGACACCGCCCTGCTCTTTCAGCCATTCGAAGACCAGACCGGACAGGTACCAGGCCAGCGTCGGCGGCGTGTTGTACATCGAGCCGTTGTCGGCCGCGACCTTGTAGTTGAGCATCGTCGGGCACAGGGAACGCGCGCGACCCAGCAGGTCCTCGCGGATGATCGCCAAGACGATGCCGCTCGGGCCGATGTTCTTCTGGGCGCCCGCGAAGATCATGCCGAAACGCGAAACGTCGAGGCGGCGCGAGAGGATGTCCGAAGACATGTCGGCGACCAGCGGCACGTCGCCGGTTTCCGGAATCCAGTTGAATTGCAGACCGCCAATGGTCTCGTTGGGCACGTAGTGAACGTAGGCCGCGTCTTTCGACAGCCTCCACTCGCTCTGGCCGGGAATGGCGAAATAATCGGCGGGCTTGGCGCTGGCGGCGACATTGATGTTGCCGTAACGCGATGCTTCTTCAATGGCTTTCTGCGACCAGATGCCGGTGTCGATGTAGTCGGCGGTGCCGTTTTCAGGCAGCAGGTTCAATGGAACCTGAGCGAATTGCTGGCTGCCGCCACCTTGAAGAAACAGCACTTTGTAATGGGAGGGGATGGACAGCAGATCGCGAAAATCCTGCTCTGCCTTGGTGGCGATGGAGACGAACTCGTCGCTGCGATGGCTCATTTCCATGACGGACAGGCCTTTGCCATGCCAGTCCAGGAGTTCGGCCTGGGCACGCAGCAGAACAGCTTCAGGGAGCGCGGCAGGACCTGCGCAGAAGTTAAAGGCTCGCTTGCTCATATCCACTCTCGTCGTGTCACTGAATTAATTTGGAACGGGTGAAGTGCGGGGAAATGCGGAAGGTTCTCGTTTCATTACGATCACCCGTTACCGAAACGGTTGACCGGCGCGTAGGGCATCGGTCAAAAAGGGGGGGCTGTCACCAGCCCCCCCCTCTCGGCGTTACTCCTGCGGCTCTTCTTCGTCAGCCGCGGGATCCGCTTGCGCATCGTCAGCGGACTCGTCGGTGTCGACGGCGCCAATCACGTCAGCATCAACCTCTTCGCCTTCGAACGCTTCGCCGTCCAGCTCTTCGCCCTCGACTTCCGATGGCTCCTGGACGCGCTCCAGACCGACCAGTTTCTCGTCCTTGGCCAGCTTGATCAGGGTCACGCCCTGAGTATTGCGGCCCAGACTCGAAACTTCGCCAACACGGGTACGCACCAGCGTGCCCTGGTCGGAAATCAGCATGATCTCCTCGCCTTCCTGCACCTGAACGGCGCCGACCAGACGGCCGTTACGCTCGTTGCTGACCATGGCGATGACGCCCTGACCGCCGCGCTTGTACTCAGGGAATTCGGTGATCGCGGTGCGCTTGCCGTAGCCACGCTCGGAAGCGGTGAGGATCTGGCTGCCCTGCTCCGGGATCAGCATGGAAATCAGCTTCTGACCTTCCGGCAGACGCATGCCGCGCACACCGCGAGCCGTGCGGCCCATGGCGCGCACTTCGGATTCCTTGAAGCGGGTGACCTTGCCGCCGTCGGAGAACAGCATGATTTCCTGCTCGCCATCGGTAACCGCGGCCGAGATCAAAATGTCGCCTTCGTCCAGCTCCAGCGCAATCAGGCCGACGCTGCGTTGACGACTGAACGCCACCAGCGGGGTCTTCTTGACGGTGCCGTTGGCGGTCGACATGAAGATGAACGGCGCCTTCTTCTTGTCAGCAGCCTTGATGCGCGCCTTGCGCTCTTCTTCGGTCTCGTTGCTGTTTTCGAGCTCTTCGGCCTCGGCGTCCACGCCTTCGGCTTCCTCTTCGTCAGCACGCTTGCGCATGGCTTCGAGATCGACCGGCAGCATGGTGGTGATGTATTCGCCTTCGCTCAGCGGCAACAGGTTGACCAGCGGACGACCACGGGCAGCGCGGGACGCTTCCGGGATCTCGTAGGTCTTGAGCCAGTACACCTTGCCTTTGCTGGAGAACATCAGCAGCGTGGTGTGACTGTTGGCGACCAGCAGGTGAGCGATGTAGTCCTCATCCTTGACGCCGGTGGCCGACTTGCCTTTGCCGCCGCGACGCTGGGCCTGATAGACAGCCAGCGGTTGAGTCTTGGCGTAGCCACCATGGGAGATGGTCACGACGCGCTCTTCTTCCGGGATCATGTCGCCGAGGGTCAGGTCCAGGCGCGCATCGAGGATCTCGGTGCGACGCACATCGCCGTACTCGGCGCGGATCAGCTCGAGCTCTTCGCGGATGACTTCCATCAGGCGCGTGGCGCTGTTGAGGATGCGCAGCAGCTCGCCGATCTGAGTCAGGATTTCCTGGTACTCGGTCAGCAGCTTTTCGTGTTCCAGACCGGTCAGGCGGTGCAGACGCAGCTCGAGGATGGCCTGAGCCTGTTCCGGCGACAGGAAATACTTGCCGTCTCGCATGCCGTACTGAGGATCGAGGTTTTCCGGGCGGGACGATTCGGCGCCCGCCCGCTCGACCATCTCGACCACGGCGCTGGATTCCCACGGCGTGCTGATCAGCCCTTCTTTGGCTTCAGCCGGGGTCGGCGAGGCTTTGATGAGGGCGATGACCGGGTCGATGTTCGACAGGGCAACGGCCTGACCTTCAAGAATGTGACCACGCTCGCGGGCCTTGCGCAGTTCGAACACGGTACGGCGGGTAACGACTTCGCGACGGTGACGAATGAAGGCTTCCAGCAGGTCCTTGAGGTTCAGGATGCGTGGGCGGCCGTCGATCAGCGCAACGATGTTGATACCGAAGACGCTTTGCAGTTGGGTCTGGGCGTAGAGGTTGTTGAGGATGACCTCAGGCACTTCGCCGCGACGCAGCTCGATGACCACGCGCATGCCGTCCTTGTCGGACTCGTCGCGCAGTTCGGTGATGCCTTCAAGCTTCTTCTCTTTAACCAGCTCGGCGATCTTCTCGATCAGACGCGCCTTGTTCAGCTGGTACGGCAGCTCGGTGATGACGATCTGCTGGCGACCACCGACCTTGTCGATGTCTTCGACAATGGAGCGGGCGCGCATGTAAATGCGGCCACGGCCCGTCTTGTAGGCTTCGACGATGCCGGCACGACCGTTGATGATCGCGGCGGTCGGAAAGTCGGGGCCGGGGATGTACTGCATCAACTCGTCGACGGTGAGGTCGCCGTTGTCGATCAGCGCCAGGCAGCCGTCGATGACTTCACCGAGGTTGTGCGGCGGAATATTGGTCGCCATGCCCACAGCGATACCGCTGGAGCCGTTGACGAGCAGGTTGGGAATACGGGTCGGCATGACCGCAGGAATCTGTTCGGTGCCGTCGTAGTTCGGCACCCAGTCCACGGTTTCCTTGTGCAGGTCGGCCAACAGCTCGTGGGCCAGCTTGGTCATGCGCACTTCGGTGTATCGCATGGCGGCGGCGTTGTCGCCGTCCACCGAACCGAAGTTGCCCTGGCCGTCTACCAGCAGGTAGCGCAGGGAAAAGGGTTGGGCCATACGAACGATGGTGTCGTAGACCGCGGTGTCGCCATGCGGGTGGTACTTACCGATAACGTCACCGACCACACGGGCGGATTTCTTGTACGGCTTGTTCCAGTCGTTACCCAGTTCGCTCATCGCGAACAGTACCCGACGGTGCACGGGCTTCAAGCCGTCGCGCGCATCGGGGAGAGCACGTCCGACGATGACGCTCATCGCGTAGTCGAGGTAGGACTGCTTCAGCTCGTCTTCGATATTGACCGGGAGGATTTCTTTGGCCAGTTCGCCCATGAGAAGCCTGATTCCTTTTTCTGGTGAAACCGCGTTCAGCCATCCGGGATGAACGAGGCTTGCCGCTGCCGACGATTGTCAGGCAACGACTTACGACAAATCAGCGAGTTATGCCATGAATGTGCGCAGTCATAAGGGTCGCCATGCGCCCCTTTGGAAACCGCCGGATGGTACCACAATCGCCGTGAGGCACGAAGTGTTTGCAGGCGCCGCGAACAAGCCGTTTCGCCAGCAGACGCCTGAGAAGCGCTCACAGAGCCCGATAGCGCGTTTGACGACGAATGGCATTATCGGCAGCGGGGTGATCAATGCAGGCGTTTGCGGCACATCAGCAGGGCCATTTTTGCCGTATCCGGGCGTTCGACAATGCCCTTCTCGGTGACGATGGCGTCGATGAGATCAGCAGGTGTCACGTCGAACACCGGGTTGAACGCATCGACGTCGGCCCCCACGCGTTTGCCGCCAACCTCAAGCAATTCGCGGCCGTCGCGTTCTTCGATGGGGATGTCGTCGCCACTGGCCAGGTTCATGTCGATGGTCGAGCTCGGCGCCACGACCATGAAGCGCACGCCGTGGTGCATGGCCGCGACCGCCAGCTGGTAGGTGCCGATCTTGTTGGCGACGTCGCCGTTGGCGGTGATGCGGTCAGCGCCGACGATGACCCAGGTGATGCCTTTGGTTTTCATCAGGTGCGCGGCGGCGGAGTCGGCGTTGAGGGTGACCGGGATGCCTTCGTTGACCAATTCCCACGCGGTCAGACGGGAGCCCTGCAGCCAGGGCCGGGTTTCGTCGGCATAGACACGCTCGATCATGCCTTCCAGGTGTGCCGCGCGAATCACGCCGAGCGCCGTCCCGAAGCCGCCTGTGGCCAGCGCGCCGGTGTTGCAGTGGGTCAGCACGGTCTGCAGATTGCCCTGATGCTTGCGGATCAGCTCTGCCCCCAGTTGCGCCATGGTCAGGTTGGCTTCGCGGTCGCTCAAGTGAATGGCCACGGCTTCGGCTTCCATGGCCTTCAGGGGATCTTCGTGATCCTTGAGGCGATACAGGCGCTCGCGCATGCGGTTCAGCGCCCAGAACAGGTTGACCGCCGTGGGCCGGGAATTGGCCAGCAGGTCGAAGTCCTCCTCCAGAGCCATCTGCCAGTCACCGCCTTCGGCGAGCCGATCAACCACCGCCAGGACGATGCCGTAGGCCGCACTGATGCCAATCGCCGGCGCGCCGCGCACGACCATCGTGCGAATGGCTTCGGCTACGCCTTCAGCACTGGTGTAGGGATGCCAGGTTTCTTCGAAGGGCAAGACCCGCTGATCCAGGAGATACAACGTGCCGTCCCGCCAATCGATTGCCTTTACCTTCTCCGCAGCCAGTAATCGATCGCGCATTGCACACCCCACTTGATGAATTTTGAAAAGCTTGCCGCCACAGCGACGGTGCAAAGAAGCAAATCGCCAGCACCTTAAAAAGCCGCCGATTATAGCGAGCCGCCTGCGAAGACGCTCGGGTATACTTCGCCGTCCCCGTAATAAGCCATTGGATGCCCGCCCCATGCCCCATTCCGCTGCCCCGCTCGACCTGTTGTTGCTGCCGGACTGGCTGGTACCGGTCGAACCCGCCGGCGTTGTGTTGCAGCAGCACGGGATCGGCATTCGCGACGGCCTGATCGTTTATATCGGTCCGCGCGCCGAGGCCCTGCGCCAGCCGGCCATCGAGGTGCGCGAGTTGCCGGGCATGCTGCTCAGTCCCGGGCTGATCAACGCCCACGGCCATGCGGCGATGACCCTGTTCCGCGGGCTGGCGGACGACCTGCCGTTGATGACTTGGCTGCAGGATCATATCTGGCCGGCCGAGGCGAAGTGGGTCGACGAGGATTTCGTCCGCGACGGCACCGACCTCGCCATCGCTGAACAGTTGAAGGGCGGCATCACCTGCTTCTCCGACATGTATTTCTTCCCGAAGGTCGCGTGCGAGCGAGTGCACAACAGTGGCATTCGCGCACAGATCACCGTGCCGGTGCTGGACTTCCCGATACCCGGCGCGCGCAACAGCGACGAATCCCTGCACATCGGCATCGAGCTGTTCAACGATCTGGCCCACCACGACCGCATCAAGATCGCCATGGGGCCCCACGCGCCCTACACCGTCAGCGACGAGAACCTGGAGAAGATCCGGGTCATCGCCGATGAACTGGACGCGATGATCCAGATGCACGTTCACGAAACCGCCTTTGAAGTGCACGACGCCGTTCAGCAACGTCAGGAGCGCCCCCTTGCGCGGCTGCATCGCCTGGGCCTGCTGGGCCCGCGCTTTCAGGCGGTGCACATGACCCAGATCAGCGATGACGACCTCGCGATGCTGGTCGAGAGCAACTCCAGCGTCATCCACTGCCCAGAATCGAATCTGAAACTGGCCAGCGGCTTCTGCCCGGTCGAGCGCCTGTGGCAGGCCGGTGTCAACGTCGCCATCGGCACCGACGGCGCGGCCAGTAACAACGATCTGGACCTGCTCGGCGAAACCCGCACCGCCGCGCTGCTGGCAAAAGCCGTTGCCGGCTCGGCCACCGCACTGGACGCCCACCGTGCACTGCGCATGGCCACGCTGAACGGCGCCCGCGCCCTGGGCATCGACGATCACACCGGCTCGCTGCAAATCGGCAAGGCCGCCGACATGGTCGCGTTCGACCTGTCCGGCCTTGCGCAACAGCCGGTCTACGATCCGGTATCACAACTTATTTATGCAACGGGTCGCGATTGCGTGACGCACGTCTGGGTCGCCGGCAAGCCATTGCTGCAGGACAAACGCCTGACCCGCATGGACGAAGAAGCGCTGACCCGGACCGCCAAAGCCTGGGGCAACCGCATCGCGGCTGACAAAGCCTGACCCATTGAGCGCCGCCACGGTCAGATACCGTGCCCGGACACCGAATTCAAGTTTCAGAGGATCACACATGAGCAACGTCGACAACGCCGAAATCGCCAAATTCGAGGCCCTCGCCCATCGCTGGTGGGACCGCAACAGCGAGTTCAAGCCCCTTCACGACATCAATCCGCTGCGCGTGAACTGGATTGACGAACGGGTGAATCTGGCGGGCAAGAAGGTCCTCGACGTCGGCTGCGGCGGCGGCATTCTGAGTGAGGCCATGGCCTTGCGTGGCGCGACCGTGACCGGCATCGACATGGGCGAAGCGCCGCTGGCCGTGGCGCGACTGCACCAGCTGGAATCCGGCGTGAGCGTGGAATACCGGCAGATCACCGCCGAAGCGCTGGCCGAAGAAATGCCCGAGCAGTTTGATGTCGTGACCTGTCTGGAAATGCTGGAGCACGTGCCGGACCCGTCGTCGGTGATCCGTGCCTGCTACAAGATGGTCAAGCCGGGCGGTCAGGTGTTTTTTTCTACCATCAATCGCAACCCGAAGGCCTACCTGTTCGCCATTATCGGCGCCGAATACATCATGAACCTGCTGCCGCGCGGCACCCATGACTTCAAGAAATTCATCCGCCCTTCCGAACTGGGCGCGTGGAGCCGCGATGCCGGGCTGCAGGTCAAAGACATCACCGGTCTGACCTACAACCCGTTGACCAAGCACTACAAGCTGGCCTCGGACGTCGACGTCAATTACATGATCCAGACACTGCGGGGAGTCTGAGCCATGCGCTTGAGGGCAGTTCTCTTCGACATGGACGGCACGCTGCTCGACACCGCGCCGGACTTCATCGCGATCTGCCAGGCAATGCTGGCCGAACGCGGCTTACCGCCGGTGAACGACAAGCTGATCCGCGACGAGATATCCGGCGGTGCCAGGGCGATGGTCTCGGCGGCGTTCGCGATGCCCCCCGAGGCAGCGGAATTCGAGGCGCTGCGCCTGGACTTCCTGGCGCGCTATCAGACCGATTGCGCGGTGCACAGCAAACTGTTCGACGGCATGGCCGAATTGCTGGCCGACATCGAGAAAGCCAGACTGATGTGGGGCGTGGTGACCAACAAACCGGTTCGTTTCGCTCAACCGATCATGGAGCAACTGGCTTTGTCGGAGCGTTCCGCGGTGCTGATCTGCCCGGACCATGTGACCAAGAGCAAACCCGATCCGGAGCCGCTGCTGCTGGCCTGCAAGATGCTCGGTCTGGACCCGGCCAGTGTGCTGTTCGTGGGCGATGACCTGCGTGACATCGAATCCGGTCGCGACGCAGGCACCAAGACCGCCGCCGTGCGCTATGGCTACATCCATCCCCAGGACAACCCCGATCACTGGGGCGCGGACGTGGTGGTGAATCACCCGCTGGAGCTGCGCCGGGTCTTGGATGACGCGTTGTGCAGTTGCTGAGGCGACAGTCCGCAACCAAATCCTTCACTGCGCCCATTTAGACATTAGAAAGGAGCCGCCATGTTCAATTACTCCGCCCGCCCCGACCTGCTCAAAGGCCGGGTGATTCTGGTGACCGGGGCCGGCCGTGGCATCGGCGCCGCTGCCGCGAAAACCTATGCCGCCCACGGCGCGACGGTCTTGCTGCTGGGCCGGACCGAAGCGAATCTGAGCGCGCTGTATGACGAGATCGAGGCTGCCGGGCATCCGCAACCGGTGGTCGTCCCGTTCGATCTCGAGACTGCCCTCCCCCGTCAGTACGACGAGCTCGCCGCGATGATCGAAGCAGAGTTCGGCCGCCTGGACGGCGTCTTGCACAACGCCTCGATCATCGGCCCGCGCACGCCGGTCGAACAACTCACCGGTGAGCAATTCATGCAGGTGATGCACGTTAACGTCAACGCCACGTTCATGCTGACCACCGCCTTGCTGCCGTTGCTCAAGCTTTCGGGCGACGCGTCCATCGCGTTCACCTCCAGCAGCGTCGGGCGCAAAGGCCGCGCATACTGGGGCGCCTATGGCGTGTCCAAGTTCGCCACCGAAGGGCTGATGCAGACGCTGGCCGACGAGATCGATGGTCTTGGTTCGCTGCGCGCCAACAGCATCAATCCGGGCGCAACCCGCACCGACATGCGCGCACAGGCATACCCGGCGGAAGATCCGACCAACAACCCGACGCCGGAAGAGATCATGCCGGTGTACCTGTACCTGATGGGCCCGGACAGCATCGGCATCAACGGACAGGCACTGGATGCCCAGACCCGCTGAACCGAGTGGTGCTGACGCGGTTGGCTCACCAAGGCGAGTGACTGCGCAGCGCCGCACTGCAACGCTCTTATCCGCTGAAGGGACGGGCGTAGACGTGACGGTCAGCCTCGGTTGCTCGACGCTGCCGCCGGGCGAATCGCCCGACAGCACGGTGCGACGTGAAGCTACGGCCCTGTACGCCGCCAGGCGCAAGGGCCGCCACCGCCTGGACATGGCGGGCTGAGGGATCAGGCGCGGGCGGGGATCCGGTGTTCACGGACCGAGCCGCTGCCTTCCTGAGATCGTTCCAGCGTCATGCACCGTTCCAGGAACAGGAACATGTACTCGTAGCTCTTGCAGACCGCCATTCGCAGGTCGCTCTGCAATTGCTCGCTGGGGTTGTTGCCGGCCAGGGTGCAGATGATTTCCAGCGCTTCCCAGGGGTGGGAATCGTCGTACTGCGCGTGCATCTTCAGCCACTTCATCGCCCGCTTTCGCGTGTCCGGCGGGAACATGTCCGCGTAGGTGTCCTGGGAACAGACAACGGCCGACCATTCACCGGTGGCGCCTTCGATGGCGTAGTTGGTCGCCGCGATGGCCACCACCAGCGAATCCGACGAACAGCTGTGCCAGCACCAGTGATTCAGGGCGTGAAGTTCCGACGGCACCCGCTGCGCCTGCAAGTCTTCCAGGCTCACCCCGTGGGCGGCGCTCCAGTTGACCCAGTAATCGGCGTGGTTGAGTTCGACCCGAATGTTGCGCATCAACCATCGTCGCGCCATGTCTTCACCCGGGTGTCGGGCGAATCGGGTTTTGGTCAGGTTATGCGCCATATAGACCGCGAACTGTTCGACGACCGGCCAGCCACCAATCAGGTACTGGCGCATGGTCTTAGAACTGAGCCGCCCGTCACGCATGCGTTGATAAAGTTCATGCCCTACCACCTTGGCCTTGGCGTCACTGCAATCTTCAATCAATTGCTGTGCCCAAGCGGGGTAACTGCTGGCATCCATCAGCGGACCGGTTCTAATGAACATATCGATCACTGTGTAGCTCCTTATATAAGTTGCTTAATGGTGTGTTCAGCGAAAAGTCCCGGGAGCGCTGAACAACAGTGGGGTCTGCCTCGCGGGCCGTGCGTGCAGACATTCACAGGTGAATAATTGCGGTCGCTCGATGACGTACCCCTGAGCGTAGTCCACACCGATTTCCAATAACGCCTGCTCTATCTGAGGGCTCTCGACGAACTCGGCGATCGTCTGTTTGCCCATTACGTGCCCGATATGGTTGATCACTTCTACCATCGCCCGGTTGACCGGATCGTCGAGCATGTCCTTTACGAAGCTCCCGTCAATCTTCAGAAAATCCACAGGCAAGTGCTTCAAGTAAGCGAATGACGACATGCCTGCACAGAAGTCATCCAGAGAGAAACGGCATCCCAGACCTTTGAGTTCATTGATGAACCGAATGGCGCTGCCCAGATTGGCGATCGCACTGGTTTCGGTGATTTCAAAACAGATAAGTTCAGGGGGGATTGCGTAGATCTGGAACTGCTGTCGCAAATACTCGAGGAAGGCGTCGTCGCCAATGCTGCTCCCGGACAGGTTGATCGCACACACGGCCATTGGCCCTTCGCGGTGTCCGGACCTGAGGCACTCCGCGATGATCATGAAGACGTGCTGCACGACCCAGCGGTCCAGGGTGGTCATCATGCCGTAGCGCTCGGCGGCGGGGATAAAACTGTCGGGCAGGATCATGCGCCCGGACTCGTCGCGCAGCCGCAGCAGAATCTCGATATGGCCGTGGCGTTGCTCGGCATTGCGACCCAGCGCTGCAATTTCCTGGGAATACAGGCAGAAGCGGTCTTCTTCGAGGGCCATGTGCAGGCGCTGAATCCAGGCCATCTCGCCGAAGCGGGTGGACAGATCGGAGTCATCGTCGTGGTAGACCTGAACCCGGTTGCGGCCTTTTTCCTTGGCCATGTAGCAGGCCATGTCGGCGGCGCGCAGCGACGTCTCAAGGGTGGTCGGGACGTCGTCGATGTGCACCAGACCAATGCTGACGGTGGTGACAAACGGCCGGCCTTTCCAGACAAAATGCAGGCTTTCCACAGTTTGGCGCAGGCTCTCGGCCACTCGCTCGGCGGCCTCCGGCGCGCAGTGTTCAAGGAGGATGCCAAACTCGTCGCCACCCAGACGTGCCAGCGTGTCGCCTTCGCGCACGCCCTGTTGCAGCAGCGTGCAAATGTGCCGCAGCAGTTCATCCCCCGCGGCGTGACCGCTGGTGTCGTTGACCAGCTTGAACTGATCGAGGTCCAGAAACATCAACGCATGCCGCGCCGGCTGTTCGGTCAGGCCGTTGAGGGCCAGTTCCAGGCGGTATTCGAACTCGCGGCGGTTGGTCAAACCGGTCAGCGCATCGTGGGTCGCCTGCCAGGACAAATTGGCGATGTACTGCCGCTCCTGGGTCATGTCATGCAACACCAGCACCGCGCCGCTGACTTTGCCTTCGGTGCGAATCGGCGAGCCGACTAGCGCGACCGAAACGGTGCTGCCGTCCAGGCGTTGAATCAGTCGTGAGCTTTCACTGCCGCCGCCCAGATTGCCGCTGAGCATGCGCTCGATCAGGGTCGAGGTGTCTTTCTGGTCATTCTCGTCGAGCAGGCTGAACAGCGCCGCCAGCGGCAGACCGGCTGCCTGCTCGTTCTTCCAGTGGGTCATGAGCTCGGCGGCGGGGTTCATGTAGACGATGGAGCCGTCGACATCGGTGGTGATGACGCCATCACCGATGGACTCCAGGGTAATCTGCGCGCGTTCTTTTTCCATCTGCAGCGCAATCGCAAAGCCGTGGCGCTGCTCCAGCAGTTTATGGGTGCGCAGCAGCGCGAGGATGATCAGGCACAGCGCGGTGGCGAGGTTGACCACCAGCAGAATCCGCAGGATGACCCGCGAGCCCTCGCCCAGCGCGTCGCTGAAGGCCATGGCCGCCGGCGTGACGCCTTCGTTGATGGCACTGATGCGCTGGCGCCAGCCCATGACTTCACTGTTGGTGACGTTGCCTTCCTGAATGCGCGCGTGCATTTCGCGGGCGACTTCATCCAGTTGCACCAGATAGTTGTCACCGACCTTCCACAGGTCGATGGCCTTCTCGAGATAGCTGAAGTGCTGAAAATTCAGGTAGAGCCAGATGATGCTCTGGGCATCGTCGGGATGGTTACCACCCTGCAGAATCCCCGCAGTAGCGCGCGCGATGTCGGGCACCGGCTGATCCATCGCCAGGCGCAAGTCATGCCCGCCCTGGGGAATGGCAATCGCTTTCTGGTACTTCAGGTAATTGATGTCATCTCGACTGTTGGCGTAGAGATTCAGGTAGTAAATGGCGTCCTTCTGGCCCTTCGACCACAGGCTCTCGCCGCCAATGTAGCTGCGGACCGCCGACATCATGTACAAGCTGACGCAGCCGAGCAGTGCCTGTAACAGCACGACGGCGATAAATGGCCAGACGATGCCCAGAAGACGAGGCTTCTCGAGAATCCGCTTTTGCTTCATGGTGTCCCTTTGATCAGCACTGCCAGATACTCATTCCCCCTTCACCAGGCAACCTTCCTGGAGCCTGAGGGACTTCGCTAATTTCCACGATGCAGCAGACAATCTCTCACATCTTTTACAAGACGTAACCAGCCATTTGAGTGCGGAGACGTAAATATGACGCTTTTCACATTTTCAGTGATTGCCATGGGAGAGCATAGCCCGAGGATTGACGTGGTCCAGTGGCGATACGCCATTTCAGTGTGGCGGCCCTAAAACCCGTCGCGCTGTTTCACACCTGCTGCAGGTGTCCGTAGAGCCTGGCGTACAGCCCGCCGTCTGCAATCAGTTGCTGATGATCACCGTCTTCGGCGATCCGCCCGCCATCGAACACCAATACACGGTCCGCCTGTTTCACCGCCGACAGTCGGTGGGCAATGATCAGCGTCGTGCGGCCACTGAGAAACCGGTTGAGCGCCTGGTGCAGGTTGTACTCGGTGGCGGCGTCCAGCGCAGAGGTGGCCTCGTCGAGAATCACCACCTTGGGATCGGCCAGCACCATGCGCGCAATGGCCAGCCTTTGGCGCTGGCCGCCGGACAACCGAACACCCGAGCGCCCGACCACGCTGTCCAGCCCCAGCGGCAGCGCGCGGATCGTCGCATCCATCTGGGCGATTTCCAGCGCCTGCCAACAGGCCCTGTCGTCCTGCTCCCGGCCCATCAACAGGTTGGCGCGGACGGTGTCGTTGAACAGCGCCGGATGCTGCAAGACCACGGCGACGTTCTCGCGCACGGTGTCCAGGCCGATCTCCTGCAAGCTTGAGCCACCAAACCGGATGAGACCGGATTTCGCGGTGTAGAGCCCGAGCAGCAACTGCACCAGGGTGCTTTTGCCACCGCCGCTGGCGCCGACGATCGCGACTTTTTCGCCGGGATTGATCGACAGGTCTAGCTGATCGAGGACCAACTCGTCGTTGTAGCCGAAGCTCAGCCCGCGGACGTCGATGCTCACCGTCTGCCGACCCGCGAACGGATTGCTCTGCCCCGGATACTGAGGCTCGTCCGCGCGGGCCAGCAGTTCGTTGATGCGCGTCAGAGCACCGCCCGCCGCGTAATAGGCGTACTGCAGATTCAGCAGTTGTTCGACCGGACCGATCATGAACCACAGGTAGCTGAACACCGCGAGCATGTGGCCGATGGACAGGTCGGAGAACAGCACCGTGAGCATCGCGGCAGCGCGGAAAATGTCGATGCCGAATTGAAACAGCAGCCCGCTGGCCCGGCCCGACGCGTCGCTCTTCCACTGGGACGACACCGCGTAATCGCGCACTTCCCGGGCACGCAGGCCGAGCAATCCGAGGAAATAGCCCTGACGGTTACTGGCACGGATCTCCTGAATACCCTCGAGGGTTTCGGTCAGCGCCTGGGTGAAGCGTGAGGTGCTGTCGTTTTCCAGTTTCTTGAGGTGCTTGACGCGCTTGCCAAGCTTCACCGTGGCGAACACCACCAGCGGGTTGAACAGCAGGATCAGCAGCGCCAGTTGCCAGTGCATCCACATCAAGATCGCAGCGGTCCCAGTGAGGGTCAGCATCGCCACGAGAAACTTGCTCAGCGTCTCGCCGACGAATTTGTCCACGGTGTCCAGATCCGTCACCAGATGCGCGGTGACCGTGCCAGTGCCCAGGCTTTCGTATTCGCTCAGCGAGATCCGCTTGAGCCGCTCGATCAGGCGCGTGCGGATGCGATAGACGATGTCCTTGGCGAGCCCGGCGAACAAGCGCGACTGGATCACGTTGAACACCAGCGCCCCCAAACGCAGACACAGTGTCGCCACCAGCATCAGACCGATATAGCCGACGGGCTTTTGCAGACTGTCCGGCAAAAACTGATTCATGAAGACGAGTGCCGAATTACCTTTGCCCAGCAGCACTTCATCGACCAGCAAGGGCAGCAGCAGCGGGATCGGCACCGAGCAGAGCACCGCCAGGACCGCGACGCCATTGGCCACCCACAGCGCCTTCTTGTGCTGCAGCGCGAGGCGCCTGATCTGCGCCCAGTTCAAGCGGTCAGCGACAGGAGGTTCATTAGCCGGTGCAGCGGGATGGCGATGTTCCAGATCAGGGACGTCAGGCACTGGCGTTGCGCTCCAGCCAGCGACCCAGCAAAGGCCCGAGGACCTCCAGGGGTTGATAGCCGTTGGTCAGCAGCGCCAGTTGGCCGTTGCGCTCGGCGAGCATCGTCGGGAAACCCGCGATGCCCAAGTCCTGAACCCAGGAAAAATCCGACGCGGTGGCCGTGTGCTGTTCGACGCTGTCGAAGGCTTCGGCGAACTCGATGCGCGGCAAACCGGCTTTTTCGGCGAGTTCGGCCAGCACCGAGCCGTGGGTCACGTCGCGACCGTGAAGGTAAAAGGCCTGCTGGATTTCTTTGACCAGCCGCCAGGCGACGTCCGGTGCCAGGCTGCGCGCCGCAACGATGGCCCGGCAGGCGGGCGCAGTGTCGTAGACGAAACCGTCGGGCAAGGCATCCTCGAAACGGAACGTCTGGCCCGTGGCCTCGTGCACCGCTTGCCAGTGTTCAAGAATGTAACGTTTGGTCGTCGGTTCCAGCGCCGCGCCACTGCCGGTGCGCAATCCGCCCACCACCAGATGCAACGGCACCCCCGCCGCTCCCGCCTGCTCGACCAATGCTTCGGCCACCGGAGAAAACCCCCAGCACCAGGAACACATCGGGTCCATCACGTACAGCAGGCGGGTGGACATGGTTCAGGCCTTGTTGCTTGGGGTTTCAGTCGCCTGGCCGTCGAGCGCACGGTAATTGCGACCGATAGGGTGCGGCTGATTGCGCGCCTTCGCCAGCTCGATCTGCTTTTGCCGGTCGATGGCGCTGCGGCGGGTTTTCTCGCTCAGCGAATCCCAGCAGTGCGGGCAACTGACGCCCGGCGAATAATGCTCGCTGGCCCGGTCTTCTGCGCTGATCGGCGTGCGGCAGGCATGGCATTGATCGTAGTCGCCTTCGGTCAGGTCGTGGCGGACCGTGACGCGATTATCGAACACGAAGCAGTCGCCCTGCCAGCGGGTTTCTTCCTCGGGCACTTCTTCCAGGTATTTGAGGATGCCGCCCTTGAGGTGATAGACCTCTTCAAAGCCTTCACCGAGCATGTAGCTGGACGCCTTTTCACAGCGAATGCCGCCGGTGCAGAACATCGCGACCTTCTTGTGCTTCGCTGGATCGAAGTGGGTTTTGATGTAGTCCGGAAATTCACGGAAGGACGTGGTCTTGGGGTCAATCGCGCCTTCGAAGGTGCCGATGGACACTTCGTAATCGTTGCGCGTGTCGATGAGCAGCACTTCAGGGTCGGCGATCAGCGCGTTCCAGTCCTTGGGATCGACGTAGGTGCCCACCGCCTTGTTCGGGTCGACGCCCGGGACGCCCAACGTCACGATCTCTTTCTTGAGCTTGACCTTGGTGCGGTAGAACGGCTGGTCGTCGCAGTACGATTCCTTGTGATCGATGTCGACCATGCGCGGATCGTTCTTCAGCCAGGCCATCAGGCCGTCGATGCCCTCGCGGCTGCCGGAGACCGTGCCGTTGATGCCTTCTTCAGCGATCAGCAAGGTGCCTTTGATGCCGTTGTCGACCATCGCCTGCAGCAGGGGCTCGCGCAGTGCGACGTAATCGGAAAGGGTGACGAATTTGTACAGCGCCGCAACGACGATGGGGGCGGTTTGGGTCATGTAGCGTCTCCAGGTGGTGACCCTCGCAAAGGGCCTACCGGGTGAATGATTCAGATGAACGCGTGCCGACCGGGCAACGCGGCGCGGATTCTATCAAGAATCGAACGTGGGCAGGCAGGCGGGTTGATCAATCGTCTCAATCACCCTGCTCATCTATCGTGAACATCGGCATCTGCCTCACAGACGCCTCAAAACCTGGGCACGAATGGTGGGTAGACCGGCCATCGATGCGGTGGTCTCGGAGGCAACCCTCGCGGATTCGACGACCGCAGAAACGAATTTCAACGCGGCGCTGGCACACGCCTCGAAGCTGGCTGCAGATCTGACGTGAAGGCTCGTTAGCATGAGGCAAAAACAAACCTAACGAATGTTAGGTAGCCTATTGACGTATGCGGATTTCGCGCCTAAGGTCTGCCTACCTAACAAACGTTAGGTGAACATTCTTCCACCACAGGACGGCGCCATGACAACCAAATTGCAGCTATTCACCTCTCCTTCGGCGTTTCCCAATCCCCAGCGACTGCGCCTGTTCATGCACGAAAAGGGTATCGCCGATCAGTTCGATGAAACCATCTATGACATGGCGCCCGGTGGCGAGCAACGCGGCTGGCGTCACCTCAACATGAACCCATGGGGAGAAACCCCTACGCTCCAGTTGGCGGATGGCAGCTATATTTCCGAAACACCGGCCATCGCCCGTTTTCTCGACCAGTCCTACCCAGGCCGCAAGATCATGGGCGAAAGCGCGCTGGAACAAGGCCTGGACAACATGTGGGATAACCGCATCTGGGTGCATATCCTGTATCGGATCGTCACGGCTTTTCACGTCTTGCACACAGGGCTCGGCTTCAAGCTGGAGCTGACGAAGAATGAGGCATGGGGTGAGCACTGCCGCAAGGAGGCACTGATGCACGCCGCCCTGGTGAATCGTCATCTGGCTGACGGTCGCGAGTGGCTGCTCGGCGGTGCCGAACCCACGTTTGCCGACATCACGCTGGCGACCGCGATTGCCTTCTCCAAATTCCCGGTGAACGCAACCCCGCTGGACGAGCGTTTCGAGCACCTGGACAGCTACTGGCAGCGTTGGCAGAAACGCCCGGCCTTCCAGGCCGCCTACGCTGATCGCAGCAGTGGCATACCTGAGCTGGATTCGCCTTCTGCGTGATACGTCCGTAGGGCAAGTCATGATCTGTGAGGACGGTTGCAGGGACTTTTGCTCTAAGATCGCCGGTTCCACTGCAACTCGTCCGACCCAGGAAAGGCACGACAATGAGCATCAACGCCCGCGAAGCCATACTTCTGGCCGCCCGAAACATTGCCCAGTCACAGGGTTACAACGGACTGAATTTTCGCGACCTGGCCCAAGCGGTTGGCATCAAGCCAGCCAGCATCTACTACCACTTCCCGAGCAAGGCTGACCTGGGCATTGCCGTTGCCAGGCGGTACTGGCAAGACGGTGCGGCGGCGCTGGAGACGCTTTCTGAGGAGACGCCGGACCCCGCTGAAGCACTGCGTCGTTTTCCAGAGATCTTTCGTCGCTCGCTGGAGGCCGGCAACCGGCTGTGTCTGGCCAGCTTCGTGGGAGCGGAAACCGATAATCTGCCCACGGCCATGGCCGAGGAGATTCAGGCTTTTGCTCAGGTGAATACAGACTGGCTGCGCCGACAGCTTGTCGCCGCCAACTGCTGCGAGGCAACCGACAGCGACGTCCGCGCGCGCGCCATTTTTTCGGCCGTCGCGGGGGCCCAGCTCATCGCAAGAAGCCGGTCAGACATCACGCTGTTCGATACGTTGATCGCGGCCTATCGCGCTTATGGCCCCTTACCGGCTTGATAGCCGCTTGCCCCCGAAGCCTGCAGCAAGGCCTGCTTCGGGGGGCAGGCGTCAGTCATGCCCACCCGCACAGGTCGGTGAAGACGGCGCGGCGCCGAGCTTCGCCCATTCCTCCGGTGTGTAGGTGTGCAGCGCCAGAGCGTGGAACTCACCCATCAGGCCACCGAGCAGGCCGTAGACCTTCTGGTGACGCTTGACCGCGTTGAGGCCGGCGAACTGCTCGCTGACCACCACCGCCTTGTAGTGAGTGTCCGTGCCGCGACTGTGCATGTGGCTTTCATTGAGCACCTGAAGGTACTCGGGCTGAAAGACCGTCAACGCGGATTCGATTCGCTGTTGCATGCTCATGTCAGGCTTCGCTTATGGCTTCTTGGCAGGAGCGGCCGGTGCAGCTGGCTTGGCGCCGGCCGGGGTCAGTTCCTTGGTCATGTCGGCGAGCAGCTTGTTGACCACAGGCACCGCGCTTTCCAGTTTGCTCTGGGTCAGCTGGAACGACTGCTGGCTGATCTGCGGCATCTTCGCCTGGACTTTCTGGCCCAGTGGCGACTGATAGAAGGCAACCAGGTCTTTCAGCTCGCTTTCGGTGAAGTTCGAGGTGTACAGCTTGACCATGTCAGGCTGCAGTTTTGGCCAGCTGATCACCTGATCCAGCGCGGCGTTGGCCTTGCCCTGATAGGTTTCGAGAGTGGCTTGCTTGGACGCAGGTGCTTTGGTTTCAGCGAAGCGCTGAGCGAACATCTGCTGGACTTGCATGTAAACCGGCGCACCCAGTTGATCGGCGTGAGCCAGTTTGAGGAACGCTACAGCACTGGCTTCATGGCTGGCGGTATCGGCAAGAACCTGGCCGCTGGCACATACCAGAGCAACCGCAGCACAAATGGCACGAAGACGGGTCATCGAGTTTCCTTATCTAGCAGGCGAGGCAGAACCCCAAGGCCGGCCATTCTGCGCCCCTTTGCGCATTTCCCTCAACCCCCGACCCTACGAGCGGTTATCCCGCAGGCGTGACGCCCTCGCCCGCACGAAGGTTTAAGGCGACCGGCCCGGGCGTTTTGTCGCACACTGTGCGCACCTGTTCCGACCGCACAGCAGCCACGGGGAACCCACCGACTCCCCCGGTTACTAAACTGCGCCAATCGATCTTAAGGAGAGAGTCCAGTGAGCCGTACCGAAACCGACAGCATAGGTCCGATCGACGTCCCCGAAGACGCTTACTGGGGGGCACAGACGCAACGATCCCTGATCAACTTCGCCATTGGCCAGGAGCGCATGCCGCTGCCGGTATTGCACGCGCTGGCGCTGATCAAAAAAGCCGCGGCGCGGGTCAATAATCGCAACGGCGACCTGCCGGCCGATATTGCCAACCTGATCGAGCAGTCCGCTGACGAGGTGCTGCAAGGCCAGCTCGACGATCAGTTTCCCCTGGTGGTCTGGCAGACCGGCAGCGGCACCCAGAGCAACATGAACGTCAACGAAGTCATCGCCGGCCGTGCCAACGAACTGGCGGGTGGCGTTCGCGGCGGCAAATCGCCGGTTCACCCCAACGATCACGTCAATCGCTCGCAAAGCTCCAACGACTGCTTCCCCACCGCGATGCACATCGCGGCCGTGCAAGCGGTGAAAGAGCAACTGCTGCCGGCGATCGCCGAACTGTCCAACGGTCTGTCCGAGCAGTCCTCGCGGCACATGAAACTGGTGAAAACCGGCCGCACGCACATGATGGACGCCACGCCCATCACCTTCGGCCAGGAGCTCTCGGCCTACGTCGCCCAGCTCGATTACGCTGAAAAAAGCATCCGCGCCGCGTTGCCTGCGGTGTGCGAGCTGGCCCAGGGCGGCACCGCTGTCGGCACCGGCTTGAACTCGCCCCACGGATTCGCCGAGGCCGTTGCCGCCGAATTGTCCGCGCTGTCCGGCCTGCCCTTCGTCACCGCACCGAACAAGTTTGCCGCGCTGGCCGGCCATGAGCCCCTGACCGCGCTGTCCGGCGCGCTGAAAACCCTGGCCGTGACCCTGATGAAGATCGCCAACGACCTGCGCCTGCTGGGTTCCGGCCCACGTGCGGGCCTGGCTGAAGTAAAGCTGCCGGCCAACGAACCGGGCAGCTCGATCATGCCGGGCAAGGTCAACCCGACCCAGTGCGAAGCGCTGTCGATGCTGGCGTGTCAGGTGATGGGCAACGACACCACGATCACCTTCGCCGCCAGTCAGGGCCACCTGCAGCTGAACGTGTTCAAGCCGGTGATCATCCACAACCTGTTGCAATCGATCCGCTTGCTGGGCGATGGCTGCCGCAACTTCAACGAGCATTGCATTGCCGGCATGGAACCGGATGCCGCCAAGATGGCCGAGCATCTGGAGCGCGGCCTGATGCTGGTGACCGCGCTGAACCCGCACATCGGCTACGACAAGTCGGCGCAGATCGCCAAGAAAGCCTACAGCGAAGGCTTGACCCTGCGCGAAGCGGCGCTGCAGCTGGGCTTCCTCACCGACGCCGAGTTCGACGCCTGGGTGCGTCCGGAAAAAATGCTCGAGGCTGGCAGCAATGGCTGAATCCATCAGCGGCGCCACGCCACTGGAAGGCTATGGCAAACGCATCCTGATGATCATCGGCACGCCGAAAAGCATCAGCCTCGGCCACGCGCTGGGCGAGGCGTATGCCCAGGGCGCGCGCAGCAAAGGTCATGTGGTGCGGGTGCTGAAGCTCGACGAAATGGATTTCGACCCGGTGCTGCGCGGTGGCTATGAGTCCGCCCAGACCCTGGAACACGATCTGCTTGAAGCCCAGCGCGAGGTGCACTGGGCACAGCATCTGGTGTTTGTGTATCCGGTCTGGTGGGGCGGTTTGCCGAGCCTGCTGGGTGGATTCTTCGACCGGGTGTTCATGCCCGGTTTTGCCTTCAAGGCCCATGGCAGGCACCACCCTTCCAACGAGCTGCTGAAGGGCCGGACAGCGGAATTGCTGGTGACCATGGACACGCCCTCGCGGTATTTCCGCTGGGTCTTCAAGGCCCCTGCCCATCGGCAGATGGTCCGAACCATCCTTGAATTCTGCGGGATCAAGACCACACGCCTGACGGAGTTCTCGCCGGTGCGCACCTCTACCGAGGAGCAGCGTCAGCAGTGGATTCGTCAGGCCGAGGGGCTGGGGAAGCGCTAAATCAAGTGCCTGCACTTCCAAAAAATGGGGAAGCGGGTGTGCAAGTTGATGGAACCGTTAAGAACGCTACTATTCAAATGATCTGACTCACATTGTGGCGGCGCCTGTCGCCCATTCAGATCATTCGCGTACCAACCCAATGCCCGGAGAAGGCTATGTTAAGCAAGCGTGAACAAGATCCAGCCCCCACTGTTCGTTTTCGCAGCGACCGCGTTTCCCGTGTCAATGGCCTCTACTTCTTCAGCACCCGGGAAAACACCCTCGAAGGTCCGTTCATGAGCAAGGAAGACGCTGCACGGGAAACCGAGGTCTATGTCCGTCGCATGCAGGCGGCCAGCGCGTATCAGCCAGGCATGCCCTCCTCGCTCAACGGCTGACCGATCCCGCCTTTAGGATGATTGCGGCGAAACGTCTCTTCGCCCATTGCTGCAATCTGTCCGTCGATCAGTGCATCGAACGGACGCAACAAGCCCTCGAATGATGTCTCCGGCTCCAGCGTGTGCAGCGCATGGACGATGGCCTCCAGCGTCGACAACGCGTCGGGGCCCGGCGCCTTGCGCAATCGATAGCGTGAGGGCGGCGCGTCCGTCAGCACGACCCTGGGCAACGCCGCCAGCAAGGGGTTGAGGTGCAGCAACTTGCGCGCCTTGCGCCAGGTGCCATCAGGCACGACGAGCAGCAGGGGCACTCCGTCGGCACGGCTGGCTGTCAGCGCCACGGCCTCCTCCCCCGGGAATAGCAGACACGCTCGATAACCGGGCCGGCTCAGCCATTGCGTCAGATCCTCGAACACCTCCCCCACGTGCAACTCCGCATTCTCAAGGCCCAGGGCTGCCAGGCGCGCCGTGTTGAGCGCGTGATTGACCTCACTGGGATGCTGCAAAATCAACACTCGCGTCCGGCTGCCCAACGCGGGAATCAGCGCACACAGGCAATGATTGGTCGGACGCAGGCAGCGTTCGCAGCGGGCACGGGACATCGTCGGTTTCCTACAGTGGATTGAGCTGCGCTTTAAGCAGATCACGAAAGGTCTGAATCAGCGGCTCACGGCTGCGACCGCGGCGCAGGATCATTGAGAACGGCGCCTGATAGCCAAAGGTTGCCGGCAGCAAGACCCGCAGGTGCCCGGAATCCACCCACGATTGCGCGTAGTGCTCGGGCAAGTAACCGATGTAGGCGCCGGACAGCACCAGAATCAGCTGCGCTTCCATACTCTCGACGGTCGCGGCGCTGTGCTTGAAGCCGTGACGGGCGAGTTCGGCCTGGCTCCAGTAGCCGCGTCCGACCATGCGCTGTTGAGTGATGACGGGCTCGGGAATGCGCCGCTCGGCATACAGCGCGTGGCGATTGCTGCAATACAGCCAATGCTGCTCGCGGTACAGCGGCTGATAGAGCAGGCCGTTCATGCGCGTGGAAAACGATCCGATCGCCAGGTCCAGCCGGTTGTCCAGCACGCCCAGCTGAAGTTCGTAGGGGCTCATCACCGCAAGGTGCAAATGCACGGCCGGATGCTCCGCACTGTAGGCGCCGATGACTTCCGCAAAGGGCAATGCGCGGTCACTGACCGTCGAGTCCAGCACGCCGAGATTGAGCGTGCCGCGCAGCTCGCCCTTGAGCGCAGCGGCGTAGAGTTCGAAGCCTTCCAGCTCGCCGAGCAGGCGCAGGGTTTCCTGATGAAACAGCTCGCCCTTGCTGGTCAGGCTGAACCCGCCACGCCCGCGATGACAGAGCACGATGCCGAGCGCGGCTTCAAGCTGGCTCATGTAGGTGCTGATCGCCGAGGTCGACAGATTGAGTTCTTGCTGAGCGCTGGCAAAGCCCTGATGGCGCACGACGCAGGCGAAGATGCGCAGCAATTTGAGGTCGGGAAGCGCGCTGGGCATGGGGTTTCCAGAATGGTTTTCCGCGCAGCTTACCCGATACTTCAGGAATATCTGAACTAAGTATTTCGCCTGACGGATTGTTCGCGGCGGGTCCGGTCAACAGAATCGGCTCCATGCCGGAAGCTTGCTTCCGCCCCTTTTGCTTACCACCGATGAGGCATTCCCGTGGACAAGATTTTCCATCAACCACTGGGCGGCAACGAAATGCCGCGCTTCGCCGGCATCGCCACCATGATGCGCTTGCCGCACCTGCAAACCGCGGCCGGGCTGGACGCGGCGTTCGTCGGCGTGCCGCTGGACATCGGTACGTCCCTGCGTGCCGGCACCCGCTTCGGCCCACGGGAAATTCGCGCCGAATCGGTGATGATTCGCCCTTACAACATGGCCACCGGCGCCGCCCCTTTTGACTCCCTGTCAGTGGCGGACATCGGCGACGTGGCGATCAACACGTTCAATCTGCTGGACGCCGTGCGCATCATCGAAGAGGCCTACGACGGTTTTCTCGAGCACGGCATCATCCCGCTGACCCTCGGCGGCGATCACACCATCACGCTGCCGATCCTGCGCGCCATGAAGAAGAAACACGGCAAGGTGGGGCTTGTGCACATCGACGCCCACGCGGACGTCAACGATCACATGTTCGGCGAGAAGATCGCCCACGGCACCACCTTCCGCCGAGCGGTGGAGGAAGGTCTTCTGGATTGCGATCGGGTGGTTCAGATTGGTCTGCGTGCCCAGGGCTATACCGCCGAAGATTTCAACTGGAGCCGCAAGCAGGGGTTCCGCGTGGTCCAGGCCGAGGAGTGCTGGCACAAGTCGCTGGCGCCGCTGATGGCCGAAGTGCGCGAGAAGGTGGGCGGCGGTCCGGTGTACCTGAGTTTCGACATCGACGGCATTGACCCGGCCTGGGCGCCGGGCACGGGTACGCCAGAGATCGGCGGGCTGACCACCATTCAGGCCATCGAAATCATCCGTGGGTGCCAGGGGCTGGACCTGATCGGCTGCGACCTCGTCGAGGTCTCGCCGCCCTACGACACCACCGGCAACACCTCGTTGCTGGGCGCCAATCTGCTCTACGAAATGCTCTGCGTGCTGCCCGGCGTGGCACACCGCTGACAGACCACATTTGAACCGCCGACCCCTTCCCTGCTAAAGCCGGCCCCACAATGGGTGTGCGCTGTTTCAATAAGGCCAGACGCGCTGCTTTCTAGTGGGACCGGCTTCAGCCGGGAAGAGGCCTGTATGAGCATCCTCAATTTTGCGGTGTAGCGCCTGACGCCTTCCCGGCTGAAGCCGGTCCCACATGTGTGCGCTGCATCGGGCGCGCCGTTCTTTCACTCCTCGCCCGTTACAAAAAATCCGCACACACCTGCCATTCGTGTCTCGCCAACTTGGGCTAGCCTTAGTCCGAGACCGCCGACGTTGCGCATCGCAGCGCAGGTTTTCAGGGTGGTTGCCCACTGGGCATTTCTGCCACAACCCTCTGTTTTTTGATGTTGGGGTGATTACCACTTGAATCAAGCAGAGGCCTGCCATGAAGCGAAGCGAAGTCAGACAACATGTCATCGACACAATCGGAAAGATTCTGGTCGACAAAAGCCTGATTCAGGAAGAAGAGGACGTGACGCTGAGCGCTCTTGAGCTGGATGAAGCCGACTTCAACGAATTTTTTTCAATTCTGCAAAGCGACTTTGGCGTTGTCCTCCCGAATCAGATCAAGGCCGACATAGCAGGTATGTCCGCGCACTCACCCTACGGACAACTGACGCTGCAGGGCCTGGTTGACCTGATTCTCGTCGAGAAGAAACGCAGAACCCACCACTGAGGGGCAATCGGGATCGATTTGGGAAAGCAACTGAATCATACGGGAGAGGTGACCGAACGGTCGGGGAAAACAGAGCGGGCTATCGGGCGATAGCGCCGCTTTTTTTACACGTGTTACCGGGCACTCAACGGCGTGGACGGCGACGCTCATCATCGTTGCTGCGCACGGGAATAGGTTGCAGCTTTGGCTTTTCAATTAACCCGAGCGCGACGCCTACATCGTGAAGCCATTCTTGCAATTTGCTGTTCATATAACGCCCCCTTCAGGGAAATACTCGGCAGCCAATGTCCGAACTGCCTAGAGCAGATCATAGTGCTAAGGCGCACTTTACGCCTGCTACCGAGTGTCGCGGCAGGAATTTTTCGCCTTGCATGAGGATGTGACAGTGCAAATCGGCCATTCGAAGCCATCACGCGACAAACGGCAGGGCCTTCAACCTGCCACCACGGGCGTCATCACCGCGCATTCATGGGCCTGGCGACGTCTGGCCAGCAGATAGAAGACCCCACCACCCAGGAAACATCCTGTAAACCATGCAAAGTTCGCCATCGGCTGCAATGCCGGGATGAAGGTGATGGCAATGCCTGCCAGGGTTGCCAGCAACAGCGCCTTCACCGCCGTGTAATTCACCCCGCCGGTGTACCAGTAGCGTCCGGTCGGCCCATCGTTGAACAGCGCGTCGACGTCGATCTGTTGCTTTTTGATCACGTAATAATCCACCAGCAAGATGCCGAACAACGGCCCGATGAACGCTGCCAGCACGTCCAGCGTGTAGTGGATAACGGCGGGGTTGTTGAACAGATTCCATGGTGTGATGAAGATGGACGCCACCGCCGCGATCATCCCGCCTGCGCGCCAGCTGATCTTGCTGGGGGCGACGTTGGCGAAGTCGAACGCCGGCGACACGAAGTTGGCGACGATGTTGATGCCGATCGTCGCGGTCACGAAAGCAAATGCGCCAAGAAGCACAGCGATGTCATTGTCGATGCGCGCCACCGTGGCGATCGGGTCATGCAACATCTCGCCGAACACCGGCAACGTTCCCGAAACGATGACAACGGTGACCAGTGAGAAGGCCAGAAAATTGATCGGCAGCCCCCAGAAATTGCCGCGCCGTACTTCGGACATGCTCCGGCAGTAGCGACTGAAGTCGCCAAAGTTAAGCGTAGGACCCGAGAAGTAGGACACCACCAGCGCCGTGGCCATGATCACTTGGGAAAACGCTTCCCAGCCGGTCAGCGATTTTTCGGAGAGGGTAAAACTGATGTTGGTCCAGCCCGCCTTCCAGACAATCCAGCCCGCCAGGATGAACATCACGGCGTAGACCACAGGGCCGGCCCAGTCGATGAAGCGGCGGATCGAGTCCATCCCGGTCCAGAACACAGCCGCCTGTACCACCCAGAGCGCCAGGAAGCCGAACCAGCCGAGGTAAGACAAACCTGCAAAGTGCGGCTCTGCGTAGACCGACATCTGTGGGAAGAAGCGCAGCACCACGATGATCAGCGCGCTGGACGCCAGGTACGTCTGCACCCCGTACCACGCCACCGCGATCAGACCGCGGATCACCGCCGGAATATTCGCACCGAACACGCCGAAGGCCAGACGGCAGATCACCGGATATGGCACGGCGGCCTGCTGACTCGGCTTTGCCAGCAGGTTGGCGATCACCTGAATAATGCAGATACCCGCCAGCAGCGCGATCAGCACCTGCCAGCTCGCCAGCCCGAGGGCAAAAAGGCTGGCCGCGAAGACGTAGCCGCCCACGCTGTGCACGTCACTCATCCAGAACGCGAAAATGTTGTACCAGGTCCATTTCTGCGGCACGGGGCCCAGGTCCTCGTTGTACAGGCGGGGGCTGTAGCCCTTCGGCAATGGCTCGGTCATCGCATTTCTCCCTCATAAGGACGAAGCGGCTCCCGGCATCACACGTGCACACACTGCGTACGGGAGCGCGTGTGGGTTGTATACGAAACAGGAGGCAGAATGCGTGCCATTGCCGAAGAGATTCGCGTGCAAGACGCCAAGACAGCGGGTTTCGGGCAGCCGATGAGGCCAAGATGTCAGATTTTCAAAGCTGGGCTTGCAGACGCCGCGCCTGCCCACAGTGCACCGTGACCAAAGTCGGTGCATTTTTAACGGGCAGGAAATGGGCTGATGGATGAACGAGAAGGTGTATACGATCAGCGCGGGTTTTGGTTCAACTTATAAGCCCTGGCCTCATCGCCTCCCCTTCGATTAACGCCCGCAATCACTCCGGCAGCTGGGCCAGTCCATCCGGGTCGGTCATTGCCCGCTCCAGCAGATCCGCCGGCAGACTCTTGCTGGCTCGCGCGCCCAGCAGCTTGAGCTGTTCGCTGCGGCTGACCAGATTGCCGCGCCCCTCGACGAGCTTGTTGCGCGCGGCGCCGTAGGCCTTGTCCAGCTGCTGAAGGCGGTTGCCGACTTCGTCCAGGTCCTGGATGAACAGCACGAACTTGTCATAGAGCCACCCTGCCCGTTCGGCGATCTCCCGCGCATTCTGGCTCTGCCGCTCCTGCTTCCACAGGCTGTCGATGACTCGCAGCGTTGCCAGCAGCGTGGTCGGGCTGACGATCACGATATTGCGGTCGAACGCCTCCTGAAACATGTTCGGCTCGGCCTGCAACGCTGCAGAAAACGCCGCCTCGATCGGCACGAACAGCAAAACAAAATCGAGACTGTGCAGCCCCTCAAGGCGTTTGTAGTCCTTGCCGGACAGGCCTTTGACGTGATTGCGCAGGGACAGCACGTGCTGTTTCAGCGCCGCCTGGGAAATCACCTCATCGTCGGCTGACACGTACTGTTGATAGGCCGTCAGGCTGACCTTCGCGTCCACCACGACCTGCTTGTCGCCGGGCAGCATGATCAGAACGTCGGGCTGGAAGCGCTCGCCGTCGGGGCCTTTCAGGCTGACCTGGGTCTGATACTCCCGGCCCTTTTCAAGTCCGGCATGTTCGAGCACCCGCTCCAGAATCAATTCACCCCAGTTGCCCTGGGTCTTCTGCCCCTTCAACGCACGGGTCAGGTTGTTGGCTTCGTCGCTCAGGCGCAGGTTGAGCTGCTGCAAGCGCTCCAGCTCCTTGCTCAGGGAGAAACGTTCGCGGGCTTCGTTCTGATAACTCTCTTCGACGCGCTTTTCGAACGACTGGATGCGTTCCTTGAGCGGGTTGAGCAACTGCCCCAACTGCTGCTGACTGGTTTCGGCAAAGCGCTGCTCGCGTTCATCGAAAATCTTGCCGGCCAGCTCCGCAAACTGCGCACGCAGCTCATCGCGGGAGCCTTGCAGGTCGGTGAGGCGCTGCTGGTGACTTTCCTGCTGTTCACGCAGCTCGGCGCCCAGCGAGGCGCACTGGGCGTCGAGTCGACGCAGTTCGGCTTCTCTGACGGCCCGTTCGCGCCCCCAGTCTTCCTGGGCCTCGCGCGCACCCTCATGCTGTTGGCGCAGCAATTCCACTTCCCGGCGCAGGGCCGCCAGGTCCGCCTGCTTGACCGCATTGGCTTGGGCAAGGTCGCTGATCTCGTCGCGACTGGCGTCGAGCTGGGCATTCAAGCCATCCTGGGCCATCTGCGCATTGCTCAAGCGCTCGTCGAGCAACGCGGTGTCCGCTTCCCGTTGCGCCAGACGCCGCTGCAACTGCCACGCCAGCCCCAACAAAGGCACCGCTGCCACCGCCAAACCCAGCAACAGGCTGGTTAACTCAAACACCATAAAATCCAGACTCCGACATTCATGCAGACCGCATTATGCGCAGAAGCAGGCTCGACGTCCGATCCGGGTAAATCAGTGCCTCGGAAAAAGAAAACCGCCAGCGGGTGCTTCAAGAGCGCCGCGATAGAGCCGGCGCTTGGGACAATCCACAGAACCTGTGGATAACTCAGTGGACAACACCCCTTAAGCTCTCGCAAACGCACGTAGAATGGGGCCTGCGTTCAAACTGACGATTTTTTCACCAGCGTAAAAAAACGATGGTTTTCATTGACTTAATAATTCGTTGCATTAAATCAAGCGCTTAGCGGCCGACGTGACAGTGACATGACAGATACCTTTCGCAATGTGCACAAGTTCATTTCGTCTGTTCATAAGCCCGTTTCGACAGCCCCCATTGCCAGTGGAAATTCTCGGGAATAAGGCACTGGGCCACCTTTTCTGCCCGATATGCTGTACGCTCTTTCGCCCGCTTTGCGGCATACGTCTGCCTTATTGCAAATCAGTGCTTGCTTTGCCCCAGCGACTCCATTAGCATCGCCGCCGTTAGTACCAAGCTGAAAGTCAATTCTGATCGAACAAATCCCCCAATCCCGGTTCGCCAACTGAGCGAACGGATTGAAAAAAGGGATCGATCACCTCGATGGTTTCCAGACATGAACTCACACGACCTGCCGTCAAAACGGAGGGGTGTGTAAAACATTCATGCTCTACCCAACCAGCCTGCAAATTGATCAGGATCTTCACCTCGAGCATCGAACCTTAGCTCTTGTTGTGTTGCCTGCCCTCCTAAGTACCTACCAGTCAGCCCCGCGCCACACTTTAAACGCGCTCAACTGGCTGCTTTTGTTCCAGACAGGTTCTGCGCCCTGCCCTTGACTCGCATTCGAGCATCGGTCCGCGTTTACTGGAACGTTTTAATTTTGCACGCCTCTTATTGCGTGTCGATTCAGGAAACACCCATAACATGACTACCCATATCCAGACTCAAAACGCTATTCGTACACTGACCAACGCTTTTGCTCCAATGAACTGCCTGATCATGGCAGCACGCAAAGGCTGCTTCAGCTTCACCATCGTCAACGAGCACGGTATCGCCCGCCACAGCGAGCGTTTGTACCCGGATCAATACTCCAGCGACGCTCCGCTGCAGGCTGTGATCGACCGTACGCGTCAGGCCCTAGTTGCCTGATATGGCTGCCTGACACCGTTGCCTGATACCGTCCGTCGGTTAATATCGCTGCATCGACAAGGCCTCACCCGATAAAGGTGGGGCTTTTTTGTGTCTGTTTTACTTACATAAAAAGCGAGAGCTGCAGTAATGAATGCCGGTCAACGTGGTGATGCTGCACGGGAACTGACCGTAAAACAGACCTTTACACCGCAAATATCACACTACACTTCAAGTCAGCGGCCCCGGTCGCTGCCGGTGGGCCCACTCCATCCCTGCTGCCAAGCGCCAGGGCCTGCCGACTCATCAACTCCCCGAGGGTGTTATGGGAATCGCCGCCAGTGAACTGTGTCGCTATGTCATCCGCCCGATACTCGTCTACCTCGGCCGACACAATCGAGCGGCCGAATCCCTGCTACTGGGCGTCGCCGCCAGCCAGTCCGCGTTAGGCGCCGAGCTGGATAACCCACGCGGCCACGGGCTTTACAGCATCGCCGACACCCAGCACCGCCAGCTGTGGGATCACTACCTCGCCCGCGATCCGGACCTTGCCAGCCTGGTTCGAGGCCTGGCCAGCCAGCACGCGTTTCTCACCGGCCCCGATCTGGAACTGACCGTCAACCTGCGCTACTCGACCGCCATCGCCTGGTTGATGGTCGAAGCGAGCCATATGTCGCTGCCGGATGCCGATGATTCGCTGGCCATGGCGCGGATGTGGCGCGAGGTATTTCAACCTGGCGGTCAGCTTCAGGATTTCACCGCGGCTTGGCAAACATGGGTCAGCCCCCTGTTTCAGTCCTCGCCAGCCATTTCGTGACCGAGTGGTATTCAACGAAGAAGCGGCGAACTTTCAGGATTGTCCTACAAGAACCGCTCTAAATAGGCTGATTCGGGCTATGGCGCGGGGGCGGAAATATTGGTAATTTCCGCGCGGTGATCAACAAGGAGTTCTAACAATGAAAAAAACAATGATCAAATCCAGCCTCAGTTTCGCCATCACTCTTGCCTCCACCCAGATTTTTGCATCCGGCTTTGCCCTGAATGAGCAAAGCATCAGCGGCATGGGGACCGGTTTTGCGGGCCGTACCTCTTCTGTCGATGACGCCAGCATCGTGTACGGCAACCCGGCCGGCATGTCGCGCCTCAAGCGCGCTCAGGCGACCGTGGGGGTCGCCGCAATCGATGCCTCCACCGACATTACCGACACCAGCGGCCGCAGCACCGGCTCGAACAAAGGCGACATGGTGCCTTTCATCGCCGTACCGATGGGTTTCTACGTGAACCCGGTCGACGAGCACTGGGCGTTCGGCTTCGGTGTCTACGCGCCATTCGGCCTGGTCACCGACTATGAAGACAACTTCCAGGGCCGCAACTTCGGCAGCAAGAGCATCGTCAAGGTCGTGACCTTCCAGCCGACCGTCAGCTACGCCTTCAACGACAAGGTATCGATCGGTTTCGGCCCGACCATCAACCGTATTTCCGGTGCGCTGGAATCGGCACTCAATGTCAGCCCGCTGCTGGGTGCCCGCACCGGCGACGGCCGCGTGCAGGTCAAGGGTGATGACGTCGGTTACGGTTTCAACGCCGGTATCCTGGTGCAAGCCACCGATACCACCAGCGTTGGCCTGACCTACCACTCCAAAGTGACCTACAAGCTTGAAGGCCACACCGAAGTGACCCCGGGTGCAGGCGTGCCTTCGGCCATCCTGCCGGGCGGTCGCTATGACGCCAAGCTGAACATCGATACACCGGAAACCGTCGACTTCTCCGTCACTCAGAAAATGAACGACGCCTGGAAGCTGTACGCCGGTGCAACGTGGACGCGCTGGAGCCGTCTGGAAGACATCACCGTTCAAAACTCCGGCATTACGCCGGTGTCTCGTCGCGACGCTACTCAGTCTCTGGTCGGCACCATCAAGGAAGAGCAGAACTGGCACGACACCTGGGCCTACGCCGTGGGTACGTCGTATCAGTTGAACAAGCAGTGGGTGCTGCGTACCGGTCTGTCGTTCGACCAGTCGCCGACCAACAACGAAAACCGCTCGCCGCGCATCCCGACAGGCGATCGCACGATCTTCAGTCTGGGCGCCGGTTACAGCCCGACCGACGACATCACCATCGATGTGGCCTACTCCTACTTGCAGGAAGAGAAGGTCAAGGTCGCCGACGCGAACGCGCTGGGCCAAAGCTACAACGCCAAGTACGACAACAGCGCCAACGGTTTCGGCGTGGGCATGACATACCGCTTCTGATGCAGTGGGCGGGACAGGCCGATCACCTGTCCGCCCTATAGAAAACCCCGCAGCCAGCGATGGATGCGGGGTTTTTCGTTGTGGCCCGTCTGCTTTGCGTCAGCGCGTTTTTAGGGTTTGGAAGCGATAGCCTTCTCGATGGCTGAAATCAGCTCGGGATCGTCCGGTGCGGTCTTGCTGGAGAAGCTGGCAACCACGTTGCCTTTGCGGTCGACCACGTATTTATAGAAGTTCCAGCTTGGCGCGCTGCTCTGCCTGGCAAGCACCTTGAACAGGTTGATGGCGTCGGCGCCACGCACCGGCTGCGGCTCGGTCATGGTGAAGGTCACGCCGTAGTTCACGTAGCAGACCTTGGCGGTTTCGTTAGCGTCTTTGGATTCCTGCAGAAAGTCATCAGAAGGCACGCCAAGGACTTCCAGCCCCTCGCTTTTGAAGCGCTGATTGAGGGCTTCAAGGCCTTTGAACTGCGGCGCGAAGCCACAGAAGCTTGCGGTGTTGACCACCAGCATCGGCTTTCCGGCGAACTGTTTGCACAGGTCGATCTCCTGTTTCGCCCGCAGCTTGGGCAGCTCGCCCTGCAGCAGTGGCGGGCAATCGGCGGCCGCGGTGGCGCCACTGAGGGCAAGCAGAAGCAAAGGCGCGTGAATCCAGCGAAGGGCCATGGTGACGTCCATTCATGAGCGGGCAGGAAAGGTGGAGCTGTCGCTACGCTACTCCGCCGCGCGATGTATGCCTAGCGCGCCACAGAAACGTGGCTATTAGCTGGCTTTTCGGTCGCCATGAACGCCCGCTGGATCGCCTGGGGCGGCTCGCCGAAGTTGCGCAGAAACGCCTGGCGCATCCTTTCTCGATCGCCGAAGCCGGTTTCCCGGGCCACCACTTCGATGGGGTGCCGACTGGTTTCCATCATCGCCCGCGCGACTTCCACCCGCAGGCATTCGATGGCTTTGGCCGGGGTTTGGCCGGTTTCCTCGCGAAACACCCGACTGAACTGGCGGGGGCTCAAGCGGGCAATGGCCGCCAGCGCGTCTATTGAAAGATCGCTTTTGAGGTTCTCGCGGGCATAGGCCAGCACCAGTTGCACACGATCGGACTTGGGGTCCAGCTCCAGTAACGTCGACAACTGGGAATGCTCGCTGCCGCGCCGCTGATAAATCACCAGCTTGCGCGCGACCTGCCGGGCGATGTCGGCGCCGAGGTCGTTCTCGACCATCGCCAGTGCGAGATCAAGCCCGGCGCTCATGCCCGCGCCGGTCCAGATCTGGCCGTCCACGGTGAACAGTTTGTCGTCCTCGACACGAACGTTCGGGTAGCGCTTGCGAAACTCCGGGGCGTGAATCCAGTGCATGGTCGCGCGCTTGCCATCGAGCAGGCCCGCTTCGGCCAGCACAAACCCGCCCGTGCACAGCGACGCCACGCGACGCGATTGAGCCGACGCGGTGCGCACGAACTCAAGCAGGCTGGGGGTGGGCAATTGCAGGTCCATGTAGCCGCTGACAATGATGGTGTCGTAACCGTCGGGCTGCAATGGCGTGGTGTTGACCGAGAAGCCTTCGGACGACATGACCGCCCCGCCGCTTTCGGACACCAGATGAAAGGAATACGCCGCCTCGCCCTGCATCAGGTTCGCGCAGGTCAGCACGGAACCGACCGACAGACTGAGGGACTGAAATTGCGGGTACACCACCAGCGCAACGCTATGCATGACACCTCTCCGGTTGGTCCGGAACACCATGGATAAATCTTCGATTAGCTAGCGTAGCGGGTTTGTAGGAGCGTGGCTTGTCCCGCGATCTGGCGCGCAGCGGCAGCAAGTCTGCTTACGGACTGTCTGGCACACCGCCGCGCAGGATTTTGCTGCCGGTTCCCGGCAGATCGCGGGACAAGCCACGCTCCTACTCCTACTCCTACTCCTACTCCGCACGCCGCACGCCGGCGGCAGGACACTGCATCAATCGCACATCAACGCCAATGTGACCAGCACCAGGGTTTCGAGCAGTTCAAGCATCGCGCCGGCGGTGTCGCCAGTGCTGCCGCCCAGACGTTGCATCATCACCCGGCGCAGCCATAAGAAACCGCCCGTCGCAATGACCAGCACCCACGCCGCCGCGCCGCCACCGATGAGCACGCAGACCACCGCCACCGCTGCCAGCACCTGCACCCCGGCCTTGCGCGGCAGGTGATCGGCCAGCGCCTGGCCCAGCCCGCCCGCGCGCACATATGGCGTGTTCAGAAACAGCACCAGCATCGCCGCGCGGCCGATCACCGGCGCCAGCAGCAGGCCAATGCCCGTGTGCGCTTCAATCAACGCCAGCACAGCGCTGAACTTCAACAGTAACACCACCACCAGCGTCACCACCGCAATCGGGCCGCTGCGCGGGTCTTTCATAATGAGCAGCGTGCGTTCACGGTCGCCGAACCCACCGAGCCAGGCGTCCGCGCTGTCGGCCAGGCCGTCCAGGTGCAGCCCTCCGCTGAGCATGACCCACGCCGCCAGCAGCAGGGCGGCATGCAACAGGGTCGGCGCGCCGTCGAGCAGGTGATTCAGCGCCATCAACAGCACGCCGAACAGCAACCCCACCAGCGGGTAGAACAGCAGCGAACGTCCCGATTCCTGGGGCGTCGGCATGCCCGGCAGGCGAATCGGCAGACTGCTGAGGAACTGCAAGGCGATCCAGAACGGCAGCATTTAAACCTCCGTCAACTCACCGTCGGCCTGGACATCGAGGCCGAACATACAGCCGTGTGCCACCGTGACCTGCAGCAATTGCTCACGGGGCAGACCGCGGGCGCGGGCCAACAGCAGACGCATCACCCCGCCATGGCTGATCAGCAGAATGCGCTGTCCGTCATACGCCCGCTGCACCCGCTCAACGGCAGCCAACACGCGAGTGGCAAACGCCTCAACCGGCTCGCCGTTGGGTGGCGTAAACCCGTACGGATCCTCCCAGAAGCGACCCAACCCGGCAGCATCGGTTTCCATCAACTGCGCGGGGCTCTGCCCTTCCCAGTCACCGAAATGCAGTTCCTGAAGACCGGCTTCCAACTCCACGGGCAAGCCCAGTCGCTCGGCCAGCTCGTCGGCGAAGCGGGCGCAGCGTTGCAGCGGTGAGCTGACGATGCGGTCCCAGGGGCCACGATCAATCACCGCCGCGCGCATCTGCTGCCAGCCGGTGTCGGTCAGCGCATCGTCAATACTGCCGCGCAGGCCGCCGCCGAATTCGGTTTCGCCGTGGCGCAACAGGTCAAGATGCAAGGTCATGCCGGGCGGTCTGCCACAGCGGCTTCAGCGAAGGTCGCCATGCCGTTATGCAGCTCACAGGCCAGACGCAACAACGGCACCGCGAGCGCCGCGCCACTGCCTTCGCCCAGACGCAATCCCAGGTCCAGCAACGGCTCGGCCTGCAGCGCGTCCAGCACCAGACGATGGCCCGGCTCGGCGCCCCGATGGCCGAAAAACAGCCACTCTTGGCACGACGCATTGATGCGCACCGCCACCAGCGCCGCCACGGAACAGATAAAGCCATCGACCAACGCGACGATGCCCTCCTGCGCACAGGCCAGGTAGGCGCCGACCAGCGCCGCCACTTCAAACCCCCCGAGGGCGCACAGACTGGCCAGGGCGTCACCGACGGCGTCGGCGTGCAGCCGCAGGGCCCCTTCGATCACCTGGGCCTTGTGGCTCACGCCCTCGGCATCCAGACCGGTGCCGGGGCCGACCAGCAAGGTGGCCGGACAATCGAGCAGCGCGCAGGCCAGCGCACTGGCGACGGTGGTGTTGCCGATGCCCATTTCGCCGCCGATGAACAGCTGAGTACCTGCGGCCTTGGCGCGCAACACGCTGTCGCGACCGCCTTCGAGGGCGGCGTGCAGTTGCGCCTCCGTCATCGCCGGGCCATGGGCAAAATTTGCGGTGCCCGGGCCAAGATTGAGGTGGCGCACACCCGGCAGGTCCAGCGGTGCAACCGTGCCCAGATCGACCACGTCCAGCTGCGCGGACAGTTGCCGGGCCAGCACGCTGATGGCCGCGCCGCCCATGATGAAGTTGTGCAGCATCTGCCCGGTCACTGCCTGCGGGTACGCCGAAACCCCTTCCGCGACCACGCCGTGGTCACCGGCAAAAATCGCGATCCAGACCTCATCGACCTTCGGCTTCGGGCGACCCTGCAGGCCGGCCAGTTGCACCGCGGCGTGTTCAAGCCGGCCCAGTGAGCCGGTCGGTTTGGTCAGTTGCTGCTGCCGGGCCATCGCGTCGTCGCGGCTGGCGTGATCGACGTCTCGGGCAGGCGCGAGCCACCAGGCGTTACTCATAGTGCGGGTCCTTTCAGGGTCATGGGCAGTCCGGCGACGGTAAACACCACGCGATGGCAGCGTTCGGCCAGCGCCTGATGCAGCCAGCCGGCTTCATCGACATAACGACGGGTCAGCTCACCGAGGGGCACGACGCCGAGCCCGGTTTCGTTGCTGACAAAAATGATCTCGCCCGGCCATTCCGCCAGGCCATCGAGCAAGGCTTCACGCTCTTGAGCCAGGCGCTGCGGATCGTCGAGCATCAGCAGATTGGTCAGCCACAGGGTCAGGCAATCCACCAAGAGGCAGCGGCCCTCCCCGGCGTTTTCCCGGAGCACGCGGGCCAGCTCGACGGGTTCCTCGATCAGCCCCCATTCAGCTGGCCGACGCTCGCGGTGCAAGGCGACGCGCTGGTTCATTTCGCCGTCGAGGGGCTGACTGGTAGCGATATAGATGACGTCGAGGCCGCTGTCGCTGGCGAGTTTTTCAGCCAGCCGACTTTTGCCGGAACGCGCACCGCCGAGGATCAATTGCAGCATCAGGGTTGCTCCAGGCCGCAGAGTTCACGCAGCAGTGTGCCGTCCAGGTGAGTTTCGACCAGATCGGCGAGGCGTTCGATGTCGCGCTCGCGCAAAGCGTGGTAATCGACCGACTGCACATTCTGCAGCCCGGCCCATCGCAGCAAGGCGCTGCTCGACGCCGGGTTCTCGAACAGACCGTGCAGGTAGGTGCCGAGCACTTGGCCGTCAGGGCTGCACGCGCCATCGCAGCGGCCGTCGGCGAGCTGGACCAGTGGACGTTCCAGCGCCGCGCCGGTGGTCACGCCCGCATGAATCTCGTAGCCGATGACGTCGGCGTCTTCGAGGGTAAGGCGACCGCTGACGTTGCGCAGTTGCTTCTCTTCTTCCAGCACCGTGCTCAGGGCCAACAGCCCCAGGCCCGGGCTTGACCCGGCAGCGCCTTCAAGCCCCAGCGGGTCATGCAACTGCTCGCCGAGCATTTGCAGGCCACCACAGATGCCCAGCACGTTGCCGCCGTAACGCAGGTGGCGGTTGATGGCGGTGTCCCAGCCATTGGCGCGCAGATACGCGAGATCGCTGCGAACGCTTTTCGAGCCGGGCAGGATGATCAGGTCAGCATCAGGAATCGCCTGCCCCGGCCCGACGAATTGCAGATTGACCTGGGGGTGCAGACGCAGCGGGTCGAAGTCGGTGTGGTTACTGATGCGCGGCAACACCGGCACGATGACGTTGAGCACCTGCTCGGCCTTGTCGGCCTGACGCTGGTCGAGGCCGTCCTCGGCTTCCAGGTGCAGGTCCATCACGTAGGGCAGCACGCCAACCACTGGTTTGCCGGTGCGCTGTTCGAGCCAGTCGAGGCCGGGCTGAAGCAGCGCGATGTCGCCGCGAAAGCGATTGATGATGAAGCCCTTGACCCGCGCCTGTTCGCTGGGCGACAGCAATTCCAGTGTGCCGACCAGATGGGCAAACACCCCGCCGCGATTGATGTCCGCCACCAACAGCACCGGGCAATCCACCGCTTCGGCAAAGCCCATGTTGGCGATGTCGCCGGCACGCAGGTTGATCTCTGCCGGCGACCCGGCGCCTTCGACCATCACCACCGGCCAGCCTTCGCTGAGGCGACGATGGGAGGCGAGTACGGCCTGCATGGCGATGGCTTTGTAGTCGTGGTAGGCGACGGCGTTCATGGTCGTGACGGCGCGACCGTGGATGATCACTTGCGCGCCGGTGTCGCTGTTGGGTTTGAGCAGCACCGGGTTCATGTCGGTATGGGGTTCGAGGCCGCAGGCCTGGGCTTGCACGGCCTGGGCGCGGCCGATCTCGCCGCCGTCGGCGGTCACTGCGCTGTTCAGCGCCATGTTCTGCGGCTTGAACGGCACGGTGCGCACGCCCTGCCGGGTCAGCCAGCGGCACAGCGCCGTCACCAGCGTGCTTTTGCCGGCGTCGGAGGTGGTGCCCTGAACCATCAGGGTTTTGCCGAGGGTCATGGGCGCTCCCGGGAGAATTCGCTCAGCGCCTGTTCCAGACGCTGCCAATCCGCTTCTTCGCGGGGCAGGCCGAAACGCAGGCTGCTGTTGTGGGTGAAGATGCGCAGGAGGATGCCCCGCTGTGCGCAGAATTCGTAAAGCGCTTCCGCCAGCGGCGTGATCAACCACTGGAACAGCGCGCAACCGCCCTTGGGCGCGAAGCCGTGGCGATTGAGCACGTCCACCAGACGCTGGCTGGCCTGCTCGGTGCGCTGACGCTGGCGTTGATGGCCGGCGATATCGTTGAGACAGGCCTGACCGATGATCCGCGTCGGCCCGCTGACCGACCATGGCCCGATCTGCCGCGCCATGACTTTCAGAAAGCGCGGCTCCGCCAGCACAAAACCCAGGCGCACACCGGCCAGGCCGAAAAACTTGCCGAACGAGCGCAGCACGATCAGGCCCGCGCGCTGGGTGTACGCCGCCAGGCTCAACTCCGGCGTGTTGTCCATGAACGCTTCGTCCACCACCAGCCAGGCGCCGCGCTGGGACAGACGCGCGTGCCATTCCAGCAGGCGTTCGGGCGGCAGGCTCAGGCCGGTGGGGTTATTCGGGTTGACCACGACGAGCACATCGAGGGTGTCGATGAACCGCTCCACTTCGTTCTCCAGCACTTCGCGCACCAGAAAACCGGTGTTGCGCCAGGCCTCGGCGTGCTCGGCGTAGCACGGCGACAGCACGCCCACCTTCCCCGCCTGACGCAGACGCGGCAGCGCCTGGATCGCCGCTTGGGAACCGGCCACCGGCAGCACGTCCGTGGCGCCGTAGTAGCGACGGGCAGCGATTTCCAGGCCGTCATCGGTTTCCGGCAAACGCGCCCATGCCGCTTCGGGGATCGCAGGGATCGGCCACGACCACGGCGAAATCCCGCTGGACAGGTCGAGCCAGTCCGCCTCATCGATGCCGTATTTCAGGACTGCGCCACGCAATCGGCCGCCATGTTCAAGCATAAAATTCTGTCCCCAGACACAAGATCAGCAACCACAGCCACACGCCGCGCTGCACCAGTTGCCAACCGCGATCAATAGAGTCAGCGTCCGCCGGCACGCCTTCGCCCAGGGTCGCGCGCTCATGCAGTTCGCCGTGATAAATCGCCGGACCACCCAGTTCGACGCCCAACGCACCGGCACCGGCCGCCATCACCGGGCCTGCGTTCGGGCTGTCCCACTTCGGGGCCTGGGTGCGCCAGCAACGCAGGGCCAGTCGGGTGTTGCCCAGCAGCGCGTAGGTCAACGCCACCAAGCGCGCGGGAATGTAGTTAAGCAGGTCGTCGATTTTCGCCGCCGCCCAGCCGAAGCGTTCGAAGCGTTCGAAGCGCTCGTTGCGATAGCCCCACATGGCGTCGAGGGTGTTGCTCAGGCGGTAGAGCACGACGCCCGGCGCGCCCAGCACGACGAACCAGAAAATCGCCGCAAACACTGCGTCGCTGCCGTTTTCCAGCACCGATTCCGTGGCCGCACGGGCCACTTCGGTGCTGTCCAGCTCGGAGGTCTGGCGACTGACCAGGTAACCGACCCGCCGGCGCGCTTCGTCCAGATTGTCGCTGCGCAACGCCTGGGCAACCGGCTCGACGTGCTCGCCCAGACTGCGCAGGCCCAACGCGCAGTAAAGCGCCAGTACGTCCACCAGCCAGCCAACGAACGGCAGCCAGCTGAGTAACGTGGCGATCAGGGTCAGCGGAATGACGGCGATGAACCATGCGCTCACGCCATGGCTGCGCCAGCCCCGGCCGGCGGCGTTCAGGCGCTGTTCGATACGCTCGGCGAAACGGCCGAACGCCACCAGTGGGTGGTTCCGTTTTGGCTCGCCGAGCAGCGCGTCCAGCGCGACTCCGGCGACGCTCAATAACGCCACACTCATGCAATCACTCCCCATGTGTTCTCGTAGACCAGCTCTTGCAACGCGCGCGGCTGCGCCCAGCCTTCCATCACCAGCATCGGCGCCGGGTAGAATTCCTTTACAGGGCCCAGGCACAGAATCGCCAGGGGTTTCGAACCGGCTGGCATCTGCAGCAGATCGGCCAGGGCCTGGGGGTCGAACAGCGACACCCAGCCCATGCCAAGGCCTTCGGCACGCGCCGCCAGCCACAGGTTTTGAATGGCGCAGGACAGCGACGCCATGTCCATCTCCGGCAGGGTGCGGCGGCCGAAGATGTGTTTGTCGCGGTCATCCATCAACGCGGCGACCAGCACTTCGGCGCAATCGCTGATGCCCTCGACTTTCAGCTTCATGAAATCGTCAGACCGCTCGCCTAAAGCTTCAGCGGTACGAACGCGCTCCTCCTCCACCTGCGCCTGAATCTGCGCGCGCAAGGCCGGGTCGGTGATGCGCAGAAAGCGCCACGGCTGCATCAGGCCAACGCTCGGTGCGTGGTGCGCGGCTTCGAGCAGACGGGCCAGCAACTCCGGCGCGACCGTGCCACCGCAGAAGTGGCGCATGTCGCGACGCTCGGCGATGGCGCGGTATACGGCGGCGCGTTCGGGGTCGGTGAACGTGTGGTCAGTCATGCAAGCGAGCTCATGGCAAAAACAGCGCCGCCATCGCCTGGGGATTCGAGGGGAAGTAGAAGTGCACGTACGACGCAGTCATGCGCCCTTCCCGGTACACCGCTTCGGCACCGCGCCCGCCATTGGGGCTGAGGCCGCGGGCGATGGGGGTCAGTTCGGTGCTGGTCAGGGAATGGTGATAGGTGTGGCCACGCAGCGTGCCTTCCGGCAGCTCGACCGATTGCAGGGCCAGGGCTGCCAGACGCTTCTGCATCACGGCTTCACCCTTGAGCAAGCCCACCCCTTCGGCGCGCTGGCCGTCGACATCGGTCAAGGCATCGAGCAGGTACAACATGCCGCCGCATTCGGCGAGCAGGGGTTTGCCGGCGGCGTGGTGCGCACGAATCGCGGCGAGCATGCTGTGGTTTTCGGCCAGCGCCGTGTGATGCAATTCCGGGTAGCCCCCGGGTAGATACAGGCTGTCGGCGTCGGGTAATTCCCGGTCGCGGAGCGGCGAGAAGAACGACAGTTCGGCGCCCATCTCCCGTAGCAGGTCAAGGCTGGCACCATAGAAAAACGCGAACGCCTCGTCGTGGGCGATGGCGATTTTCACGCCGGTCAGCAACGGCTCGGCGGGAACGAAGTCGGGCGCGGTGAAGGTCACGGCCGGCGGCAACGTGGCGTCGCAGGTGCTGGCCAGCGCGTTGGCAGCAGTGTCGAGGCGCATGTCCAGGTCATTCAGTTCACTGGCCTGAACCAGGCCGAGGTGCCGGCTGGGCAGTTCAATGCCGGTTTCACGGGACAGCGCGCCGTACCAGCGCAGGCCTTCGGTCAGGCTGCCTTCCAGCAACTGCGCATGGCGCACCGTGCCGACTCGATTGGCCAGCACGCCGGCAAATGGCAGATCCGGCTGATACCGCGCCAGTCCCAGCGCCAGTGCGCCGAAGGTCTGGGCCATGGCCGTGCCGTCGATCACCCCGAGCACCGGCACGCCGAAACGCCGGGCCAGGTCCGCGCTGGAGGGCGTGCCGTCGAACAAGCCCATGACGCCTTCGATGAGGATCAGGTCGGCCTCCGCGGCGGCTTCCCACAACAGGCGCCGACTTTCGTCCTCGCCGATCATCCACATGTCCAGCTGATACACCGGATGGCCGCTGGCGCGCTCGAGGATCATCGGGTCGAGAAAGTCCGGCCCGCATTTGAACACCCGCACCTTGCGGCCCTGATTGCGATGCAAGCGGGCCAGTGCGGCGGTGACGGTGGTTTTACCCTGACCGGACGCAGGGGCGGCGATCAATACTGCCGGGCAGTGCCGCGGTGGGCGCTCACTCACAGCTCGATGCCTTTCTGCGCCTTGATGCCGGACTGAAAGGCATGCTTGACCACGCCGATTTCGGACACGGTGTCGGACAGGTCGATCAATTCCTGCTTCGCCCCGCGACCGGTGACGATCACGTGCTGCATCGGCGGACGTGCCTGCAGGTCGCTCAGCACCTGCTCCAGGTCCAGATAGCCGTGCTTGAGGGCGATGTTCAGCTCATCGAGCACGACCATGCCGATGGAGGCGTCCTTGAGCATTTCACGGGTCACGGCCCAGGCGGATTCGGCGGCGGCAATGTCACGCTGGCGGTCCTGGGTTTCCCAGGTGAAGCCCTCGCCCATCACGTGGTAACGCACTTGTTCAGGGAAGCGGCGGAAGAACAGCTCTTCGCCGGTGCTGTGCCGGCCTTTAATGAACTGCACGACGCCGCACTTCATGCCGTGGCCCATGGCGCGGGCAAGCATGCCGAACGCCGAGCTGCTCTTGCCTTTGCCGTTACCGGTCAGGACCAGCAGCAACCCGCATTCATTGGGCGCGCTGGAAATGCGCTCGTCCATCACCGCCTTTTTGCGCAGCATGCGCGCCAGGTGGCGTTCGTCACGTTCGGGGGATTCGCTCATCTCAGCTCTCCGCTTGAGGGCAAGTGTGGCAAACGGAGGGCACAGGCAAAGACTGTCAGCAGGCACTGGGCAAAACCCGGCCTGCAGCAGAGCATCGCCCTCCGTGATGCTGTTCGATGGATCAGGCCGGTCTCCGGACTCACGAGTTGCCACAACCGTGGCAGGCCAGGCGCCTTCCCATGTTCAGCGAACACAGTGGCATTGTGCGTGGCTTTGACTCATCTACCGTTGCGGAGGCAGCGCCGGAATTGATCACACGAGCAATCGCACCGGCTTCCCTGTTTCACCCTGCGGACCTGACGGGTCCCGGGCACCTGAAACATGGCGCGAAGGTTAGAGGGTTGACTCGGGAGCGTCAATCGAACCGTAGGCAGACCGCCTCCGGCTAAACGGGATTTCACCCTGAAAGGCATACGTGCTCACCCAGCAACAGCGGATGAGCACAGTGCTCAGGAAGTCGCTATTGCCTGGCCAGGTTCGATGGCTGGATGACGCGCTTGGCATTCAGCCAGGCCTTTTGCCAATACGGCTTGTCGAGACTGTCGAGTTTGACCGTGCCGCCAGTGGCCGGCGCGTGGACGAACCGCCCTTCCCCGACGTAGATGCCGGCGTGACTGACGTGGGAGCCGCCACTGGTGGCGAAGAACACCAGATCACCGGTCTGCAACTGACTGCGATCGATGTCAGGCCCGCGCAGGGTGATCATTTCCCGCGTCGACCGAGGCAGGGTGATGCCCGCGGCGTCGTGGTAGACGTAGCCGATCAGGCCACTGCAATCGAAACCCGAATCAGGCGTGTTGCCGCCCCAGCGATAGGGCGTGCCGACAAGGCCGATCGCGCGCAACAGGACGTCGTCGGCGAGCGGTGAAGAAAACTGGGGAGGAGCGGACACCACAGGCCGGTAGACGACCTTGCGTGGAGCGGGCGGTGGCGTGCTGGAACATGCGGCCAGCAGCACAGCCAGGGAGGCGACGATCAGGCGAACCGTTAACGACATAAACACGACAACCTGTGCGGGGTGCAGCTTACTTTGCCGAGAGCCGGGATTGCACGCAAGAGGGTCAGGCCCTTTGCGCGCCCGGAATTAACGGTGCTGGCGCTTGATTGTAGTCGAGGTCATCGCGGTGGAAGTTGCAGGTACCGTTGACGATGCCGTTACAGGTGCCATTGCCAGCGCGCGTTTGGCTTCGATGAATGTCTTGGCCCAATAGGCATCGTCGAGGCTGTCGACACGGACTCCGCCACTGCGACGACTGCTGGAGTGGATGAACTGATCATCGCCCAGATAGATGCCGGCATGGCTGACACGGCCGCGGCCGGCGGTGCTGAAGAACAGCAGATCGCCTGGCTTGAGGTCATTGCGCTTGATGAGGGGGGCATCGATATTGATCATTTCGCGGGAAGAACGCGGCAGGCTCATGCCCGCCTCTTCACGGAACAGATAACCGATGAAACCGCTGCAATCGAAACCGGAGGTGGTCGACGTACCGCCGAAGCGATAGCGAGTGCCTATCAAGGATTTGCCGCGTTCGAGGATGCTGTCAGCCAGAACCGGCAGGCGGTAAGGCTTGTTGTCGGCAAATTGAGCGAGTTCATCTTCGGTAGCGACTTCGTCATCCAGTACGGAGGATGCGTAATCAGCACGCTTGCTGGCGGATTGAGCGGTGGCAGAGTCCCGGAACTGGGGGTTTTGCGACTGTTGTTGCGACGTCGGCATCTGGGCCGCGCAGCCGAACAACAGCGTGACGAGTGCGAGAGGCACGAGGGGTGCGAAGCGGTTTAGCATGTGCACGACCGTGGCTGAAGTGTAAAGAAGCCGAGACTATGCCTTCAATCGTACCCATTTGCAAATTCAATCGAAACAAATGTGACTTACGATGTCGTCCATCACTTCTAAGGCTCTACACCTCAGAAACACATCCATGTGCGCGGAATGATCGGTCGGCGAAGGGTTTATCTCGGCAGTAAAGCCGCCCGTCACCCGAGCGCGCAGCATGGGCTCATGAATGTACGGGAAGCTGGCAGTGGTTCCGATGCTGAGCACAGCGTCAAAACCTTTTGCCATCTCCTCCTGAAGCACATTCAATGCCAACTCCGGCAACATCTCCTGAAACAACACCACCGATGGCCTCAAAACGCCACTACAGCGGGGGCACAGCGGTGGCAGTGGTCGACTAAGGTGCTCGCTTAACTGCGGATCTACGGCGCCACAAGATTGACAGTACAGCGGCGCCAGCTGTCCGTGGATCTCGATCAACCGCTCTGGCGGACTGCCCGCCGCCCTGTGATAGCCGTCGACGTTTTGCGTCAATACCCAGCACTCCGGCTTGCGCCGCTGCAATTCAGCGATGGCGTAGTGCGCCGCATTGGGACGTCCGCCCAGGCAAGCGCTGCTCAATTGTGCGATGTACTTCCAGCACAGCGCCGGATCACGCCGCAACATCGGGCCGGACAAGGCCATTTCGATGGGCAGGCCGTCGTCGGTCTCGCCGTTGTACAGACCGCCGACGCCGCGATAGGTCGGCAGCCCTGAATCCGCCGACAGGCCGGCACCGGTAATGATCAAAATCCGCGAGGCGTGGCGCAAGGCTGCTGCGGTTTGCAGGACCAGGGCCGGATCGACCACAGACTCGCTTACCAACCGAGGGTTTCTTTCAAGAAGGGAATGGTCAGCTTGCGCTGGGCCTGCAGCGATGCCTGATCGAGTTGCTCAAGCAAGTCGAACAGCGCGCTCATGCTGCGCTTGCCGCGGGTGAGGATGAAATGCCCTACCTCATCGGTGAGGTGCAGGCCCCGACGGGACGCGCGCAGTTGCAGAGCGCGGAGTTTTTCTTCGTCGGACAAGAGGCGCATCTGGAACACCAGCGCCATGGTCAGCCGGGATTTCAAGTCCGCCAGTTTGACCGGCAGCTCCCGGGGCGAGCATGAAGCGGCGATGAGCAAGCGTCGGCCGCTGTCGCGCAGGCGGTTGAACAGGTGGAACAACGCTTCTTCCCACTCGGGTTTGCCGACCACCGCTTGCAGGTCGTCGAGGCACACCAGCTCGTACTGCTCCAGATGATCGAACAGGCCGACACCTTGATCGAGAAGTTCGGCCATCGGCAGGTAAACCGCCGGCTCGCCCATCTGTTCGAAGCGCAGGCAGGCAGCCTGCAACAGATGCGTGCGCCCTACCCCGTTCTTGCCCCACAGGTAGATGAGGCTTTCTGTCCAGCCGGCCTCGGCTTCGCACAGCCGCTCGACATAGCCGAGTGCAGCGGCATTGGCGCCTGGATAGTAATTGATGAAGGTGGCGTCATCACGCAGACGCACACTCAGGGGCAGCTGAACTGGTTTCATGCTGGCTGAACGGTTCGTGACGAACCGCCAAGGGGCCTCTGTGAAAAGTGTGCAAAGTCTATACCCGCAGGGCTGGCCGCACAATGCGGCAGACCGCCAGCAAAATCAAAGGCTTGCGCAGGTCACTGGTATGACAGGGGATTACGGGAAAATCCCGTGGAGGAAAGAGACGCGCGGTGAACACCGCGCGCCTTCACGAATCCTGATCGGCAGGAATCAGAGATCCAGGTCATCCAGACCGCCGTAGATGTCCGAATCCTTGTACAGGTCATGAACATGGCGTACCAGGACCATGATCACCGCCGCCACCGGCAACGCCAGCAGGATACCGGTGAATCCGAACAGCTCGCCGCCCGCCAGAATCGCGAAGATCACCGCCACCGGGTGCAGGCCGATGCGGTCACCCACCAGCAGCGGCGTCAGCACCATGCCTTCCAGCGCCTGACCGACCATGAACACCGCGACGATGCCCAGCATCGGGTACAGGTCGCCGCCGAACTGGAAGAAACCGGCCAGAATCGCCGAGCCAATGCCGATGACGAAGCCCATGTACGGCACGATGGCCGCCAGACCGGCAATGACACCAATCAACAGCCCCAGCTCCAGCCCGACCAGCATCAGGCCGGCGGCGTAAATCACGCCCAGCGCGACCATCACCAGCAACTGGCCACGGATGAACGCACCCAAGACTTCATGGCATTCATCCGCCAGTGCGACGATTTTCTTCTCGCGGTGACGCGGCAGCAGGCTGCGCACCTTCGCCATCATCACGTCCCAGTCACGCAGCAGGTAGAAACAGACCACCGGGATCAGCACCAGATTGGTCAGCCAGCCGATGAGCGCCAGGGTCGAGGTGGTGGCCTGGGACAGGACGATGCCGACGATGTCGCCAGTCTGACCCATGTGCTCCGAGATCGCCGCCTTGACCTTGTCGAACTTCCAGAACCCTTCTGCCAGCCCCAGTTTGGCCTGCGCCCACGGCATCGCGGTGTGCTGCAGCCAGTCGAGAATCTGCGGCGCCAGTTCGTACAGGCGATAAAGCTGCTTGGCCAGCATCGGCACCAGCACCAACAGCAGGCCCATGAAGATCAGGGTGAACAACAGAAACACCGTCACCACACTCATGGTGCGCGACAGCTTCAGTTTTTCCAGCCGGTCTGCCAGCGGATCGCCCATGTACGCCAGCAGCAGCGCCACCAGGAACGGGGTCAGAATCGAATGCAGCAGCCAGACGAACAAACAGACCAGGACAACCCCGCCCAGCCAGAACCAACGACGCGTATCAGTCATTACTGCCTCTTTCCCCAGGATGATGTGCTTCGTGCAACGTCGTTATGAACCTGTTCACCAACGGAAGTGCAATGCGCTGTCGGAAACAGCGGGCGGCTGCGGTGCCGCTGGCGTGCCGTCCGCGGAAACCGGCGCGGGATTGGCCGCAGAACTGTCCGGCGCACTGGCGATTTCACCGACCGGCACTTCCTGCAGTTTCGCCAGCGCCAACTGGGAACGCAACTGATCGGGGCTGCCGCTGACATCGAAAGCGATACGGTCACCCTCGGCTGATTTCAGACGGCCTCCGAAGGGTTCGAGCAGGTGCAACAGCTGCGCGTAACGCTCAAGATTCATGCCCTGTACGTCCAGCACCATGCCCGTCGAAGCGCCCGGTTTGACCACAAAGCGTGGCGCCAGGCGCTGACTCACCGCCAACAGCACCGCGTCGGCCAGTTCCGCCGAGTTGGCGCCGCTGGCACTGCCCTGCTCCATCTTGTCGCCCAGCCACAGGTGCCATTTGCCCTGCCACTGGCCACCGTTTTCCTGCGCGTGAACCGCCAGAATCGCATCCGAACCGTAGCGCTCGGAAGCCTCCTTGAGCGGGCCGACGTTGTTGCCGTCGAGGGTCTTGGCGTTGCCGATACCCTGCTCGCCCAGGTCCGCCAGTGGCAGACGCAGCGGCAGACCGCGGTGCTGAGCCGCGCGGCGCAAAGGCTCGGCGGAGGATTGGCCGTCGCCGACCAGGTTGGCGCCGTCAGTCGCGTCGTTCAGCCACCAGGCCATGATCACCGGACGGTTGGAGCCCCACAACGACAGCCCGGCCTGCCGCAGCACGCGCTCGGTGCTCGACGGGTCGAAGTCGACCTGGAGGGTTTCCGGCGGGCCGGCGTCATAACCATACTGGCTGATGATTTGTTGAGGGTCCTTGCGCACGTCGGCAAGGCCGCCGTTCTGCACGGCCTTGGGGTCGCCGGTCAAGCGGATGACCAGGGTTTCCAGCGCGGCCTGGGTGGCGCGGGTTTTCTCGTCAGGGGTCTGGCCGCTGACGGGCTCGCGCACCTGATAAAGAGTGTTCACCGTCTCGGCGAGCGCCGGCAGACTCATCAATGAGAGGCACCCTGCGAACAGGCAGTTTTTTAGGCGCATGAATGAAGGTGGACGCATGAAAGATTCCCGCTGGGTAAAAAGGCAACGCTATAAATAGCTGCATAAAGACGAATGACCCGACTCTGACCGCAGACGCGCCCGAATCGCTCACTCAGGCGCCAACGTTACACCGGATCCCTCTGTCGACGAACGGGTGCGGCGGGATAAACCGGGTTATTTTTTCTTCACCATTGTCCTGCCCGTCGGCCCAAGGATGGCCGCTTGCGCCCAACCCTGATAAAATCGCGCGCCTTCGCAGACCGGCGATGACACGGCCCCCGCGTCGTTGCCACTCGGTCGTTACCCCGAATCCCCCCCCTTAAAGGCCTGGATCATGAGCAAGCAACCCTCCCTGAGCTACAAAGACGCCGGTGTTGACATCGACGCCGGTGAAGCGCTGGTCGAACGCATCAAGAGCGTCGCCAAGCGCACCAAGCGCCCGGAAGTGATGGGCGGGCTCGGGGGCTTCGGCGCTCTGTGCGAAATCCCGGCCGGCTACAAGCAGCCTGTTCTGGTGAGCGGCACCGACGGTGTCGGCACCAAGCTGCGCCTGGCACTGAATCTGAACAAACACGACACCATCGGCATTGACCTGGTCGCCATGTGCGTCAACGATCTGGTGGTCTGCGGCGCTGAACCGCTGTTCTTCCTCGACTACTACGCCACCGGCAAACTCAACGTCGACACCGCGGCTCAAGTGGTGACCGGCATCGGCGCGGGCTGCGAACTGGCTGGCTGCTCGCTGGTCGGCGGCGAGACCGCTGAAATGCCCGGCATGTACGAAGGCGAAGACTACGACCTGGCTGGCTTCTGCGTCGGTGTCGTGGAGAAAGCTGACATCATCGACGGCTCGAAGGTGGCCGCCGGCGACGCACTGATCGCCCTGCCGTCTTCCGGTCCGCACTCCAACGGCTACTCGCTGATCCGCAAGATCATCGACGTGTCGGGTGCCGACATCGACACCATCCAGCTCGACGGCAAGCCGCTCACCGACCTGCTGATGGCGCCAACCCGCATTTACGTCAAGCAGCTGCTCAAGCTGATCAAAGACACCGGCGCGGTGAAAGCCATGGCCCACATCACCGGCGGCGGCCTGCTGGACAACATCCCGCGCGTGCTGCCAGAAGGCGCTCAGGCCATCGTCGACGTGGCCAGCTGGACCCGTCCGGCGGTCTTCGACTGGCTGCAGGAAAAAGGCAACGTCGATGAGCATGAAATGCACCGCGTGCTGAACTGCGGCGTCGGCATGGTCATCTGCGTGGCCCAGGAACACGTCGAAGTCTCGCTGAATGCCCTGCGTGAAGCCGGTGAGCAGCCGTGGGTCATCGGCCAGATCGGCACCGCTGCCGAAGGCGCTGCACAAGTCGAGCTGAAGAACGTCAAGGCTCATTAATGCCTGACATGCCCCAACCCTGTGATGTGGTGGTGCTGCTGTCCGGCACTGGCGGTAACCTGCAGGCAATGATCGACAGCTTTCAGGACAGCGCGAGCCCTGCGCGCATCCGTGCGGTGATTTCCAACCGCGCCGATGCCTTCGGGCTTGAGCGGGCCGCCCGTGCGGGAATCGACACCCGCGTGCTCGATCACACCGGCTACGAAGGTCGCGAGGCCTTCGATGCGGCGCTGATCGAGGCCATCGATTCGTTTCAGCCGTCGCTGGTGGTGCTCGCCGGATTCATGCGCATCCTCACGCCCGGGTTCGTCCGCCACTACCATGGCCGCCTGCTGAACATTCACCCTTCCCTGCTTCCGCGGTATAAAGGCCTGCACACCCATCAACGGGTGCTGGAGGCCGGCGATGCCGACCATGGCTGCAGCGTGCACTTTGTCACCGAGGAACTCGATGGGGGGCCTCTGGTCGTACAGGCAGTTGTTTCTGTAGAGTTGCACGACACGCCCGCCACGCTGGCACAGAGGGTACACGCCCAGGAACACTTGATTTATCCCCTGGCCATTCGCTGGTTCGCCGAAGGACGATTGACCCTCGACGAACACGGCGCCTCACTGGACGGCCAGCCCTTAGGGCCCAGCGGCCACTTGATCCGACCTTAGGAGATATTATGCGTCGCGCTTTGCTCTTCGCTTTCGCTCTGTTCGCACTTCCCGCAGTCAACGCGGCAGACCTTCAACCTTTTTCCGCCAGCTACACCGCTGACTGGAAACAGCTGCCCATGAGCGGTGGCAGCGCCACCCGCAGCCTCGAGAAGAACGCCAACGGCACCTGGACCCTGAATTTCAAGGCATCGATGATGATCGCCAGCCTGACCGAAGTCAGCACGATCAAAGTCGACAAGGATCAACTGCTGCCGCAGACCTACCACTTCGAACGTGGCGGCCTGGGCAAGAGCAAAACGGTCGATCTGGTATTCGACTGGCCCACCAAATTCATCACCGGTTCGGACCGTGGCGACGCGGTGAAAATCCCGCTGAATGCCGGGGTCCTCGACAAGTCCACCTACCAGCTCGCGCTGCAGCATGACGTAGCGGCGGGCAAAAAGAGCATGTCGTACCAGGTCGTCGATGGTGACGAAATCGACACCTATGACTTCCGCGTGCTCGGCACTGAAAAGGTCGAGACCAAAGTCGGTTCGGTCGACGCCATCAAGGTCGAACGCGTGCGTGACCCGACGCAGAACAAGCGCATCACCGTGATGTGGTTCGCCAAGGACTACGACTACCTGCTGGTTCGCCTGCAACAGGTTGAAACCGACGGCAAGGAATACAACATCATGCTGCAGGACGGCACGGTGAACGGTAAGTCGGTCAAGGGCAGTTAATTCAGCCAGCTGATTCACGCCTACATCGAGCGCAATACGAAAACCCCGCCTTCATGGCGGGTTTTTTTTTGGCGTCGATCAGTGATTCAGGCCTACATGAAACATTCTTCATGGCCTTCAACCGGGTGTGACAAAACGCCGCACACCCTTCAAATACAAGCATTTAGCGCACTGTTACGGATTTGGTAAATAACTGTTGCCGGATGCGCGCGTTTACTTGGTCGGCCGCCGAAAACTATAAAGAAGGCCTGCGACGTCCTGCCGCAGATTTCCAAAAGTCAGGAGTTTGCACTATGACCGTAACTGTTACTGAACGCGACGACGCCCACATCTCCCACGAAAGCATCGCCGATGGCATCCAGATCTGGGATGTACGCCAACAAGACCAGCTGGTAGGGATGTTTCATTACGAATCGGACGCACAGCGTTACGCAGCAGAGCTTGCCGAGCAAGAAGCAAAGCTTGAGGCCAGTCATTCGTAATTTCGGAATCGCAGCAAAACAAAACCCGCCACGTGGCGGGTTTTGTTGTTTTAGCTGAGTGAGCGACGGGCGCTTACCACATCAGGTCATCCGGGATCTTATACGCAGCGTACGGATCGTCGCCATCCGGCTCTTCGGTCGGCGCGCTGAGCATGACGATACGGCGCGGATCGCGCTCCTGCACCTTGAGGGCGGCTTCGCGGGGGATCACCTCGTAGCTGCCGCCGTGGTGCACAATGGCCAGCGAGCCGTTGCTCAGTTTGCTGCGCATCAGGGCGTTGACGGACAGGCGCTTGACCTTCTTGTCATCGACGAAGTTGTAGTAGTCCTCGGTGGTCAGCTTCGGCAGGCGCGTGGCTTCGATCAGTTGCTTGACCTGTGCGGCACGGGCTTTCTGCTCGATTTTTTCCTGCTGCTGACGATTCAATTCCTGGTCACGTTTGGCTTTCTCGGCCATCGCTTCCTGGGCAGCGCGCTGGCTGGTGTCGTCCGCCACCGCCTGGCCCTTGTGCACCAGACGTTGCTCCTTCTGCTTGCTCTTGCTGGCCTGCTTCGCCTGTTTTTCATTGACCAGTCCGGCTTTCAGCAACTGGTCACGAAGGGAAATACCCGCCATCTGTCTTCTCTCTCTAAATAGTCAACTCAACCGCAGTTGGGCGTGATCTTTTCCTGACGCTTGGCTTCGCCCCAGAGCGCATCCATCTCTTCGAGGCTGCAATCTTCGATGGGGCGCCGGGTGTCGCGCAAGGCCTGTTCGATAAATCTGAAGCGCCGCTCGAATTTGGCATTGGCGGCGCGCAGGGCATTTTCCGGATCAACCTTGAGGTGGCGGGCCAGATTGACGGCGGCAAACAGCAGATCGCCGACTTCTTCGGTGATCCCCGCGCTGTCGCTGTCAGCCATGGCTTCGAGGACTTCGTCGAGCTCCTCACGGACGTTATCGACCACCGGCAAGGCGTCCGGCCAATCGAACCCGACCTGGGACGCGCGCTTCTGCAGCTTCGCCGCCCGCGACAGCGCCGGCAATACGCCCGGCACATCGTCCAGCAGGGACAGCTGCTCGGGTGCACTGGCCTTCTCGGCGCGTTCCTCGGCTTTGATCTGTTCCCAGCGGTGCTTGACCTGGTCTTCGCTGAGACGCGGGGTTTCCAGCGGCGCGTACAGATCGCCGGTCGGGAACACGTGGGGATGACGGCGAATCAGTTTGCGGGTGATACCGTCCACCACGCCATCGAACTCGAAGCGCCCTTCTTCCCGCGCCAGTTGGCAGTAATACACCACTTGAAACAGCAGATCGCCCAGCTCACCGCGCAGGTCATCGAAATCGCCGCGCTCAATGGCGTCGGCCACTTCGTAGGCTTCTTCGAGGGTGTGCGGCACGATGCTTGCGTAATTCTGCTTCACGTCCCACGGGCAACCGAATTGGGGATCGCGCAGACGGGCCATGAGCGTGAGCAGGTCTTGGAGGCTATACATGAGGGATCCCTTTGGTCACAGCTTCAAGCGGCACGCCACAAGCTTCAAGCCGTGCGCGTACAGCTTGCAGCTTGTGGCTTGCCGCTTGTAGCTTGCAGCTACGCCTCACGGCGTTCTGTTTCGCCGCGTTTCGATGATGTTCGGCAGTTGCGAGATGCGCCCCAGCAGCCGGCCCAGCGCGTCCAGGCCCGGGATCTCGATGGTCAGCGACATCAGCGCGGTGTTGTCTTCCTTGTTCGAGCGGGTGTTGACCGCCAGGACGTTGATGCGCTCGTTGAGCAGGATCTGCGAAACGTCGCGCAGCAGGCCCGACCGGTCGTAGGCTCGGATGATGATGTCCACCGGGTAGGTGAGCACCGGCACCGGGCCCCAGCTGACCTGAATGATCCGCTCGGGTTCACGCCCCCCCAGTTGCAGCACCGAGGCGCAGTCCTGACGGTGAATGCTCACGCCGCGGCCCTGGGTGATGTAACCGACGATGGCGTCGCCCGGCAGCGGCTGGCAGCAGCCGGCCATCTGGGTCATCAGGTTGCCGACGCCCTGGATCTGAATGTCCCCGCGCTTGCCCGGTTTGTAGCCCGTGGCCTTGCGTGGAATCAGCTCCAGCTGCTCGTTGCCGCGTTCCGGCTCGACCAGTTGCTGAGCCAGATTGACCAACTGAGCAATGCGCAGGTCGCCGGCACCGAGGGCGGCGAACATGTCGTCGGCGATCTTCATGTTGGCCTTCTCGGCCAGCTTGTCGAAGTCCACCTGAGGCAGCGCCAGACGCGCCAGTTCGCGCTCCAGCAGCACCTTGCCGGCGGCGACGTTCTGGTCGCGCGCCTGCAGCTTGAACCAGTGCACGATCTTCGCCCTCGCCCGGGACGTGGTGATGTAACCCAGGTTCGAGTTCAGCCAGTCGCGGCTCGGCGTGCCGTGCTTGCTGGTGATGATCTCGACCTGCTCGCCGGTCTGCAGGCTGTAGTTGAGCGGGACGATGCGGCCGTTGATCTTGGCGCCACGGCAGTTGTGGCCGATTTCGGTGTGCACGCGGTAGGCGAAGTCCAGCGGCGTCGCGCCCTTGGGCAGGTCGATCGCGTGACCGTCCGGGGTGAACACATAGACGCGGTCGGGCTCGATGTCGACGCGCAGCTGTTCCGCCAGCCCGCCGATATCACCCAGCTCCTCATGCCACTCGAGGACCTGACGCAGCCAGGAGATTTTCTCTTCGTAGTGATTGGAACCGGATTTGACATCGGTGCCCTTGTACTTCCAGTGCGCGCAGACCCCCAGCTCGGCTTCTTCGTGCATGGCGTGGGTGCGGATCTGCACTTCCAGCACCTTGCCTTCCGGACCGATCACCGCCGTGTGCAGGGAGCGATAGCCGTTTTCCTTGGGGTTGGCGATGTAGTCGTCGAATTCCTTGGGAATGTGCCGCCACAGGGTGTGGACGATGCCGAGGGCGGTGTAGCAATCGCGCATCTCCGGCACCAGCACGCGAACGGCACGCACGTCGTAAATCTGGCTGAACTCCAGACCTTTGCGCTGCATTTTTCGCCAGATCGAGTAGATGTGCTTGGCCCGGCCGCTGATGTCGGCCTTGACGCCGGTGGCCAGCAGCTCGTTCTCAAGCTGCGACATGACGTCGGTGATGAAGCGCTCGCGATCAAGGCGGCGTTCGTGCAGCAGTTTGGCGATCTGCTTGTACTGCTCGGGCTCCAGGTAACGGAAGGACAGGTCCTCCAGCTCCCATTTGATGTGACCGATGCCCAGCCGGTGGGCCAGGGGTGCGTAGATGTCGAAGACTTCCCGGGCGACGCGGTTGCGCTTTTCATCGTCGGTGTTCTTCACCGCACGGATGGCGCAGGTGCGTTCGGCCAGCTTGATCAGCGCGACGCGCACGTCGTCGACCATGGCCACCAGCATCTTGCGCAGGTTTTCGACTTGGGCCTGGGTGCCGAGCACCAGCGATTGACGCGGGCTGAGACTGGCGCTGATGGCCGCCATGCGCAGCACGCCGTCGATGAGCTTGGTGACGGTGGGGCCGAAGCGCTGGTTGACGTCGGGCAGCGAGATCTTGCCTTCGCGCACGCCGCGGTAAATCACGGCGGCGACGAGTGAGTCCTGGTCGAGCTTGAGGTCGGCCAGGATTTCAGCGATTTCCAGGCCCGTCTGAAAACTCGACGTGCCCTCCGCCCAGAGGTTCTTGGCGGCGTTGTCCTGTTGCTCGGCGTGCCGGGCAAATTCACAGGCCTCTTTAAGGGCCTGTCGGTCCACTGCGAGGTCGACGCTGACCACGTGATCCAGCCACGCGTCGAGGTTGATACTGCCGTCTGTGTTGATCGGCTGGTGGGGTCTCACCTGTACCATGTTGCTTACCTTCCCTACGGCGCGATGAAATGCGCCATCAGTCGCCGGCCTTCTTGAGCGCGTGCGCCTTGCGGGCCATGCAAGGTCGTGTACGCGCGGGCCAGTCGGATTAAACGAGACTCCGTGTAAGGCATCGGCATTTCCTGAGCCGCCGCCTCACTTGCTCGCTTCAAATAACGCCATCGCCTCGACATGCGCTGTCTGCGGGAACATATCGAGGATTCCGGCACGTTTTAAACGGTAGCCCTGCTTGATCAATTCAACCGTGTCGCGCGCCAGCGTGGCCGGGTTGCACGACACATAAAGGACGCGTTGAGCGCCCAGCGACTTGAGCTTGCCCACTGCTTCGAACGCCCCGTCACGCGGCGGATCGAGCAGCACTGCGGCGAAACCTTCCGCCACCCAGGCCGCCTTGTCCAGTGGGTGCGACAGATCGGCCTGATAAAACGTCACGTTGCTTAAACCGTTGCCGGCGGCATTGGCCGTCGCCCGCTGAACCATGGCCTCGACGCCCTCCACGGCCACCACGTCGCGCGTCATTTGCGCAAGCGGTAGGGCGAAGTTACCAAGCCCGCAGAACAAGTCCAGCACTCGTTCGTCCTTGTCCGGCGCGAGCCAGGCCAGCGCCTGTTCGATCATCGCGGTGTTGACCTGAGCATTGACCTGCACGAAGTCGCCAGGGCGATAGGCCAGGGACAGATTCCACGGTTCCAGGCGGTAGCCCAGTTGCGCGTAAGGGTCGACCGGCTGTGGTTCGCCTTCGCCGTGCAACCACAGCTGCGCGTCATGGGTGTCGCAAAATGCCTTGAGGATTGTGAGATCGCTCTCAGGCAACGGCGCAGTGTGCCGCAGCAGCACGGCATTGGCCCAACCGCTGAACAGCTCGACATGCCCCAGCGCCTGAGGTTTGCTCAGACGGCGGAGCATGGGCGCCAACGCTGTCATGATCGGTTGCAAGGCCTGTACCAGCACCGGGCATTGTTCGATGGCGATGATGTCCTGACTCGCGGCGGCGCGGAATCCGACGTCCAGGCGTTTGGCGCGGACGTCCCAGCGCACGGCAACGCGGGCGCGGCGGCGGTAGGCGTATTCATCGCCGGTCAGGGGCGCGGCCCATTCCTGCGGCTCGACCCCGGCGATGCGGCTCAATTGCTCGGCAAGCATGCTCTGTTTCAGGGCGAGCTGTTCGGCGTGGGGCATGTGCTGGGTGCTGCAGCCGCCGCAACGGCCAAAATGCGGGCACGCGGCTGGCCGGCGCACAGGACTGGCCTGGAACACGCGCTCGGTGCGGGCTTCGACCACTTTGCCGTGGACATTGAGCACGCGGGCCTCGACCTCTTCGCCGGCCAGACTGCCCATGACAAACCAGGTGCGGCCGTCGACGAAAGCGATGCCGCGACCGTCGTTGGCCAGCCGCTCGATGGTCAGGCGTTGTTTTTTACCGGTGGGGACCTGCGGGGCCCGGGTGCCGCCGCTGGGCTGGAAACGCAGGCCTGCATCACGCTTGGCCATCAGTTGGGCGCATCGTAGACGCCGGTCGACAGGTAACGGTCGCCGCGGTCACAAATGATCGCGACCATCACCGCGTTTTCGACTTCCTGCGACAGCCGCAGCATCCCGGCGACGGAGCCGCCCGACGACACGCCGCAGAAAATACCTTCTTCCCGCGCCAGACGACGCATCACGTCCTCGGCTTCGGCTTGGCCCATGTCCAGAATCCGATCAACGCGGTCGGCCTGATAAATACTCGGCAGGTATTGCTGAGGCCAGCGGCGAATGCCCGGAATCGACGCGCCATCCATAGGCTGGAGGCCGACGATCTGGATGTCCGGGTTCTGTTCCTTGAGGAAGCGCGAGGTGCCCATGATGGTGCCGGTGGTGCCCATGGAGCTGATGAAATGGGTGACGGTGCCGCCGGTCTGCCGCCAGATTTCCGGGCCGGTGCCGACGTAGTGCGCCTGGGGATTGTCGCCGTTGGCGAACTGGTCGAGCACTTTGCCGTGGCCTTCGGCCTGCATGCGCTCGGCCATGTCACGGGCGCCTTCCATGCCCTCTTCCTTGCTGACCAGAATCAGCTCGGCGCCATAAGCGGTCATGGCGGCCTTGCGCTCGGCGCTGGAATTGTCGGGCATGATGAGAATCATGCGGTAGCCCTTGATCGCCGCGGCCATGGCCAGGGCGATGCCGGTGTTGCCGGAGGTGGCTTCGATCAGGGTGTCGCCGGGGTGGATCTGCCCGCGCAGTTCGGCGCGGGTAATCATCGACAGCGCCGGGCGGTCCTTCACGGAACCGGCCGGGTTATTGCCTTCGAGCTTGAGCAGCAACGTGTTGCTGGTGTTCCCGGCCATGCGTTGCAGACGCACCAGCGGGGTGTTGCCGACGCAATCGGCGATGGTTTGATACTGCAGGGTCATGGCGTGTTCGCGATCCAGACGTGCGGGGGTCGCCTATCATACCGGCAATCGCCGCCAGCCCATATCACGCAAAGTGAGGGGGTTATCGCTGAATGGAATAAGGCGGATTGTTCCGCGCCGGCAACCGCATGATCATCCTCAAGCCCTGCCCGGTGTTCTCCGCCCACAAGTCCCCGCCCTGCAGGCGCAGCGAGTTGCGCGCGATGCTCAGACCCAGGCCGAAACCACCGTCGCCCGGGCGTGCACCGTCGAGGCGGATGAACGGCGCGAAGATCCGCTCGAGATCGCCCTCGTCGATCCCGCCGCCTTGATCTTCGAGCCACAAAAGCCAGTCATCGCCCTCACGCCGACCGTCCAGGCGCACGATGCCCTCGGGCGGTGAGTGGCGGATGGCATTGCGCAGAATGTTTTCCAGCGCCTGGGCCAGGGTGTTGAGATGGCCACTGACCCAGCACTCGCTGTCCAGATCACAGCGCAATTGACGGGACGGCCAGCAGGTTTCGAAACAGGCGTCATCCACCAGCATCTCCCACAGCGCCGCCACCTGAATGTCCTCACCGGGGAGTTTTTCGCGCTCCGTGTCGAGCCAGGCGAGTTGCAGGGTGTCGTCCACCAGCCGGCGCATGCCATCCACCTCCCGGCTCAGGCGCTCGCGCAGTTCGGGCAGGCTTTGCTCGCTGTCGCAGGCCACCCGCAGGCGACTCAGGGGCGTGCGCAGTTCGTGGGAAAGATCGCGCAGTAACTGCTGCTGAACCTGCACCGTCGAATGCAGGCGCGCGGCCATGTGGTCGAAGGCGCGGTTCAGCTCACCCAGTTCATCACGGCGCTCGGTCATTTGCGGCGACAGTCGGCTGGTCAGCCGATCGGCGCGCCATGCGTTGGCCTGTTCACGCAGTTGATTGAGGGGGCGAATCAGCAGGCGATACAGCCCGACGCACAACAGCAGGGTGAACAGCGCGGGAATCAGCCCGTTGGTGAGTATCTGCCCGATCAGCGCATAACGGCCCGGCTTGAAGCGCTCCGGCAGTTCGATCACCAGACTGCCCGCGTCCGGGTTGCCGGGAAACGGGATCTTCAGCCAGGGCACGGTTTTCTGCCGCGTGCTCATCGGCCAGTCGATGCCGCGCATGAAGGTCAGGCGCTGGAACTGCTCGCGGGTCAGCCGCGCGCTGCCGAGTGATTGCAAATCGCTGCCGATGACCCCGACCCAGCCGGGTTCCTGCTGACGGACCTGCTTCAGCCATTCGTCGACGCCGCGCTGGCCACCCCTGCTCCACGCCCGTTCGGCCTGCGCCGCGTAGTCGTTCAGCACCTGATGGGCCTCGGCGTTGAGATAGGCGTTGCGGGTCTCGATGTAGCGGCCCCAATACCAGCTGAGCCAGATCATCAGCAGGCAGAAGCCGACCAGCAGGACCGCCAGTTTCCAGAACAGCGAATGCCGGCCGGGCAGCCGTTTGCGTGACTCAGGCATTCAACACCTCAGGCATCCGCCACCGCCGCCGTGAGCACGTAGCCTTTGCCCCAGACCGTGCGCAGCTGCCGCGCCTGATAGCCGACGGCTTTGAGCTTGCGACGAATCTGGCTGATGTGCATGTCCAGGCTGCGGTCATGCCGCGAGTAGCCGCGCTGCAAGACGTGCTGATAGAGGAAGGCTTTGCTGAGGACGTCTTCGGGATTGCGCCACAGGGTTTCCAGCAGACGGTATTCGCTGCCGGTCAATTGCGCCGGGGCGTCGGCGAAGAAGACGTCACAGCGCGCTTCGTCGAAGGTCAAACTGTCTTCATCGACTTTTTCGACGCTGGGCTCGGGCTCGATCGCCGTCAGGGCGTGGAAGCGACGTTCCAGGTCGACCCGGCGCAGGATCGCCTCGATGCGCACCCGCAGTTCATCGACGCTGAAGGGTTTGGGCAGGTAATCGTCGGCGCCGTTCTGGAAGCCGGTGATGCGGTCGGCCTCGGCGCCGAGGGCAGACATGAGGATGATCGGCATGCTGTGGCGGCGACGCAGATGGGTGAGGATGTCGAGGCCGTTCATGCCCGGCAGCAGGATGTCCATCACCACCACGTCGAACGGTTCGCGTTGCGCGCAGGCCAGCCCTTCGACGCCGTTCTGGCACCAGGTCACCTGAAACCCGCAGCGATCAAGCTGATCATGAACGAACGCACCGAGCACGACATCGTCCTCGATGGCGAGTATGTGGGGGCGGTGAATGCTGGCGGGAGTCATTGGCGTCTGCGATTGATTCTCAAGCAGCGGATTATTCAAGATTGCGCGCCATGGGGCAATGCTGGCCTGCCGGCGATGCGTTCTCCAATGGGAGCAACGTGCTTCGGTAGGGCCGGCTTTAGCCGGGAATAGGCCAGTGTGAACGACGCGTATTTTGCGCCGTGACGCCCGACGCTTTCCCGGCTAAAGCCGGTCCTACAAGGGATATGTCCATTCCCATCAAGTGCGCACGCCGCGCGCCCGTAGGACTGGCTTCAGCCGGGAAGAGGCCGGTTTGGGCACCATCAAATTTCGCGGTGTGACCTCCAATGCCTTCCCGGCTAAAGCCAGTCCTACGAGGGGATTGTCCAGCTCCATCAAGTGCGCACGCCGCGCTCCCGTATGAATGGCTTTAGCCGGGAAGAGGCCGGTGTGAACGACGCGTATTTTGCGCCGTGACGCCCGACGCTTTCCCGGCTAAAGCCAGTCCTACAAGGGATATGTCCAGTCCCATCAAGTGTGCACGCCGCGCTCCCGTAGGACCGGCTTCAGCCGGGAAGAGGCCCGCTTGGGCACCAGCAAATTTCGCGGTGTGACCTCCAATGCCTTCCCGGCTAAAGCCAGTCCTACAAGGGATATGTCCAGCTCCATCAAGTGTGCACGCTGCGCTCCCGTAGGACTGGCTTCAGCCGGGAAGAGGCCGGTTTGGGCACCAGCAAATTTTGCGGTGTGATCTCCAATGCCTTCCCGGCTAAATCAAGTCCTACAAGGGAAGTGTCCAGTTCCATCAGGTCGGCATGCGTCGGCGCACTGTGTGCACGAGGCGCAAATGACTACACTGCGCAGTGATCGAGCGTCACACGCTGCATTGGCGCAGCGGTTGCCTGAATTCGTGCCGGGTTGTTGGAGAAGAAGTGTGCTGAGAAAAGTGGGCATCAAAGGCCGCGTCATGCTGCTGACTCTGCTGCCGGCGTGCCTGATGGCGGCGCTGCTGGGCGGGTATTTCACCTGGATGCAGCTCACCGAGTTGCAGACCCAGTTGCTCAAGCGTGGCGAGATGATTGCCAACGAGCTGGCGCCGCTGTCTGCCGCCGCGCTGGCCAGCGGTGACCAGGCCATGCTCGAACGCATCGCCGGCCAGGTGCTGGAGCAGGCCGACGTGCGCGCGGTGTCGTTCCTCAATGCCGAGCGGGGAATGCTGGCCCACGCCGGTCCCAGCATGATCAATCAGGCCCCCATCGGTAACAGCACGCACATGCTGCAGCGCTCGGAAAACGACGCGACCCGCTACCTGATGCCGGTGTTCGGGCGCAGTCGCCACCTCACCGGCGATGTGGTTCCCGCCGAAGCCGACCGCCTGCTCGGCTGGGTCGAGCTGGAGCTGTCCCACAACGGCACCCTGCTGCGCGGTTATCGCAGCCTGTTCGCCAGCCTCATCCTGATTGTCATCGGTCTCGGTCTGACCGCCATTCTGTCGCTGCGCATGAGCCGCACCATCAACGGCCCGATCACCCAGATCAAACACGTCGTCGCCCAGCTCAAGGACGGTAATCTGGAAGCGCGATTGCCGCCCATGGGCAGTTACGAGCTGGACGAACTGGGGTCGGGCATCAACCGCATGGCGGCGACGTTGCAGAACGCCCAGGAAGAATTGCAGCACAGCATCGAGCAGGCCACCGAAGACGTGCGCCAGAACCTGGAAACCATCGAGATCCAGAACATCGAGCTGGACCTGGCGCGCAAGGAAGCCCTGGAGGCCAGCCGAATCAAATCCGAGTTTCTGGCGAATATGAGCCATGAAATCCGCACGCCACTCAACGGCATCCTCGGCTTCACCCACCTGTTGCAGAAAAGCGAACTGACCCCGCGTCAGTACGATTACCTGGGCACCATCGAAAAATCCGCCGACAACCTCTTGAGCATCATCAACGAGATTCTGGATTTCTCGAAGATCGAGGCCGGCAAGCTGGTCCTCGACGCGATCCCCTTCAACCTGCGCGACCTGTTGCAGGACACCCTGACCATCCTCGCCCCCGCCGCCCACGCCAAACAGCTGGAGCTGGTGAGTCTGGTCTATCGCGACACGCCACTGTCGCTGGTGGGCGATCCGCTGCGGCTACGGCAGATACTGACCAACCTGGTCAGCAACGCGATCAAGTTCACCCGCGAGGGCACCATCGTTGCGCGGGCGATGCTGGAGGAGGAACACGACACCACCGTGCAGTTGCGCATCAGCGTGCAGGACACCGGCATCGGCCTCTCCAGCCAGGACGTGCGCGCGTTGTTCCAGGCGTTCAGCCAGGCGGACAATTCCCTGTCGCGGCATTCCGGCGGTACCGGACTGGGGCTGGTGATTTCCAAGCGGCTGGTCGAGCAAATGGGCGGCGAGATCGGCGTCGAGAGCACGCCGGGGGAAGGTTCGGAGTTCTGGATCAGCCTGACGCTGCCGAAAACCCGCGACGACCTCGAAGACCTGCCCGCCCCGCCGCTGCTGGGCCGTCGAGTGGCGGTGCTGGAGCATCACGACCTGTCGCGTCAGGCGCTTGAGCATCAGCTGGAAGACTGCGGTCTGCAGCCGATGGTCTTCAACAATCTGGAAAACCTCATCAACGGCGTGACGGTGGTGCACCAGACGCCCCACGCCATCGACATGGCCGTGCTCGGCGTCACCGCCCACGAACTGCCGCCCGAGCGCCTGCGCCAGCAGATCTGGGATCTGGAAAACCTCAACTGTAAAGTGTTGGTGCTGTGCCCGACCACCGAACAGGCGCTGTATCAGTTTTCCGTGCCCGACGCCTACAACCAGTTGCAGGCCAAACCTGCGTGTACGCGCAAACTGCGCCGCGCGCTGTCGGAGCTGATCCAGCCCAAGCAGTTGCGCAACGAGGTGCCGGAGCCGCTGTCGAGCCGGCCGCCGCGCATTCTCTGCGTCGACGACAACCCGGCCAATCTGTTGCTGGTGCAGACCTTGCTCGAAGACATGGGTGCCAAGGTCAAGGCCGTCGACAGTGGTTATGCGGCGGTGCAAGCGGTGCAGGATGAACCCTTCGATCTGGTGCTGATGGACGTGCAGATGCCGGGCATGGACGGGCGTCAGGCCACCGAAGAAATTCGCAGCTGGGAGAGCGAGCGTCAGGCCACGTCGCTGCCTATTGTCGCCCTGACCGCCCACGCCATGGCCAACGAGAAACGCGCGCTGTTGCAGAGCGGCATGGACGATTACCTGACCAAGCCGATCAGCGAGCGTCAACTGGCGCAGGTGGTGCTGAAGTGGACCGGGCTGGCGCTGCGCAATCAAGCGCCGGAGCGGCCGATCGAAATCGCTCAGGGCGGCATCAATCTGCAGGTCCTGGATCACGAAGAAGGGCTGCGGCTGGCGGCGGGCAAAGCCGATCTGGCGGCAGACATGCTGGCGATGCTGCTGGCCTCCCTCGCCACTGACCGCGAGGCCATCCTCACTGCACGCGAGGCCAGGGACAACGTCGCGCTGATCGAACGCGTCCACCGCCTCCACGGCGCCACCCGTTACTGCGGCGTCCCGCAATTGCGCGCGGCGTGCCAGCGCAGCGAGACCCTGCTGAAGCAGGAATCGGCGGACAGCGACAAGGCCCTGGATGAACTGGAGAAGGCCATCAGCCGACTGGAAACCGAGGCGCGCGTGACGGCTTGATCCAAGTCACTGATTTTTGCTCTGTGATGGATAGGCTGCGGGGGGTGGGTCAGGTCAAATGAAGGGCGTTGACAGGACGCCTTCGCGAGCAAGCTCACTCCCACAGGACCTTTGTTTGCTGCGACAGCCATACGTCAGGCCATTTAAGGAGCAACCATGCGCACGCTTGTTTACAGCAGCCAGACCTACGACCGCGAGAGTTTTCTTGGCGCGCAGATCGCCCCGGAAATCGAGCTGCATTTCCAGCCCGCGCGGTTGACGCTGGACACGGTGGCGCTGGCCGATCAGTACGAGGTGGTCTGCGCGTTCATCAACGATGACCTGAGCGCACCGGTGCTGGAGCAACTGGCCGCAGGCGGCACCCGATTAATAGCCCTGCGCTCGGCCGGTTTCAATCATGTCGACCTGGCCGTCGCCAAGCGGCTCGGCCTCAGCGTCGTGCGGGTTCCGGCCTACTCGCCCCATGCCGTCGCCGAACATGCGGTGGCATTGATCCTCTCGCTGAACCGCCACCTGCACCGCGCCTACAACCGCACCCGCGACGGCGATTTCAGCCTGCACGGCCTGACCGGTTTCGATCTGGTGGGCAAGACCGTCGGCGTGGTCGGCACCGGCCAGATCGGGGCGACGTTCGCGCGGATCATGGCGGGCTTCGGCTGCCAATTGCTGGCCTACGATCCGTCCCCCAACCCGCGGGTCGAAGCACTGGGCGCCCGTTATCTGCCCCTCGGCGAACTGCTCGCCGAAGCGCAGATCATCAGCCTGCATTGCCCGCTCAACGATCACACCCGGCACCTGATCAACCCGGATTCGCTGTCGCGCATGCAGCGCGGCGCGATGCTGATCAATACCGGGCGCGGCGCTCTGGTGAACACGCCGGCGCTGATCGACGCCCTCAAGAGCGGCCAGTTGGGCTACCTCGGACTGGACGTCTATGAAGAGGAAGCCCAGCTGTTTTTCGAGGACCGCTCGGATCTGCCACTGCAGGACGATGTGCTGGCCCGTCTGCTGACATTTCCCAACGTGGTGATCACCGCCCATCAGGCGTTTCTGACCAAAGAGGCCCTCGGCGCGATCGCCCAGACTACGCTGGATAACATCACCGGCTGGGCGGCGGGCAGCCCGCAGAACCTGGTGCAGTAAGCATGCTTGCTGCCGGTCACAGGGTGGTCGGCCGCGAGAATTCATCCTCTAAAGTGTTAGCATGCGCGCCTATTTGGAGACCCCCATGGCCGAACACGATTTCCGTTACAGCATGCTCACCCCGCAACACACCCTGATCGAATGCCGCAGCCTCGCCGTCGGTCGTTATCAAGTGACCGGCAACGGCGGCTCGATCAAGCCCGACGACGTGCTGCTGGTCACCGTCAAAGGCAGCAAAGAGCTGTTCATGCGCCTGAACGTCGAAAAAGTCCGCCACCTGATCAACCCGACCGGTCAGTGGGTGGCCGTCGCCAACGGCCCGGCGTTCACCGAGCTGGCGATCCATCAGTGGAAAGTCAACTGCAACGACTGCGGCAAAGAGCGCGACATCGAGTTCATGGTTGACGGCAAGGACGGCAAAAAAGCCCTCAAGCCTGCCGCCACCGCGCGCATCGAGGAGCTGGGCTGGAAGGTCGTCGGCGAAAACCACCTCTGCCCTGCCTGCGCGAAGAAAGCCGCATGAAACCGCTTCTGCTGACACTGCTGGCGGCCACGCTGCTGGCGGGATGCGCCACCGAATCACCTGCCCTCAAGCAGGACCATGGTTACGTGCTGGAATGGATCGGTGAACGGCCGTTGATCGACAACAGCCACCTGACCATGACCCTCGGCAACGACGGCCGCGCCTACGGCAATGCCGGCTGCAATCACTGGTTCGCGTCATACCAGTTGCAGGGCGATGCCATCACCTTCGGCCCGGTCGGCAGTACCCGCAAACTGTGCGCGCCGGCGCTGATGGAGCAGGAACACCGATTCCTTGAAGCGATGGGCAAGGTGCAGAGGTGGGATGTGTCGCCCATCGAGCAATTGCGGCTGTGGCCGGCGCAGGGCAAACCGTTGCGGTTTTGGCTGGAAGAGGACTGAATGCATTAGGCCACGGGCATCGCCATCCTTGCGCATATAGCCGGATGCCGCAGGCCGCTCATGCAGCCCGCGCTTTGGCCGATAGCCCTTACACCGTGTTCCCTCCCATTGATGCACGACTTGCCAGGCGTGCCCGAGAGTACGGATTGGACCCTTGGAGCCCACTTGATCAGTATTTTGTCATCGCGCCTTGAGCTGGTTCGACGCTTTGCCCGCACTCGGCGGAGCAAACCGGCTCGTTATGCGGGCGCACTTCTGATAGTGATGCTGTGCTGCGCGCTTCGTTCGCTGCTTCCCTTCACCGCCCTGCCCTACCTGTTTTTCATTCCCGGATTGATGTTCATCGGCTTCTGCTTCGGGGTCGGGCCATCCGCTTTTGGTTGCGTGCTTGCGGTTCTCACTGCGCAATATTTTTTCATCGGCGAAATCGGTTTCAACGACGGGTTTTCGACCTGGGCCAGCAGCGCGAGCTTCGCATTGGTGACCTTCGGCATGTCAGTCATCTGCGCATTGTTCCAGAAGAGCTTGAACGCGCTTTCCGATCTCAATGATCGTCTGGAGCTTGAGGTTGAGCGGCGCACCCTTGAGCGGGATGGCATCTGGAATGTCTCCCCCGACCTGATCTGCATGCTGTCCGAACGTGGCGAAGTCGTTGCGATGAATCCCTCCTGGCAAACCGAGACGGGACACGCCGAACATGCACTCAAAGACGGGGCATTTTTCAGCTTTATCTCTCCTTCGCAGTTGTCCGATGCCTTGCGCAGACTCAGCGAGCTGCCGGTCGCTGAGCTCGATAGCCAGGGCCCGCGCAGCAATGGGACGCCGTTGCACCTGAACTGGCGAATTGCACGTCGCGAGGGGCATTATTTCGCGGTGGCCCGAGACATCTCTCTTCAAAAAGAACGCGAGGAAGCGTTCGAAGAGGTCAGGTCGCAATTACAGCAAAGTCAGAAAATGGAAGCGGTCGGTCAGCTGACCGGCGGTCTGGCCCATGACTTCAACAACCTGCTGACAGTGATCACCAGCAGCCTGGACATGCTCGAACAACGCCTTGCCCAAGGCAGGCACGCCGAACTTCAACGATACGTGGGTCTGGCCCGCAATGCCTCCGATCGCGCCGCCTCCCTCACCCATCGTCTGTTGGCCTATGCAAGGCGCCAGACACTGGCAAGTACGGTCATCGATCCGGCCTTATTGGTTCAGGAAATGGAGGACCTGATCAGCAGAACGCTGACCCCTCGTATAGAGCTGGAGGTACTGGCGGCCAAGGACGCGGTGCTGTGCTTTTGCGACGCGCACCAGTTGGAAAACGCGCTACTGAACCTGTGCATCAATGCGCGCGACGCCATGCCGCAAGGTGGCCGGCTACAGATTGAGGTCACCGCTGTGCGCATCGAGCCGGCGCAAGCCACCGGGACGCTGAGCGCAGGTGGATATGCACGTTTCAGTGTCAGCGATACCGGCACAGGTATGCCGCGCAGCGTGCTCGATCGTGCATTCGATCCGTTCTTCACAACCAAGCCACTGGGTTCCGGCACTGGCCTGGGGCTTTCGATGGTCCACGGCTTTGCCCGACAATCATCCGGGGACGTCCAGATCGAGTCGCAGGTAGGTAAAGGCACGACGGTGAACCTGTTTCTGCCCTTGCATCAAGGTACGGCACCGGCTCCAGGGGTCGTCTTGCCAACGGCGGCCGAGGACAAGGCTCACACGCTGAGCGGGTCCATATTGGTGGTCGACGATGAGGACGCCATCCGCGATCTGATCAGTGAGACACTGTTGGACATGGGCTATCAGGTCGCCAGGGCGGCAACCGCTGCGCAGGCGCTACAGCAGCTAGAGCGACTGCCTGAGGTCAGCTTGCTCATCACCGATATCGGTCTGGCGGGCGGCATGAGTGGCGATGAATTAGCCGTAGCCGCGCTGGATGCGCGACCCACGCTCAAGGTCTTGTTCATCTCCGGTTTCGCCGAAAACAGCATCCCTGCGATCGCCTTGAAAAGCGGCCAGACTGAATTGCTGCTCAAGCCTTTCGCAATGAAACACCTCAAGACGCTGACCCAGCAATTACTGACGTCAGGCTGAACCCACTCACCTTTAGAGCCTGGGAGCAATCATCGGGTCGCCGGCAATGGCTGGAACTCGCCGCGCTCAAGGTTTTGCACCTTATTGCCCATGGCGTCTGTGGCATTGAGATCCGCGCCTTTGGCGGCCAGTGCGTCAAGCACATCCTTGCGATGGAACAGCGCCGCGTACATGGCCGCCGTTTGCCCCGCGTTATTGCGTTGATCGGGCGCGCAATTAGCGGCGACCAGTTGCCGAGCAATGCTGAGTTCGCCTTTGAAGATCGCCCCCATCAACGCTGTGTTGCCCCTGAGGTCTTTGGCGCAGGGATCAGCGCCAGCGTTGAGCAGTTGGGTGACGGCAGGTTGTTGGCCGTGGTAAGCGGCGAGAATCAGGGCGGTGTAGCCTTTTTCGTCCTGTACGTTCAGGTCGAATTTGGCATTGATGAATTCGTTGAGCATGTCTTGTCGGCCCTCTCGGGCGGCTTGAAAAAACAGCTCTTTCAGTTGCGTCTGGGTGTCGGCGGTGCTGCCGGTATCTGACGGCCCGGCGTGGACCACGCTCGCGGTCAGACACAGCAACAACGCGTAAAAGGTTCTGTGCATGTGTTGTCCTCCAAGAGGTGATGTCCTCAAAAGCCTCGGCCCGCTGTGCCAACGGGCCGAGGGGGTCGGTCAGTCCTTCAGTGCAGCGGCCAGCTGCTTGACCTTGGCCAGGTCGCCATTGGCAACCTTGGTCACGCCGGTGCCGTATTCCGGATCGGCCTTGTAGAGGTACGACAGCATGATGTTCTTGCTTTCGGTATCGGTGGTCGCCAGGGATTCACCAAAACTCTGAATCAGGTCCTTGCGGTCCTTCTCGCTGTAAGAACGATACAAATCGCCCGCCTGTTTGAAGTTTTGTTCCTTCTGAGTCTTGGCCTGTTGTGTGCTGCCGGTCAGTGGCAGTTGGCTGTAGCGCGCCTCTTCAGCCGCTGGACGCGGATTGAGTCGGCTTGGCTCGTAGTTCACGCCGGTAGTGGTATGACCGGTATTGAGCGCGCCGTCTTGGTTGCCGTTGTTGACCTTGACCCGTGGCGCGTTGATCGGGAGGCTCAGCACGTTAGTGCCCACGCGATAGAGCTGGGTGTCAGCGTAGGAAAATACCCGGCCTTGCAGCAGGCGGTCTTCCGAAGGCTCGATACCCGGCACAACGTTGGCGGGCGCCATGGCGACCTGCTCGGTTTCCTGGAAGTAGTTATCCACATTCTTGTTCAGGACCATCTGGCCGATTTTGCGCTCGGGAATATTGGGCCAGATTTTGGTGGCGTCCAGCGGGTCGAAGTCGAACTTCGCCAGGTCCTCAGGCTTGACCACCTGGACGTACAGGTCCCACTTCGGAAAATCGCCCTTGTTGATGGCGGCTACCAGATCGTTGGTCAGGTGGCTGTAGTCCTTGGACTGCACTTCAGCGACCTGCTTGGGATCGAGGTTTTTCAGGCCCTGCAGGCTTTTCCAGTGGAACTTCACATAGTTGACTTCGCCCTTGGCGTTTACCAGTTTGTAGGCGTGCACGCCGTTGCCATCCATGGTGCGATAGCTGGCGGGTGTGCCTTCGTTGGAGTACAGCAACGTCAGCGTGCGGGTGGCTTCCGGGACGTGGGAGAAGAAGTCGAAACGTCGGGAATCGTCATCCAGGTTGGTGCGCGGGTCAGGCTTGAAAGCGTGGACCATGTCCGGGAACTTGATCGCGTCACGGATGAAAAACGTCGGGAAGTTGTTACCGACCAGGTCCCAATTGCCGTCGGCGGTGTAGAACTTGGTGGCGAAGCCGCGGGGGTCACGCAGGGTTTCAGGGGAGTGGTTGCCGTGGACAACGGCTGAAAACCGTACGAACACCGGGGTGTGCTCGCCCTTGCTGAAGACCTTGGCTTTGCTCAGGTCGGAGGCGTCGTCGGAGGCAACGAATTCGCCATGCACGCCCGTACCGCGAGCATGCACGACACGCTCCGGAATGCGTTCACGATCAAAGCGCTGGAGCTTTTGCAGCAATTGCACATCTTGCAGGAGGACCGGGCCGTTGGGGCCGGCGGTTTGGGAGTTCTGGTTGTCGCCAACGGCGGCGCCGTTGTCGCGGGTCAGGGTGTCTGCGTACGCTGCAGAACTGACCATCAAGCTCGCGCCAATCAGGCTGGCGGCGATAGGGGATCGGGGTAAGTACATCTCGGTCTCTCTCTCTGTTTTTGGTTGTTCTGAGAGTAGAAGCCTACGGTCCGAGCCCGCCATTCCTGAATTGGTTCTGACTATGTCCTTGATAAATTAAAAAATGTTGACGTGCTGACGGTCCTGGTCGGTCCGCTCGGCACTGAATGGGTTGAGGTTTTGGCTGGGACAGGAATCACTGCCTTAGCCCACGGGCATCGCCATCCTGCGCCGCAATAACTGCTTGCCCACCCCCTGCCCTCTGAGCTCGACATAGTGATAAGTCGCGCTGGAAATCGTCACGACCACCGCCAGAATCAGCAACACCATCAGGTTATTCAGCCAGGCATGCCCGGTGTCCAGGTAGCGAATTTCACCCAGCATCGGCGCAACGTCAAAGCCGGTTTTTTTCTGCACCACCATAAAGGCCGAAATAACAAAGAACAGTATGGCCAGATGGGTCAAGTAGATGGAGTAGGACAACCGCCCCAGACGGGCGAAGAATTCATACTTGAGCACGCGGGACAACGCTCCGCCGTCGAAGGCAAACACCACGATGGTCACGCAGAATACTGCGCTGGCTGCCAATACCTTTTGCGACAACTCAGAGGTCAGCACCCACCAGATGGCGAGCGCTGACAGGGCTTCCAGCACGCTGAGCAACCCAAAGCCAGGGGCAATCCAGCGTCTTGAGCGGGTGAAAAAGGCGTAGGCCAATGCCCCGGCAAAGAAACAGCCCACGCCTTTTTGCGCGTAGACGGTCAGCACATCGATCTGGCGGTAAAGCAGCGCAAATCCGCAAAGGGCGATGACGGCCCACAGCAGGTATCGCCGCGTGGAAGCCATCAACACAGTCGCGGCGAACAACATGTAGGTCCAGTACTCGATGCTGATGCTCCAGGACGCGGTGTTGAATGACAGGTTTTCCGTCAGGTGCGTCCAGCTTTGCACCAGCAGAAGATTGGGCAGGATCTGCGACGGCGCGTAGATGCCGGTAAAAGGCGTTTGATTGAAGGAAAAGCCACGCTTGTAGGCGGCATACTTGAGAAATTCCAGGCCAATGAAGACCGCGAGCATGAACACGTGCAGGGGCAACAGGCGGAAGGTGCGCGAAATCAGGAAGCGACTGAAGTCCAGTTGACGCTTGCTGCCGTAGGCGTGCGCCATGACGAAACCGCTGAGAACAAAGAAGAACTCGACGAACAAGTCGGCATTGGCGAAGAAGGTCCACTCCGTGATGCTGCCGACAAGATGGGTGTGGTAAAGGACGACCGCTATTGCGCAGATACCGCGCAGGCTGTCCAGCGCGTGAAATCGTTTCACATCCTGCATGTAAACCCCCGATAAGTTGCCATCGCTCGAAAGCGCCTAAAGCAACCCGTCGGGGTTCGGTCGCGTACTACCTAAGGCAGAACCATAGTGCAGGGACGGTTTTGTGCAAGGAGCGGTGGTCGAAGACTTTTCGTGACGTGGGGTAAGGGTTTGTTGCAAGCCCCTACCCAACTCAGTCTTGCCTCGTCAGTGGCCAGCCTGGGTCGTCACCGATACCCACGCGCCTGAATGTCGAACAGGCTCGCATAGCGCCCGCCGCCCGCCGTCAGTTGCACGTGGGTGCCTTGTTCCAGAATCCGGCCCTGATCCAGCACGATGATGTGGTCGGCGTTGCGCACGCTGGAGAATCGGTGAGAGATCAGCAGCGTCATGCGCCCCTTGGCGTAATCGCGGAAGTGCTCGAATACGGCAGCCTCGGCCGCTGCGTCGAGGGCGGCCGTCGGTTCGTCCAGAATCAGCAGATCGGCCCCACGGCGCATGTAGGCCCGTGACAGCGCCAGCTTTTGCCATTGCCCGCCGGACAGCTCCTGCCCACCCACGAACCAGCGCCCCAGCTGCGTGTGATAGCCGTTGCTCAAGCGTTCGATGAATTCGGCGGCGATCCCTTGAGTGGCCGCTTCGCGCCAACGGTCCTGGTCGTCGAAAGCGTCGACGTCACCCACCCCAAGGTTTTCGCCGACGGTCATCTGGTAACGGATGTAGTCCTGAAAGATCACCCCGATGCGCTGGTGCAAAGCCTGTTCGTCCCAGTCCTGCAAATCGCTGCCGTCCAGCAGGATCCGGCCCTCGTCAGGGGTATAGAGCCGGGTGAGCAGCTTGATCAAGGTGGTTTTGCCCGAGCCGTTTTCGCCAACCAGTGCCAGGCTCATGCCAGGCGTCAGGTGCAGGCTGATGTCGCTGAGCGTGGCGTGCGCTGCACCCGGGTAGCGGAATCCCAAGCGCTCGCAGCGCAGGCCGTCGCCCGGGCGTGCACCGGCCTTGAGCGTGCCGCGTACAGGTGCCACCGGCACCCCGAGGTATTCGTAGAGGTCGGACAGGTACAGGCCGTCCTCGTACAAACCGGCAATCGCGCTGAGGCTGGCAGTGATGGCGACCTGGCCTTGCTTGAACAGCACCAGGTACATCGTCATCTGGCCCAGTGTGGTCTGGCCGCGCACGGTGTCCAGTACCACCCAGGCGTAGGCCACGTAGAACGCGGCAGTGCCCAATAGCCCGAGGACAAAGCCCCAGACGTCGCGTCGCACGGTTAGCCGACGGTCTTCGGCGTACAGGCGCGTGAAGTTGTCGCGGTAGCGTTGCAGCAACAACGGCGCCATGCCGAACAGCTTGACCTCCTTGGTGTGCGACTCATGGGACAGCAGTGCCTCCAGGTAATTTTGATGGCGGGTTTCCGGGGCGCGACGTTGAAACAGGCGGAAGGCATTACCGGAAAAATGCGTCTCGGCGAAGAACACCGGCAGCGCACCGAACACCAGGATCAAGAGCGCCCAAGGGGAAAAATGCACCAGCAGCACCGCGAAGCTGACCAGCGAGATAAGGTTTTGCGTAAGCCCCAGGCCTTTTGTGACGAAGCCCAGTGGCCGGGCCGACGCATCGCGGCGCACGCGCACCAGCTTGTCGTAAAAGGCTGAGTCTTCGAACTGCAGCAGCGAAAGGGTCTGGGCCTTTTCCAGGATCATCAGGTTGACCTTCTGCCCCAACTGCACCCGCAGGAGCGCTTGTTGCATTAAAAGCGCCCGTTGCGCCGCGGCCAGCAACGCCAATACGCCCGCCTCGGCCAGCACGTAACGCAGGACAGGCCATACCGGCGCCTGGCTGCCACTGCCATGGATCTGCATCGCCTGAACCACCGCATCGACGATCCGCTGGCCGATCCAGGCGGCAAGCGCGGGTAAGATGCCGGCGATCAGCGTCGCCACGATCAAGCCGCTGAACAAGGGGCGGGAAGTCGCCCAGACCAGGCCGACCGCCCTGCCGCTCTGGGTTGAAAATGCAGTCAAACGATTGAACAACGACATTAAAGGCCCAGGCTCCGGGTTGTCAGTGACGGGGGATTGTACCGACTAGTTCGGCACGCTCTGTCGATCTTGTTCATAGCTGTCCAGATGATCAGGGGCGATTCAGGCCTTGGATACAACAACACACCACCGAATTAGAGCGGTATAACCGGGCAAACCCACCTAGACTACCGCTGTATCGGAAGCGGGAACCCGCAGACAGTGGCCCAGTCCAACTGCACGACAAACCAGCATGGGCTCATGACAGTGTTATCAACCGTATTAGTCGTGGAAGATGACTGGCTCATTCGCAGTTTGATCCATGAAATTTTAGAGACGGAAGGCTTCGAGGTCGTAACAGCAGAGACAGGCGACGACGCCTGGGAATGGTTGTGCGAGACCTCAGGAGGGGCGGATCTCATCCTGTCTGATATTCATATGCCGGGGGGGCTGAGCGGTATCGGCCTGGCCAATCGGGTGCAAGCTCATTGGCCCCGCATCCCCGTGATCTTGTCCTCGGGGGGACGAGGGCAACAAATCCTGGAGTCTGGATATGCCCCACTGTTCATCCCCAAACCTTGGCATTCCCTGGACATAGGTACAATTTGTCGGCGCGCATTAGCCCTGGCCATAAACCGACAGTGATCCTGCCGATCCCAGGGCGTCTGCGTTGGAAAGTCTTCTTCCGAACCACTGCTTTTCAGACCTCAACCTGGTTCAAGGAACCAGGGGGTTGAATGAAGCTAGGGCTAGCGGGCAATCATGCCGGCTGCCTGCTCAGTGGCTTCAGTGGTGCGCGTTGCCAACTTGCGAACCTCGTCGGCAACCACTGCGAAGCCCCGACCCGCCTCCCCCGCACGTGCAGCCTCAATAGCCGCATTCAGGGCTAAAAGGTTGGTCTGGCTGGCGATGCTCTGGATCGTCCCCACGATCTGGGACAATTGCTCGATATTGTGCTCAAGCGTCTGCTGATGCTTGACCTCTGTTTCCCTCAGAACTTCCTGCTCGTGCTGCAAGTTGACGTCCACAAGGGCACCGACTACGCGCACAGGCAGGCCGGCGGGGTCACGCCTGGTCTGGCCTCGCGCACGGAACCACCGATATTCGCCGCTTTTCATCCTCAGCCGGTACTCGATATCAAAGGGTGTCTTGCCTGATCGGTCATTCAGATGAGCCCCGAAAGCGCTGAGGCTTCTGTCCTTGTCATCCGGGTGCAACCTGGATGCCCAGCTGTCCAAGACATCTGGAAACTCCTCGACCGTTTCGAAGCCCAGCAACCGACGGAACTGGGGTGACCACCAGAACGGGTTTTTGGGATTTACAGGGTCGCCGGCAATGACCTCCATATCCCACAGCCCATCCGAGAGCATCTCCCGCGCCAGCTCGAATCTGGTGATGATGACGTCATGCTCCTGGTCCCGCTCCAACTGGTCATGGATATCCCGGAGCGAGCCGGCGACACGGATGGGCGTGCCTCGCTCGTCGCGGAGTGTCTCACCCTGTGCGTGGAACCAACGATACGAACCGTCTTTCATGGCGAGCCGGTTATTGACTTTGTACGGGGTCATTCCGGACTTGTCGTTGAGATGACGAGCGAAGGCGTCGAGCGTTGCCTGCTTGTCCTGCGGATGGAGCCGATCCGCCCAACTGGCGAGCACATTCGGAAAATCCCTTTCGTCTTTGAAGCCCAGCAGGCTGCGGAATTGCTGCGACCACCAAAAGCGGTTTCCGGGATTGACGGGGTCGCCGGCCACGACCTCCATGTCCCAAAGACCTTCACTGGACGCGCGATTGACGAGATCGAATCGGATCTCGTGCGCTGACGCGGAGGCTGCTGATTCGCGAAGCAACTCGCGGGCATCCTCAAGCTCCTTCTCGAGCAGGCCGATGCGGGATTGATATTGATCATGAGAGGACTGGATCAGGCGCCAGGCGTCCAGGACCGCTGGACCTTCTTTGCACTGGGCGACCTCAGGATTGTTGCCGCTCATGATCGAGGCCAGCAATTGCTTCAGCGCGCGACGATCACGGCGAAGAAGGAAAAAATTGGACATGTTGTACACACTCGAAATGCGTGACGGGCCTCCTCCATGGCACCTTGCCATTCATATCGTCTTCAGCGACCAAAACTTTATCGGCCTGGCTGAATAACTGGCCGTCAACTCGCTGAAATTGTTCAGTAATAGGGGCCACGCTTGCGAGGTGTGTTTCAAACGAGCTACGCGGAGGGAGCAACGGCCAGATCTGATATCCAGCCTTGGGGTGCCCCTGCTGACCAAGCCGCTTGCGGCGCTGGAAGCTTCTCCCATCAGGCCGTGTCGGGGCAGATGATCAGGCAGGAATGATCGAGATCTTGCCGTTTCGCTCGAGGATCGCGTACTTGATCTGCTCCACCCGCTCGAAGCCCTGCTCTATTCTGGCGGCCTCCAGAATGTCGTCCTCCTGGACACGGGCCTCGTGCATGCGATGGCGCAGGAACGCGCCGTTTTCGACGATGATCGTCGGCCCCCCATCGATCAGCTTGGCCAAGCGTTTGGAGCGCCGCTTGACGAGGGAAAGGCCGATGTCGATCACCATCAACGTCACAATCACCAGAATCGCATTGGTCACGGAGAAGTCATCGCCCAGCAGCGCTTGCTGGGTGGCTTCGCCAATGACCATCAGCAGCACAAAATCAAACGACGTCAGCTCGCCCAATGATCGTCGGCCAGAAATCTTGAAGAGCACCATCAGTGCAAGGTAAATCGCACCCGCGCGTAGTACGGCATCCATTGAGCACCTATGGGTAGATGAACTGAGTGAGGGGAATGTGGCCGCCGCCCACGACGCTGATCTGGCTTTTAAACAGCCCGATGCCGTCGCTGCGCCATGAAATGAAGAGCGTGACTTGACCACTCTTGTCGGTAGGGAACGTAAGACTCAAACCTTGGGGGCTGCCCACGGAGCGGACCGGCTGCGGCTGGATAGACTCGATGCTGAAGCCATCCAGCATGGGCTTGCTGATCGACAGCGTGATCTCTTTGCCCGGCTGCCCCGTGGCCTGAACGATCATCGGATTGGTCCCGCCGGCGCGGTGGAAACGCTCGTACTGCACCGTCAGGTCACCCTGCTCACTCACCGTTTCGAGCGAACTGAGCGGGCCTCTGGAAAACAAACCGAGCAACGTCAGGATGACAACCGCCGTCAGCACATACCAGCCCACCCTCTGGAACCGCCAGACTTTACGCTGCAGCGTAAGGTCCTCGGCTACGGGGTGTACACGGTCCTGCATTTCCTGCTCTAAGAGGCTCATACGCATCACTCGTCGGGACTAGCGATGTGACCGCTTTGGTCTTTGGGAAGTTCTGGTGGGGTAGGCGTGCGCTGCTGATTGCGAGGGGGCATGTGAGACGCTGAGCTTGTCTTTGGATTCAGCGCTTTGATCAGGCTAGGGACCGCGTTGGGTCGAGTTCAGCGATCGAGCCGACCGCACTTCCGCTCTGGGTTGGGCAATCAACCTTGGGGGTAGCGTTTAAATAGCTCGGTAGCTTCCCAGCGTGCCGCATGTGCCTGCAACGCCGGGAACGCATCCGCCCTGACCACATCAGCGACCATCAACTGAATGAACGACCAAGCGACGGCGCTGGTGATGTCGACCTGCCCCGGGCTATCTGGCGCAACCGGTTGCCGTCCCGACATTAGGGCATCCCATGCGCGACAAGCAGCCAACAACTGCTGGGTTACCCGCTCCAGCCAGGGCTGATGGCGTTTTTCCTCCGGTCGCAGTTTGTATTCGTAAACGATCTGCACTGCTTTTTCGCAGGCAGCCAATGCCAGCCCCAAGATCCGCAGCGATGCGGCCAGAGGCAAGGCCTGGAGTGGCATCAATTTTTGCTCAGCCGGGCTCAGCGCCTCGAAGTAGTCGATGATCAGCGTCGAATCCATCAACACGCTACCGTCATCCAGCACCAAACTCGGCGCCTTAACCACAGGATTGATCGCACCGAATGCTTCGTACTCGCTGAATACCGAAAGCGCTGAGTGCTCGAACGGCACACCCATGACATCCAGCGAAATCGCCACACGGCGAACATAGGGGGAGTCCAGCATTCCAATCAGTTTCATAGAGCGCACTCCTTTCTAGTGGGATCAATCCTATTTATTGGCTTTGCGGCAGAAAAGCGGAATTTAGTGTTTCCAGGGAGTACAGGCGATGTCGTTAGGCTAAAAGCGTCGGTTGACTATAGCGAAGGTACGCCAGAAGGTTGGGGTAGATACCCAAATATCACGCAGTCGGCCGCAGTTGGCCAAGAGCAGACTCTGGACAACCCGCTCCACAGGGCGGTGGGGTCGGCTCGGGTGATGACTGCCTAGCTGTCGCGGCAGGCTTGCAGCAAGCTAGGCAATGCCATTAGTCGGTGGGTTTATCGTGAGATAGTCAACTCGCGCTACTTCAAAGATCGATACTGCTTCTTGCGATACGACAAGGTCGAACTGGGGTACCCAATCGGGGGTCTGCAATGCCTCAGGCTTGCTCCTATCGAAAATCACGTAGTTGACGCCACCCTCTCGCTGCACTGAGCGGAACGAGATGCCATCAAACCTCTGCTTTCGGTAGTACCGAATGAACTCAGCCAGCGCTTGGGTCATTACATAATCGGTATCGGTAGCGCGCACAGGACGGGCGATCAGATCGTGAAGATACTCAAGCAACAACCGACGGTCAGTGCGCTCCCTATAGCCAGGCTCGAACCAGCTGATTTCTTTGTGCTGAAGCGCCGTAAGTGCTGTGAAATCAAAAAACTCCAAATGCCGACTGGAGATAAATTCCCCTACCGCCACCTTGTCTCCGATCGAAGGCCGTACCTCAGCAATACTTGTCTGGGCGTCGGCGGCCACGTAAAGCAAGGGCACGCCTGCCGGGCTCATCCGGTTGTTCGCCGCGCGATCCTTGGGGGGGGGCTCCTAATTCCTTGGAAGGATTTTTTTGAAACTCCAGGATTTGCGCATGTGTAGCGGCAATTCGTGCTCGATAAAAACAAGTGTTCTCTGGGACTACCTTGACGGCCGAGGTCGTGTAAGCATGTGCATCACTACCGGCCAGTATCGCTTCCGCCATCAGGGATTCAAAAAACCGGCTGGCATTGGTATTGAAAAACCTACGGCCATGAACCAACTCAGTTGCTACTTGTGTCCACTCACCCTCGATCCACCACCGCTCATGTTCCTCGGACTCGAATCGGCTGGAAGCCCTACAATACTCCTGCCCATGAGAGTAAAAGTGTTCCTCATCTGCATCGGGGTCTATGAGTCGTTCGGCTACCGCGTTGCACACAGCTTCCGATTCACTGTGGATTGCATGACCAATAATTTGACTGAGCGTCATTTCGTAGCCTGGGTAAAGCCCAAAGTCGATGGCAAAGTGGTCTGAAAGTTTGTCCTTGATGGTCTCTGCAATAGTTTTGGATGTGAGCGCCACCAGCGTGGACGTTCCACAGGCAGCGCAGGTCCGTGGCATCGCGCGCTTGGAGGGGCGGCCTTTGAGCCAAGTGTCACCAATGCACGGTAGGCACACAAACATGGACTCCTCGGCTTCCTCCTTGAGGAGGATGTCATGCATGATTTCTGCTAATAGTGAAACCATCACATTGCCCCTTTGTAGGTTTTATGCTCGGCCAGGATCCTATCATTTCCTCGATCCTGCTTGTGCGGTCTACAGTCGAGGCGGAGGCTAAAACGGTGCTATGAATCGTCCCTAGCTTAGTAGCGTTTCCAGTGTCTGCTTTTGGCCGGTAGCGGACGCTGGTGAGAACCCACTATTGGCCGCCAGCGCAAACCCAATCTCCAGTCTGATTGGACTCAGGATAGTTTCGTCTTCATCATGGAAATCACAGATTCGCAAGAAACAGGCTCCCGGCAACATAGGCGTCAGCAATCCGAATAAGCCATCGGGAAAGCAGGCAAAGAGAAGAGATTATGGAAATGTCAGACGTCAAGCTCGCCCGGGTAACGCGCGCCGATATCGACGAGCTTCTCCACGCCAACCGGGAAAGCCGGGACTATCACGGCCGCTGGGTACAGCCGTTCATAACCGCTTCAGGCTTCGAGGAGTGGTACTCCGCTCAGACCACAGGCGCTAGCGTTGGGCTGCTGGCTCGCGATACCGAATCGGGTCACATCGTTGGAGTCACCAACCTGAGCCAGATTTTCTATAAAGGATTTCAGAACGCGTATCTCAGCTACTGGGGCATGGTCTCGTTTGCCGGGACGGGAAGAATGTCCCAGGCGGTAAAACTGACGACGCGGTACGCCTTTGAAGAGCTGGGTCTTCACCGTATCGAGGCCAATATTCAGCCTGAAAATGTGCGATCAATCGCGCTGGTCAAGCGCCTGGGATTTCGGAAAGAGGGGTTCTCCCCGAAATACCTTCAGATCGCCGGAGTCTGGTGCGATCACGAGCGCTGGGCGCTTCTGGCCGATGAGCGTTAATCAGCGAGCAATCCCGTTGTGAACCTAAGCTGACTTGATCTGCCTCAGCCCTTCCCCTTCAACTCCGCCAGCTTCTGCATCACCCCCGCCGCGGTCTGTTCGCCCATCAACTGCTCACGCACTTTGCCCTTGTCGTCGATGATGTAGGTCACCGGCAGGGCTTCGCTTTTCGGCAGGTCGTAGTGATCGGCCGGGTCCTGGGCCAGCACGGTGAAGGTGATGCCCAGCGCTTTGCTGGCGCTCTTCAGGTCTTCGCCCTGGAGGTTGTCGAAATTGACGCCGAACACGCTGACGTTCTGCCCTTTGACCTGCTCGGACAACTTGTTCAGTTCGGGGATTTCAGTTCGGCACGGACCGCACCATTCAGCCCAGTAATTGACCACCAGCCAGTGTTTGTCGACGCGGCTGCTGGCGACTTTCTCGCCATTCTGGTCCGTGCCCAGATCCACGCCGCACCCGCTGAGCAACAGACTTCCAATCAGTGCTGCCGCCGCCGCCAATCGCCTTGCCATGATGCTGTTTCCTTCTGGATGCTCTTTCTTTCTAGAGAGACGCGACGCCGGCCGCGCATCGCTCGCCGCGTGTTACCGGTCGTTACCGTGACGCAGGTAGAATAGCCGCCACCTCAGGCAAGATGCGACCCGCAAATGACCGATCTCACGCTTTATCACAACCCGCGTTGCACCAAATCCCGTGGCACGCTGGAATTGCTTGAAGCCCGCGGCCTGACGCCGACCATCATTCATTACCTCGAGACCCCGCCCGATGCCGCGCAACTGCGCGAGCTGCTGGGCAAGCTCGGCATCGGTGCTCGCGGACTGCTGCGCACCGGTGAAGACGAGTACAAAACCCTGAACCTGGCCGACACCGGCCTGAGCGACGAGCAACTGATCGCCGCCATGGCGGCCCATCCCAAGTTGATCGAACGCCCCATTCTCGTCGTCGGCGACAAGGCTGTAATTGGTCGTCCGCCGGAAAACATTCTGGAGATCCTGCCATGAGCGCGCCGTACATTCTGGTTCTGTTTTACAGCCGTAACGGCGCGACCGCGGAGATGGCGCGGCAGATCGCTCGTGGCGTCGAGATGACCGGCATGGAAGCGCGCCTGCGCACGGTGCCGGCGGTGTCTACCGACTGCGAAGCCGTGGCGCCGAGCATTCCGGAGGCCGGCGCGTTGTACGCCACACTGGATGATCTGAAAAACTGCGCGGGCCTGGCCTTGGGCAGCCCGACCCGCTTCGGGAATATGGCCGCGCCGCTGAAGTACTTTCTCGACGGCACCAGCAACCTGTGGCTGACCGGCGCACTGGTGGGCAAACCGGCCAGCGTGTTCACCTCCACCGCCAGCCTGCACGGCGGCCAGGAAACCACGTTGCTGTCGATGCTGCTGCCCCTGCTGCACCACGGCATGCTCATCAGCGGCCTGCCCTACAGCGAAGCGGCGCTGATCGAAACCCGTGGCGGCGGCACGCCTTATGGCGCCAGTCATCACGCCGGCGCCGACGGCAAACGCGCGCTGGATGAGCACGAAACCGCGCTGTGCCGATCGTTGGGTCAGCGGCTGGCGAGAACCGCGCTGTTGCTCGATCCGCCCAAGGGCTGATAGCTCAAGGCGTTGCTCGCGCGCGATTGCTGGAACCCCTTGCTCAAACCGGGTCAAAGCACAGAGCCCCTGCCGGGGTTCTGCGTCAGCACTCGGAATGCGCTACGCCAGCAATCGCGCACATGAATTTTGTTTTGGAGAGGGCATGCAAGACTACAAATGGCTCCATGAATACTGCCTCAACCGCTTTGGTTCCGTCGCCGCCCTCGAGGCGCATCTGCCGACCCCCGCCACGCCGAAAAAACTCAAAGCCCTCAGCGACGACCGGTATCTGTCGACCATGGCGCTGCGGGTGTTTCGTGCCGGCCTCAAGCACAGCCTGGTGGACGCCAAATGGCCGGCCTTCGAGCAGGCCTTCTTCGGCTTCGATCCGGAAAAGGTCACGCTGATGGGCGGTGATCACCTTGAACGCCTGATGCAGGACGCGCGGATCATCCGTCACCTGGGCAAGCTCAAGAGCGTGCCGCGCAATGCGCAGTTGATCCTCGACATCGCCCACGAACATGGCAGCTTCGGCAATTTCATCGCCGAATGGCCGGTGACCGATATCGTCGGGCTGTGGCGTTACCTGTTCAAACACGGCAATCAGATGGGCGGGCTCTCATCGCCGCGCTTTTTGCGCATGGTCGGCAAAGACACCTTCATTCCCAGCCATGACGTGGTCGCTGCGCTGAATGCGCAGAAGATCGTCGACCGCGTGCCCAGCAGCCAGCGTGATCAGGCGGCGGTGCAAGCGGCGTTCAACCAGTGGCATGCGGACAGCGGCCGGCCGATGTGCCAGCTGTCGATGATGCTGTCGTACACGGCAAACCATTGATCGTTTTGCCGGTGGAGTGAGCAGACACATCGCGTAACAAATCGGACGTCGTATACAATATTCGGCATCCGCCCTTTTCGAGTCATCTGCGTGCCTTTTCTTCTTCCAGACGCCCCCAACCTCGGTGTCGCGCCCTCCGCGTCCGAGGTCATTGCCAAGTACCTGCGCGAGTCGATCATCTCCGGCCAGTTCGCCGAGGACGAGCCGATCCGTCAGGACGACATCGCCCGCGTGTTCAACGTCAGCAAGATCCCCGTGCGTGAAGCGCTCAAGCGTCTGGAAGCCGAAGGGCTTGTGCAATTCCAGCGTAACAAGGGTGCCGTGGTCACGCGGATTTCCGAGCCGGAGCTGGCGCAGATCTTTGAAGTGCGGGTGCTGCTGGAGGTGCAAGCCATCCGCCTCGCCGTGCCGCGAATGACCGCTGCCCAGCTGGACCGGGCACGGGCCATCTGTGACGAATTCATGCGCGACGACGACATCGGGCGTTGGGCCGAGCTGAACTGGGCGTTTCACACCTGTCTGTATGAAGCGGCGCAGCGGCCGTTTCTGCTGAACATGATTCGCTCGATCCACGACAAGGTTGAACGCTACCTGCGGGTGCAGATGAGCTTTGAAGAAGGCAAAGAGCGCGCCGACCTGGAACACCGCGAGATTCTCAAGGCCTGTGCCGATCGTGACGTGGACAAAGCGGCCGAACTGATCGAGCACCACATCATTGGCGTCTGCCGAACCCTCTACGCCCACCTGCCTCATGCCGTGCTCAGCGAGATCTGAACGAATCGTGGCTATGCCGATTTCGTCATTGGCGAGGGTGAAATCGGTCAAGACCCTGGACGTCGTTCGCGGCACTCTTGCCTCAATAGTGAAGTTGCTCCGCGCCGCGATCTGTAAACCGGTTGTACAGCGCTTTTTGTAGGACCGGATTTAGCCGGGAAGAGGCCAGCGTGAACACCATAAATCTCGGGTGTGACGACTGACGCCTTCCCGGCTGAAGCCGGTCCTACAAGGGATCGTCTTAGCCAGTTAGATCGGGGTGTACACAGGACTTTATGTAGGACCGGCTTTAGCCGGGAAGAGGCCAGTATGAACACCATGAATCTCGGGTGTGACGACCGACGCTTTCCCGGCTGAAGCCGGTCCTACAAGGGATCGTCGTAGCCAGTTACGTCGGGGTGTACGCAGCGCTTTTAGTGGGACCGGCTTTAGCCGGGAAGAGGCCAGCGTGAACACCATGAATCTCGGGTGTGACGACTGACGCCTTCCCGGCTGAAGCCGGTCCCACAGGGATGGTCGTTGCCAGTTACGTCGGAGTGTACGCGGCGCTTTTAGTGGGACCGGCTTTAGCCGGGAAGAGGCCAGCGTGAACACCATGAATTTTGCAGCGTGGCGACTGACGCCTTCCCGGCTGAAGCCGGTCCTACAAGGGATCGTCTTAGCCAGTTCCATCGGGGTGTAGGCAGCGCTTTTAGTGGGACCGGCTTTAGCCGGGAAGAGGCCAGCGTTAGCACCGCAAATCTTGCAGCGTGGCGACTGACGCCTTCCCGGCTGAAGCCGGTCCTACAGGGGATCGTCGAAGCCAGTTCCATTGGGTGAACGCAGTCCCATTAGGGATCGTCGTCGCCCGTTACGTCGGGGTGTACGCGGCGCTTTTAGTAGGACCGGCTTTAGCCGGGAAGAGGCCAGCGTTAGCACCATAAATCTCGGGTGTGGCGACCGACGCCTTCCCGGCTGAAGCCGGTCCTACAAGTGACCGTGATCGCCAGTTCCATCGGGTGTACCCAATAGCCAGTTCCAGACTCAGTCCGACAGGGGAATACATGAAACGCATCCAGATCCTCGATTCTCACACCGGCGGCGAGCCGACGCGGCTGGTGCTCGACGGGTTTCCCGATCTCGGGCGGGGCAGCATGGCCGAGCGGCGTCAGCGTCTGGCTGAGCAGTTCGATGACTGGCGCGCCGCCACCGTGCTCGAACCCCGCGGCAGCGATGTGCTGGTCGGCGCGCTGTTGTGTGAGCCGGTCGATCCCGAGGCCTGCGCCGGGGTGATCTTTTTCAACAACAGCGGCTACCTGGGCATGTGCGGCCACGGCACCATCGGGCTGGTGGTATCGCTGGCGCATCTGGGCAAGATCGGCCCCGGCGTGCACCGCATCGAAACCCCGGTCGGCACGGTTCAGGCCACGCTGCACGAAGATCGCTCCGTGAGCGTCGACAACGTGCCCTCCTACCGCTACCGCAAGGACTTCGTCGTGGAGGTGCCTGAACTGGGCAGCGTGACCGGCGACATCGCCTGGGGCGGCAACTGGTTTTTCCTGATCGCCGACCACGGCCTGAGCGTCGCCGCCGACAACCTCGACGCCCTCACCGACTACACCTGGAAGGTCCGGCAGGCGCTGGAAAACCAGGGCATTCGCGGTGAAGACGGCGGCGTCATCGACCACATCGAGCTGTTCGCCGACGACGACCACGCCGACAGCCGCAACTTCGTGCTCTGCCCCGGCAAAGCCTACGACCGCTCGCCCTGCGGCACCGGCACCAGCGCCAAACTGGCGTGCCTGGCAGCGGACGGCAAACTTCAGCCCGATACGCTGTGGCAGCAGGCCAGCGTGATCGGCAGCCAATTCGAAGGCAGTTTCGTCTGGGAGCACGGCGAGCGGCAGGCGGGCGACCGCATCGTGCCGACCATTCGCGGCCGTGCGTACATCAGCGCCGAAGCCACCTTGCTGCTTGACGACGAAGACCCGTTCGCCTGGGGCATTCGCTCGTGACCGACGCCCCCACCCTGCAAGGCCAGGCCGCCGATGTGATCGTCATTGGCGGCGGCATCGTCGGCGCGGCGTGTGCGGACGAGTTGGCGTCTCAGGGCTTGCATGTGCTGGTGCTGGATTGTCAGCGCCCCGCCGCGACCGCTGCGGGCATGGGCCATCTGGTGGTGCTGGACCACAGCGCGGCCGAGCTGGCGCTGGGGGAATATTCGGTCAAGGCCTGGCGCGAGCTCGCGCCGCAGATGCCGGACGACTGCGCGATGCGCACCAACGGCACGATGTGGCTGGCCTGCAATGAAGAAGAAATGGAAGAAGCCGAGCGCAAGCATGCGGCCCTGAGCGAATACGGTCTGGCGTGCGAGTTGCTGTCCGGCGCCGAACTGGCAACGGCCGAACCGTCATTGCGATCCGGTCTCCTCGGGGCACTGAAGGTCAGCGGCGACGGCATTCTTTACGCGCCCAACGCCGCGCGCTGGTTGTTGCAGCGTCAGTCTTCGCGAGTGGTTCAGCGGCAAGCGGAGGTCGCTGAAGTTCAGGGCAACCGGGTCCGCCTCGCAACGGGTGAATGGCTGCAAGCCCCGGCCGTTGTGCTGGCCAGCGGCATCTATGCCCGCGAACTCTGTCCCGATTTACCGCTGCAAGCCAAGAAAGGCCATCTGTTGATCACCGACCGTTACCCCGCGCAGATCACCCACACGCTGGTTGAGTTGGGCTACGTCACCAGCGCCCACAAGGGCAACGGCCCTTCGGTGGCGTTCAATGTGCAGCAGCGCCCGACCGGCCAGATGTTCATCGGCTCATCGCGGCAGTTCGACAACCACAACCCGGAGGTGGACGCGGCCATGCTCGGGCGGATGCTGCGTCGGGCGATGGATTTTCTTCCTGGCCTGGGCGAGATGAACGGCCTTCGCAGCTGGACCGGTTTTCGCTCCGCCAGCCCCGACGGTCAGCCGCTGATTGGCGAGCACCCGCATCAGCCCGGCCTGTGGCTGGCGGTCGGGCACGAAGGCCTCGGCGTCACCACGGCCACCGGCACCGCCCGCTTGCTGGCCGCGCAAATGCTGCGCACTCGACCGCCCCTCGACGTTGAACCCTACCTGCCGCAACGCTTTATCGGAGCCCGCGCCCATGCCTGAATTGAGCATCGATGGTCAGCCCTTTCGCTTCGCCCAAGGCACCACGGTGGCCGCCGCGCTGATGTCGAGCGGCGATCGTTGCAGCCGCACCTCGGTCACCGGCCAGCGGCGCGCGCCCTTGTGTGGCATGGGCATCTGTCAGGAATGCCGGGTGAGCATCGACGGCCTGCGCCGGCTGGCGTGTCAGACGATCTGCCGCGACGGCATGCAGGTCGAGACTCGGCCATGAACATGAACATGAACATGAACATGACCGAGCATGTCGATCTGCTGATCATCGGCGCAGGTCCGGCGGGCATGGCGGCGGCCCTGACGGCGGCGCCTCACGGGCCGAGCATCGCTTTGCTCGACGACAACCCGCTGCCAGGCGGGCAGATCTGGCGCGACGGCCCCAATGCTCAGGTGCCGAAACAGGCCCAGGACATGCGCACGCAGTTGCAGGGGTTCAGCAACGTTCGCCTGCACAGCGGCTGCAAGGTGGTCGCGCTGGCCGGGACGAAGCGCTTGCTGCTGGAGGACGCCGAGCGGGGCTGGGTGTTGAGTTACGGCACACTGATTCTGTGCACCGGCGCGCGGGAGCGACTGCTGCCCTTTCCCGGCTGGACGCTGCCGGGTGTCACCGGCGCCGGCGGTTTGCAGGCGCTGATCAAAGGCGGGCTGGCGGTCGCTGACGAACGCATCGTGATTGCCGGAACCGGCCCGCTGTTGCTGGCCTCGTCGGCGACCGCGCAGAAGCACGGCGCCGAGGTCGTGCGCGTTGCCGAGCAGGCGCCCTTGAGCGCCGTCGCCGGATTTGCTGCCGGGCTGTGGCGCTGGCCGAACAAGGCGATTCAGGCGATCACCTTGGCGAGCGCCGCCTATCGAACGTCGGCCCATGTGCTGGCAGCGCTGGGTACGGATCGGCTGGAAGGCGTGCGCGTTCAGGTCGGTGACAAGGTCGAAGAGCTGGCCTGCGAGCGTCTGGCCTGCGGTTTCAGTCTGGTGCCCAACACCGAGATCGCCCGCGCACTGGGCTGCACGCTGCGGGATCAGGCCATCGTGGTGGATGAGTGGCAGGCGACGGGTCTGGCCGATCACTTCGCAGCGGGGGAATGCACCGGTTTCGGCGGCAGCGAACTGGCGTTGGTGGAGGGGCGCATCGCCGGGCTGGTGGCGGTAGGTGACCGAAATAAGGCCCGAGGGTTGTGGGCTGAGCGGCAGCGCTGGCAAGGTTTTGCGGATCGGTTGAACAAGGCCTTCAGCCTGAATCCGGCGCTGAAACATCTGGCGGCGCCGGACACGCTGGTCTGTCGCTGTGAGGACGTGCGTTACGCGGACCTCGCTGCGCATGACAGCTGGACCGGCGCCAAACTCGCCACCCGCTGCGGGATGGGCGCGTGTCAGGGGCGCATCTGTGCCACGGCGGCGCAGACCTTGTTCGGCTGGGAACCCCCCTTGTTGCGCCCGCCCTTCAGCCCGGCGCGGATCTCCACCCTCGCCTGTCTGGATGATATTTAAAGTGATTTAAAGGGGACTGATTTATTTACAGCGCTTCACCGTAAATAAATCTGTCCCCGCAGATCAAATCTGTCCCCGCAGATCAGTCGCCCCCCGACTAGCCGCCGCATCCAACATCCCGCATCATCGATCCCATTCCCCACCCGGCCGTCCCGCCCGTGAACATGATCGACGTCCTCCTCACCACGCCCTTGCACGACCTCGACCAACTGCTGGCCAGCCTGACGTTGGTCGCGCCGCTGTTCGATACGATTCCCGGCGTGGTGTTCTTCGTCAAAGACGCCCACGCGCGTTACGCACTGGTCAACCAGACGCTGGTGCAGCGCTGCGGTTTCAAGGAAAAAAGCCAGATCGTCGGGCTGACCGCCGAGGAAGTGTTCCCCGCGCGCTTCGGGCCGTTGTATACCGCCCAGGACCGCCGGGTGCTGGCCGATGGCAGGCAGCTCAGCGGTCAGCTGGAGCTGCACCTTTATTACGGCAATCAGCCGATCTGGTGCCTGACTCACAAGATCGCCCTGCGCGATCAACACGGCGCGATCATCGGGCTGGCGGGAATCTCCCGTGACCTGCAAATCCTGCAGACGACCCATCCGGCGTATCAGAAACTGGTCGAGGTCGATGCGTACATCCGCGAACACTTCGCGCAGCCCATCACCCTTGAGCAACTGACGGCCATTGCCGGGCTCTCCATCGCCCAACTGGAGCGGCACTGCAAACGCATCTTCCAGCTGACGCCACGGCAGATGATTCACAAGGCGCGGCTGGGTGAAGCGTCGCGGTTGTTGCAGGAAGACCTGTCGATCACCGAAATCGCCCTGCGCTGCGGGTACACCGATCACAGCGCGTTTAGCCGCCAGTTCAAGGCGCTGACCGGAGCGTCGCCGAGTGAGTATCGGGGTTCGCAAAGGCGCATCTGAATTCGCTGCTCCCCCCTGGATGATCGCGGTATTTGTGTAGGACTGGCTTTGGCCGGGAAGGGGCCTGTGTGTGCGCTGTAGTTTTTGCAGTGTGGCGACCGACGCCTTCCCGGCTAAAGCCAGTCCTACGGTGACCGCAGTCCCGGTGGTTTATCGCGGTGCGGCGGAATGTGGCGACTACCGCACTGCAACGTGCATCAATGAAGCACGCTGCGGATTCTTGCTCCTTTATGTAACACCGTCCCGCGCTCCTGAAATACCCATCCAAACCCCGGCCCGCTGATCCAGAGCCCTGCACGGCGTACTGGCAAAACAGGCACGCTGCGTGCATATCAAATATCGTATACGAAATTACTTATCCGGCCTTTTCTCCTTTTGCACGCACCGAGGCTTCTATGAAAAATCAAGCTGTCGCCGTCGCCCTCCTCGCCGTCATGAGCTCATCTTTTATCAACACCGCGTTGGCCGACAAGCTCGATGACATCATCGACTCCGGCAAGCTGCGCTGCGCCGTGACCCTGGACTTCCCGCCGATGGGGTCCCGTGACGACAAGAACAACCCGGTCGGATTTGACGTCGATTACTGCAACGACCTGGCGAAGGTACTGGGCGTCACAGCCGAGGTGGTGGAAACACCCTTTCCGGACCGCATTCCTGCGCTGGTTTCAGGCCGCGCCGACGTGATCGTGGCGTCGACCTCGGACACCCTGGAGCGGGCGAAAACGGTGGCGATGACCATCCCCTATTTCGCCTTCCAGATGGTGGTACTGACCCGCGACGACGCCGGCATCAACAGCTATGACGACCTCAAGGGCAAAGATGTCGGCAACACCAGCGGCACGTTCGAAGCGATCGCCCTGGAGAAGGATCAGAAGAAATGGGGCAGCGGCAGTTTCCGCGCCTACCAGACCCAGAACGACACCATCCTCGCCGTTGCCCAGGGCCACATCAAAGCGTCCGTGGTGACCAACACCGTCGCCGCCGCCACGCTCAAATCCGGCAAGTACAAAGGCCTGAAGATCGCCGGCAATGCGCCCTACACCATCGACTACGTTTCCCTTGCGGCGAAGCGTAACGAGTATGGGCTGATTCATTACCTGAACCTGTTCGTGAACCAGCAAGTGCGGTCCGGGCGCTATGCCGAGCTGTATGAAAAGTGGGTGAGTGGCAAGCCGGTAGACCTGACCGTGCCGGGCGTCTATTACTGAGGGGAACGATCAGAGGGCGCGGACCGTGTAGGAGCGTGGCTTGTCCCGCGATCTGGCGCGAAGCGGCAGCAAGACCGTCGAACATGCTGATTCAGTGACGCCGCGGTTGTAGGTTTTACGACGACTGCGTCGCCGATCGCGGGACAAGCCACGCTACTACAGGGCTACGCGTCCCGTCTGAATCATTCGCGGAACCTGAACCAGGAACCCATCAGCGTCACCCGCTAAAAGCGATTCACTCACTCAGGAGCCCACGATGTCTGAAGTCTCGTTGAACGGGCGCTGTCTCGTCGCCGGCAGCGCGCAAGGTGAATTGCTGTACGCCGATGTGGGCCTGAGTTTCTGGGGCGGGGTCGAGCCGTTTACCGGTGAAGTGATCGACCGCCATCACCCCCTCAGCGGTCAGTTCATCAACGGCCGGGTGCTGGCCATTCCCAGCGGGCGCGGTTCGTGCACCGGCAGCAGCGTGTTGCTGGAACTGATCCTCAACGGCCACGCGCCGGCCGCACTGGTCTTCGAACGCGTGGAAGACATCCTCACCCTCGGCGTGCTGATCGCCGAACAGATGTTCGGCCATTCGATCCCGGTGATCAGCCTCGGCGAAGCGGGCTTTGCGGCCCTGCGGGACGTTGCTTTCGTGCGGGTGGAAGATGACCGCGTGAGCGGCTTTGCCTGCCTGCCGCCACCACTCCCTCGCGATCAAAAAAGCCTGATACGTCAGCGCCCGATCACCCAGATTTCACTCACCGAAACCGACCAGGGTTTTCTCGACGGCGCTTACGGCAAAGCCGCGCAGGTGGCGATGGGCATCATCCTGCGCATGGCCGAGCTGCAGGGCGCGACGGAACTGCTGGACATCACCCAGGCGCACATCGACGGCTGCATCTACACCGGGCCGGCCAGCCTGCGGTTCGCCCGGCAACTGGTGGCCTGGGGCGCCAAGGTCCGCGTGCCCACCACCCTCAATTCCATCTCCGTGGACAAGCGCCGCTGGCGCGAACTGGGCGTTGATCCGGCCCTTGGCGAACCGGCCAGTCAGCTGGGCGATGCCTATCTGGAGATGGGCGCGCGGGTGAGTTTTACCTGCGCGCCATACCTGCTGGACAGCGCGCCGGAGCTGGGCGAGCAGATCGTCTGGGCCGAGTCCAATGCGGTGGTGTACGCCAACAGCGTGATCGGCGCGCGCACCCTGAAGTACCCGGACTACCTCGACATCTGCATCGCCCTCACCGGCCGCGCGCCGAAGATCGGCTGCCACCTGACCCAGCAACGTCTGGCGACCCTACGCATCGACGTCCCTGTCCTGGACGGCCTCGACGACAGTTTCTACCCGCTGCTCGGTTATAACGTCGGGCTGCTGTGCGGCGCCACGATCCCGGTGATCTGCGGCCTTGAGCACAAGGCGCCCACGCTGGATGACCTCAAGGCGTTCGGCGCGGCGTTCGCCACCACCTCCGCTGCGCCGATGTTCCATATCGCTGGCGTGACCCCCGAAGCCACCACCGCCGAACTCGCGCTGGACGGGCACGCGCCGGAGAAAACCCTGAGCATCAGCCTGGCGGACTTGCTCCACAGCTGGCGCGAGCTGAACAGCGCGCAAACGCCGGAAGTGGACGCCGTGACGCTGGGCAATCCGCATTTTTCCCTGAGCGAATGCGCAATGCTGGCGCACCTGTGTGGCAACCAGCGCAAACACGAAAACGTGGCGATTGTCGTGACCTGTGGCCGCGCTACCCTGGAGCGCGCGCAACAGGCCGGCTACGTCGACACGCTGGAAGGCTTCGGCGTGCAGTTCGTCACCGACACCTGCTGGTGCATGCTCGGCGAACCGGTGATTCCGCCGACCGCGCGCAACCTGATGACCAACTCCGGCAAATACGCGCACTACGCCCCCGGACTGGTGGGGCGTCGCGTGCATTTCGCCAGCCTGGCCGAGTGCGTCAACAGCGCGATCACCGGAGTCGCCAGCGGTCGCCTGCCGATCTGGCTGCAGGGCGCTGCCCTTGCCGCCGATGCAGCCGAGGCCAGCCCCCATGTTTGATTACAACTTCCACTGGCGCGCGGCGTTCAAGGCGCTGCCTGACATGCTCAACGGCGCGTGGGTCACCTTCGAAACCGCCGCGCTGTCGATGATCCTCGGCGTCACCATCGCGCTGTTTCTGGTGTTCATGCGCCAGGGCAAAAACCGGCTGTTCCGAGGCTTCGCGGCGACCTGGATTTCCATCGCGCGCAACACGCCGTCGCTGTTCCAGGTGTACATCCTGTATTTCGGCCTGGGCTCGTTCGGCCTGCACATCAGCTCGTGGGCGGCGTTGCTGGCGGGCATCACCATCAACAACGCGGGCTATCTGGCGGAGAACTTTCGCGGCGGGCTGAAGGCCGTGCCCGACACGCAATTGCGCGCCGCCCGTTCGCTGGGCATGAGCGCGCCCCAGGCCTATCGGCTGATCGTAATTCCGCAGTTGCTGCGCATCGTTTTCTATCCGCTGACCAACCAGATGGTCTGGGCCGTGCTGATGACCTCGATGGGGGTGATCGTCGGCCTCAATAACGACCTCACCGGCGTGACCCAGGATTACAACGTCAAGACGTTCCGCACCTTCGAATTCTTCGCCATTGCGGCGGTGCTCTATTACCTGATCGCCAAGCTGATCGTGGCCGTTGCGCGGCTGCTGTCCTGGCGGCTGTTCCGGTACTGAGGAGATGGGCATGTTCGAGAGCACGTTCAGCTGGAACGACCTGCAATTCATGCTTCAGGGCGCCTGGGTCACGATTTTGCTGACCGTGGTGTCGATGTTCATCGGCACGCTGGCCGGGTTGGTCTGCGGCATGGCCCGCGCCCTGCTGCCGCGCAGCACGATCCCGCTGGCCTGGCTGCTGGACGTGTTTCGCAGCGTGCCGTTGCTGATCCAGTTCGTGCTGTTCAACGCGCTGAAAAGCATCGTCGGCCTGAACTGGAGCGCCTTCGCCGTCGCCTGCGTGGTGCTGGGCCTGTACGTCACCGCTTACTGCACGGAGATCGTGCGCAGCGGCGTGCTGTCGGTGCCGCTCAGCCTGCGCCGCGCCAGTCGTTCCCTGGGCCTGACGTACTGGCAGGACTTGCGCCAGATCGTCATGCCGATGGCCACCCGCGTGGCGTTTCCCGGCTGGATCAACCTGCTGCTGGGGGTGATGAAAGACACCGCGCTGGTGATGTGGATCGGCATCGTCGAACTGCTGCGCGCCTCGCAAACCATCGTCACGCGCATTCAGGAGCCGCTGTTGGTGCTGTGCATCGCCGGCCTGATTTATTACGTCATGAGTCTGGTGGTCGCTCGCCTGGGCGCCCGGCTGGAAACGAGGTGGCAGGAAAATGATTGAGATCGACAACGTGCACAAGTCCTTCGGCGAGCTTGAGGTCATCAAGGGCGTGAGCCTGCAGGTGAACAAGGGCGAAGTGGTGTCGATCATCGGCGGTTCGGGCTCGGGCAAGTCGACCTTGCTGATGTGCATCAACGGCCTGGAATCGATCAAGAGCGGCAGCATTCGCGTCGACGGCACCGAGGTCCACGCCAGGGGCACGGACATCAACAAGCTGCGGCAGAAGATCGGCATCGTCTTTCAACAGTGGAACGCGTTTCCCCATCTGACGGTGCTGGAAAACGTGATGCTCGCCCCGCGCACGGTGCTGGGCAAAAGCAAGGCCGAAGCCGAAGCGCTGGCGGTCAAGCAGCTGACCCACGTCGGGCTGGGCGACAAGCTCAAGGTGTTTCCCGGCAAGTTGTCGGGCGGCCAGCAGCAGCGTATGGCGATTGCCCGGGCGCTGGCGATGTCGCCGGATTACATGCTGTTCGACGAAGCGACATCGGCCCTCGATCCGCAGCTGGTGGGCGAGGTACTGGACACCATGCGCATGCTGGCCGAGGACGGCATGACGATGATTCTGGTGACCCACGAAATCCGCTTCGCCCGGGACGTGTCGGACCGCGTGGCGTTTTTCCGCAACGGGCTGGTGCACGAGATCGGCACGCCGGATCAGGTGATCGGCAACCCGCAACGGCCGGAGACGGCGGATTTTTTGCGATCAATCAACTAGAGCCTGCTCAGGAGGATTTTAGGTCATGCGCTCGTCGAAAGTGATTCATGTGGTCAGTTGTCACGCCGAGGGTGAGGTGGGCGATGTGATTGTTGGCGGGGTTGCGCCGCCTCCCGGAGAGACGATCTGGGAGCAGTCGCGCTGGATCGAGAAGGACAACGTGCTGCGCAATTTCATGCTCAATGAGCCCCGCGGCGGGGTGTTCCGTCACGTCAATCTGCTGGTGCCGCCCAAGCACCCGAAGGCGCAGATGGGCTGGATCATCATGGAGCCGGCCGACGTGCCGCCGATGTCCGGTTCCAATTCCCTGTGCGTGGCGACGGTGCTGCTGGACAGCGGGATTCTGCCGATGACCGAGCCGGAAACCCGGCTGATACTGGAGGCGCCGGGCGGCCTGATCGAGGCGATTGCCCAGTGCCGCGACGGCAAGGTGACGAGCGTCGAGGTGCACAACCACCCTTCTTTCGCCGATCAGCTGGACGTGTGGATCGAGGTGCCGGGGTTGGGTTCGATGCAGGTCGATACCGCCTATGGCGGCGACAGTTTTGCCATCGTCGATTCGGTGAAGCTGGGCTTTTCGTTGACCGCCGATGAGGCGAAGGACCTGGTGGACACCGGCCTGAAAATCACCAACGCGGCCAACGAGCAACTGGGTTTCAGCCACCCGTTGAACACAGACTGGAATCATATTTCGTTCTGCCAGATCGCCGCGCCGGTGAATTTTGACGGCGGCGTGGCGAATGCGGCAAACGCGGTGGTAATTCGCCCGGGCAAGATCGACCGCTCGCCGTGCGGCACCGGCTGTTCGGCGCGGCTGGCGGTGTTGCATGCGAAGGGTCAGTTGAAGGTGGGGGACCGGTTTATCGGACGTTCGATCATTGGCTCGGAGTTCCACTGCAAGATCCAGAGCGAGACTGAAGTGGCCGGGCGCAAGGCGATCATCCCGAGCCTGTCCGGGCGGGCGTGGATCACCGGGACGCACCAGCACATGCTCGACCCGAGCGACCCGTGGCCGGAGGGGTACAAGCTGAGTGATACGTGGCCGGTGGGGTTGAAGCTGTAGATGCTGCGGCTGCTTTCAATAAATCGAAACCGATTTTTCTGAATGAATGCAAAACCGATTTTTTCTGAATGAATGCAAATCCTGTAGGAGTGGGGGGGGGGGGGGGTGGGGGGTGTTTGGGGTGGGGTTGGGGGGGTGCACGTCCCCCAACGCGGCCACCCGACCACACACACCCGGGGGGGGCGCGCCCCAGCAC